>NZ_CP163435.1:3154411-3469852 GCF_041051975.1 Streptomyces sp. R21 | reverse complement strand
GAGGCGACGGCCGCGTCGGCGTCGTTGTCCGCCCAGGCGGCGAAGACTCCGTCGATGACGGCGCGCACGGCCGCTACGGCGTCGCGCTCGTCCGGGACGACCCCCGCACCCGTACTGCTGCTGATGGTGTTCATGGTCTTCCTTCCGTCGTTCGTCGTGCTCCCCGCCCATCGGGGCGAGAGCGTTTGGTCATACAGACCGGCGGCGACACGGAAAGGAATCGCGCCCGAGAAGTCCGGGATGTGGCGTTTGGAACGTCCGCTTAGCATGGGTTTGCCGACCGACAGGAAGGGTGCTGCACGTGCGATCCATCTGGAACGGCGCCATCTCCTTCGGCCTGGTCAGCATCCCGATCAAGCTGGTGAACGCCACCGAGAGCCATTCGATCTCCTTCCGCCAGATCCACCTGGAGGACGGCGGCCGTATCCGCTATCGCAAGTTCTGCGAGCTGGAGGACCGCGAGGTGACGACGGGGGAGATCGGCAAGGGGTACGAGGAGTCCGACGGCACGATCATCCCGATCACGGACGAGGACCTGGCCCAGCTGCCGATCCCGACCGCCAAGACCATCGAGATCGTGGCCTTCGTACCGGCCGACCGGATCGATCCCCTCCAGATGGACACGGCGTACTACCTCTCCGCGAGCGGCGCCCCCGCCGCCAAGCCGTACACCCTGCTGCGCGAGGCCCTGAAGCGCAGCAAGAAGGTCGCCATCGCGAAGTACGCCCTGCGCGGGCGGGAACGGCTCGGCATGCTGCGCGTCGTCGACGACGTCATCGCCATGCACGGCCTTCTCTGGCCCGACGAGATCCGCGCCACCGACGAGGTCGCCCCGGACGAGAGCGTCACCGTCCGCGACAAGGAACTGGACCTGGCCGACGCCCTCATGGACACCCTCGGCGAGGTCGACCTCGCCGATCTGCACGACGACTACCGCGAGGCTGTCGAGGAACTCATCTCCGCCAAGGCCGGCGGCCAGGAGGAACCGGCCGCCGCCCCGACCGGCGAGAAGCCCGCCGGCAAGGTTCTCGACCTGATGGCGGCCCTGGAGAAGAGCGTCCGGGCGGCGAAGGAATCCCGCGGCGAGAGCACCGACAAGGACACCGAAGCAGCGGACGTCACCTCTCTCCAGGCCCACAGGACGACACCCCGAAAGGCGGCCCGTACGGCCCCCAAGGAGGTCGCCGGCAAGAAGTCGACGTCAACGGCGAAGAAGACGACGGCGAAGAAGACCACGACAAGGAAGACGGCGACGAAGAAAGCCGCAGCGAAGTCGACGTCAACGGCGAAGAAGACGACAGCGAAGAAGACGGCGGCACAGAAGACGGAAACGAAGAAGAGCAGCGCCGGCGCGAAGAAGACGACGCCACGCAAACGCGCATCCGCCTGAAACAAGCGGCACAGCCGTCACCTGAACTACGCGGACTTCCCGATCCGCCGGAGCGCCAGCACCGCATTGTGACCGCCGAACCCGAAGGAGTTGCTGAGGGCGAGGTCGCCGAGGGCGGGCAGCGGTCGCGGGGCCTCGGTGACGACATCCAGGTCGATGGCGTCGTCCTGGTGCTCGCAGCCGAGCGTGGGCGGGATGAGGCCGTGGTGGAGGGTGAGGACGGTGGCGACGGCCTCGACGCCGCCCGCGGCGCCCTGCAGATGGCCGAGGTGGCCCTTGAGCGCGGTGACGGGGACGCCCCGGCCGAGAACGGCGCGTACGGCGCTCGCCTCGGCGAGGTCGCCGTCGACGGTGGCCGTGGCATGGGCGTTGACGTGCACGACGTCGACGACGTGCCCGCCGGCGTCCCGCACGGCCCGCCGCAGCGCGAGGGCGACGCCACGCCCCGACGGGTCGGGCGCGGCCATGTGGTGGGCGTCGGCGGACAGGCCCCAGCCGGCGGCCTCGCAGTAGATGCGCGCGCCGCGTGCCCGGGCGTGTTCCTCGGCCTCCAGCACCAGGAGCCCGGCGCCCTCCCCGTTCACGAAGCCGTCGCGGTCACCGGCGAAGGGCCGGGACGGGCTGGCGGATCCGTCGGCCTCGAGCCCGTGCGTGGACAGGGCCCGCATGGCGGCGAACGAAGCCATGATCGCCGGGGTGACCACGGCCTCCGCGCCACCAGCGAGGGCGACGTCGACATGCCCGTACCGGATCCGGTCGATGGCCTGCCCGATCGCCTCGGTGCCGGAGGCGCACGCGCTCGTCACGGTGCGCGCCTCGCCGGTGATGTGCAGCGCGAGCGACACCTGCGACGCGGCCTGCGAGGGCACGGTCATGGGGGTGGTGAGCGGCGACACGGCCCGCGGCCCCTTGTCCCGCAGCTTCCGGTCACCGCCGACGAGCACGGAGGCGTCTCCGAGAATCGCCCCGACACTGACGCCGACCCGATCGGGATCGAGCCCGCTCTCGGCCGTACCGGCCACGTCGAACCCGGCGTCCTGCCAGGCCTCCCGTGCCGCGAGCACCGCGAACTGGGCGGCCCGGTTCATCCGCCGCGCCTGCGGCCGGGGCAGCAGCCCGAGCGGATCCACGGGAACACTCCCGGCGACCCGCACGGGCAGCTCGGCGAACTCCTCGCCCTCCAACTCCCGTATCCCGCACCGCCCGTCCACGAGCCCCTGCCACAGCTCCCCGACTCCGACACCGAGCGGCGTGACCGCCCCGAGCCCGGTGACGACGACCCGCCGCGGTCCTACGACACGGGCCTCGCCGACCGGCCGAGGCCGCGGGTGATGCCGTACGACATCCCCCTCGCCGACCGCCGCGACGCCCCGCCGCCGCAGCTCGACATCGTCGACGCGCTCCTCGGCACGCTCCTGGACCGGCCCCTCCAGATCCCGGTGCCACTGTCCCCACCTGCGGGTGTACGACTCCTCGACGGCCCGTGGATTCACCGCGCGCAGGAAGGTGACGCGATCCCCTTCCCGGAATTCCACCGATTCGAGATCGGCGGAGACCAGGTGCGGTATTCCCCCGACATCCACCCGCCGACAGGCCACCGTCACCCGGTGCCCCCGGTCAAACACCTCGTCGTGATCGATCCCGCCCAACGGCGGCCGCAGCGTGACCCGAATGGTGTACGGCGTCTCCGGCACCGTGTGCATCACCACGTACCACCTGTCCGCCGCCACCTCCTCCTCGGACAGCGCGAGAAGATCACCGGGAATGACCTCGGCGACGGTGACGGCATAGGACTGCACGGGGATGTCCGAAGAATTGCGCATGTCAGCGAGTGCTTTCTGCAGAAGATCGGCAACGCCGGGCCGCTCAAAACTGCGCCCCGACCTCAATCCCCCCCGGCGACAACGCGTCACCCAACCCGCCCAACTGTCGACGAAAAAAAAGCCAATTGCCTAGATGTCCCCACCGCTGATGTGGGAATAATCACCCAGAGAACACCGGAGGGCATCGGAGGAAACCCGAGAACATCCGAGGAAATCCCCTTCCCCAATCCCCACCCCACGGAACACCAACACCAAATCCCGCAAAGGGAGTTCCACCGGAATTCGAGAGCATCGGAACCTGTTGCCCGCCGACTGAGGAGGACCTGTGCGTGTGCTGGTGACGGGTGCGTACGGCTTCGTGGGCAACGCCGTGGTCCGGCGGCTGGCCGAGGCCGGCCATGACGTGATCGCGATGACCCACCGCGAGGTCGGGGCCTCGCTTCCGCCCGCTTTCGACACGGTGTACGCCGACCTGCGCGACCCCGAGCAGCTGCGCGATGCCGTACGCGGTGCCGATGCCGTGTGTCACCTTGCGGCACTCACCCGGGTCCGCGAGTCGTTCGAGCGGCCCGATGACTACGAAGCGGTCAATCACGGCGGCACGGTGGCCCTGTTGGACGCCTGCGCCGCCGAGTTCGCCCGCACCGGCCGCCCGCTCCGGCTGGTCCAGGCGTCGACCGCGGCCGTCTACGGCGTACCCGAGCGGCAGCCCATCGACGAGCAGACGCCGACCCGGCCGACCTCGCCGTACGGCAGGACGAAGCTGGCCGCCGACGAAGCGCTGATCCGCCGGGCGGCGACCGGCACGGTGGGGGCGGTGATCCTGCGCGCGTTCAACATCACCGGCGCCGTCGCGGGCGTGGGCGACCCGGACCTCACCCGGATCATCCCCAAGGCGCTCGCGGTGGCGGCCGGGCAGGCCTCCCACGTCGACGTCAACGGCGACGGTTCCGCGGTGCGCGACTTCGTCCACGTAGACGACCTGGCCCGCGCCTACGTCCGAGCCCTGCAGGCCTGCGAGCCCGGAACCCACGCCGTGTACAACGTAGGCGCGACGGGCGCGAGCGTCAGCGACATCGTCACCGCGACGGAGCGCATCACCGGCCGTCAGGTCCCGGTCGTCCACAACCCGCCCAAGCCCGAACCGGCAACGCTGCTGGCCGACACCGCCCTGATCCGCCGGGAACTCGACTGGAAGCCCGAACGATCGTCACTGGACGAGATGATCACCGACGCCTGGCTGGCGGTAACTGAGCCCCTGGCCTGAGGAACTGCGTCCATCGGACGTTCGGCCACCCCCTCCCACCCCCACCACACATGGCTGACCAACTCTGCGTGACAACGACGTACTGCCGTCGTTGATCATGGCTATGACTACTCTTCGAAAGATCGTCACAGGCATGGGGGCGACAGCTGCGGCTGTCGGCATCGTCTTCGCCGCTGGACCACCGGCGACGGCCGACGGCAAGTGGTGCAACAATGCTGTCTGCATCGAGACCTACGACACGGGCACCTACCTGGGCCGAGTGGAGGTGTCGGTCATCAACACCAACCAGCCCCACAGGATCTCCGCGCGCGTGTGGACCACCAACGGCTGGAGTGCCAACACCAAGGTCGAGGACGTCGACGCGTTCCGCACCTATCGCGACCAGGCATACCCCCAGCGCCACTTCCCGGCGGGCACCCGCCTGTGCGCGGAAGGCTTCCGCGGCGGCGAGAGCGTCGGCCT
Source organism: Streptomyces sp. R21 (assembly GCF_041051975.1). Lineage (GTDB taxonomy): Bacteria > Actinomycetota > Actinomycetes > Streptomycetales > Streptomycetaceae > Streptomyces. Next base: position 3,464,910 of record NZ_CP163435.1, on the reverse strand, counting down.
GCCCTGCGTGACCATCACCGACTGACGTCCGCAAGGGCCGACGAACCGGGCCTTGTCCCCCGGACAGTGCCCCTGTCGCCGCAGAACGACGGCGACGGGGGCACCGGTGTCCCCGAAGGCGATAGGGGCGCCGCAGTCGGCAGACTGCGGTGTCAGATTTGTAGCCACCGGGGAAACGTAAATGGCGCCCACTGCCAGCACATGAGCACGCATACCTACTGCGCATACCTACTGCGCATGCCTACAGCGTCGTCTGTCATCGCGAGCGGGTCTCGTTGCTGGTGCTCGTACGCAGCTCACCGCCGACAGCTCCGTGCGGAAGCAGATGCTGAACCGCTGCCGGATCCCACCGTCGTCGTACTGCATTACGTGCCCGGGGCCGAGGCGGATCCCGGAGGCGTCGACGGCTTCGGCCTTGACACCCGTCTCTTCCCTTACTTCGCGGAGTTCGGCGGTCCGCGGATGTCGAAAACGTGTCATCGGCTCCGTCCCAGGGACATCAGCGGCCACCACCGGCCGCACGAAGAAGAAGGAGAAACCAGCATGGCCATTCAGCGGATGGACAACGTCGGCATCGTCGTAGAGGACATGGACGCCGCCATCGCGTTCTTCGTGGAACTCGGTATGGAGCTGGAGGGCAGGGCGGAGGTCGAGGGCCTCGTCGCCGACCAGTGCACGGGACTCGACGGCGTCCGCTGTGACATCGCGATGGTCCGGACCCCGGACGGTCACAGCCGGCTCGAGCTGGCGAAGTACCGCAGCCCCGCGGTGATCAGCGCCGGGCCGCGCAACCGGCCGCACAACATTCTGGGCACGCACCGCGTCATGTTCGCCGTCGACGACCTCGAGGACACCGTTGCCCGCCTGCGCCCTCACGGCGCCGAACTCGTCGGCGAGATCGCCCGGTTCGAGGACAGCTATCTACTCTGCTACCTCCGCGGCCCGGCGGGCATCATCGTCGGACTGGCCGAGCAACTGAGCTGAGAAGCGGGAACCGAACCGCACAGCCGAACGGAAGACAGCCGAACGGAAGCCATGAGACGGACCTCGGAGAGAGGTGGCCCGCCACTCGCGGCGGGGGAGACGCTTCCACCACCGCTCACCAGTACATGAGCGCGATCGAGCCACTGCCCCAGCTGGAGTACAGGCGGGCCCGAGCAACATAACGGTGGTCCTTGACGAGCTTGACATCGAGGCGCCCGTTGCGGTTCTCTCCGCTGTCGTCGTCGCCGGTGACGTACTTCAGACCGTCGGCGGTCTCCTCGAACAGGACCAGGACGACGTCGCTGTTGCCGAACGTGCCGACCTGGTAGCTCCGGGTCTCCGGCGGAACGATCTCGAAGTCGGCCTGACCCCCGGTGGCGAGTTGCACCGGTACCGACTGGAACGGCTGGATTCTGGCCGGCTCGGCGGCCAGCGTCGGGTACCACTGGAGCACACGCTCCTTGTCCGTGGCGGACAGGCCCAGCGTCTCCGGGATGCCGCCACGGTAGGCTTCCGGGCGCACGATGAGCCCGGGCCCGAAGCTGTACTCCATGATGGAGTGGGGGTCCCAGGTGGAACCCGTCACCTCGTTCTGCGACAGCTTGCGCAGGATGTTGTTGAACGTGACCTCGTGGGGCCAGCTGTTGGGTGGTGCGGCGAGGTCCGCGTAGACCTTCTCCTCGTTCCAGACGATGCCGGCGAACGGGTTCTGGTGCTCGTGGGCGAAGCCGATCGCGTGCCCGATCTCGTGCAGCGCGGTGGCTTTGCCATACGGGCTGGTCAGGGGCCAACCGAACGTCATGGTCGGCTCGGTGGTGCCAATGCCCAGATTGTCCCGGCCGACGTACGACGCGGACCCCTCACTCTCCCGGAAGAGGACGCGGATCTCGGAGTCGCTGGGATCGGCCACCTCCTGGAACTCCAGCCCGATCCCGAGGGCCTTCCAGGTCTGGAAGGCATGCCGGACCTCGTCCAACTGCTCCGGGCCTCCGATGTCACCGCCGTGGTCGAGGAAGGCGTAGTGCAGGACCGTGCCGTTGATCCACTTGGCGCGGACCAGGAGTATGGCCCTCGATCGGTTCGGGGTGAGGTCCGGGCGCAACACGGGCTGGGTCTGCGGTGGTTGGGCGCAGTAGCGGGGCAGGGCTGTCCCGCTCTCGGCCGGCGCGTTCATGGTGCCTCCTTCGGACGCGTGTCTTTCACCGTGAGGGCGAGCGCGTACCCAACCGTCGGCCGGTGGTCGGGCGAAGAAGGAGGTCGGCGGCGTGACACTGATCGCCACCACGGTGTTACGGCTCTTGGTGAAATGCCCGATCTGATGATTCCAGCATCTTTCCGGGCCAGCCATTCCGCAAGTTGTGAATGGTTAAATGCCCTGGGAAACAGGACGGTTGAACCATGAAACGCCGTCTTCTCATGCCCGCCGCCCCTCCCCGCACTGTCCCGGCCCGTTAGCCGCGGGACTGCGTGGCGATGCGGGCCGCCCACGTCAGTCCGGAAGGCCGCGGCAGGAGCAGAGCCTGAGCTGCGAAAGCTGGTCCTGCCACGTCCGGAACCGCTGCTGCGGCACGAACCCGAGGTGCAGGACCAGCCAGGACGGCGGGTGTCCACCATCGGAGTCGGGGTTGTTGCTCCATAGGGCATGCACACTCTGCGGGTGTGTGCCTTCGTTCGCCCTGTTGTGATGCTCGGAGCACGGCATACGGACCTGTCAACGCCAAGCGGCCTCCTCGTCCGCACATTCATATCCCGGGCCGAGCATTCGGCAGCCGCATGCACGTCTGAAGCCGAAGAACAACGACGAGGGGTGTCACAGCCGTTGGAGCCGCGGCTGTGACTCACCCCTCGTCGACTGGACTCTGTAAGCAGTGGGGCCCTTCGACATCGTGACCAGTGAGGCACTGGCGGAGAATACGAGATTCGAACTCGTGAGGGGTTGCCCCCAACACGCTTTCCAACTGCGGTGGTTGGGAGTAGGGGTGCGCGCGGGGGCGTTCACCTGTGTTCATGGGCGGTTGGCTGTCCGGGCGGTGACGGCTCGGGGTCTCGCCTGAACCGTCGTGAACGGAGCTGAATGAGACGGAAACTGAGACGGCGACCGGCGGGGCAGAGTCCTTGTCAGACCCTTGGTGAATGATCCCTGGCGTGGGATACGAGCTTCACATCACGCGGGCATCGGACTGGATGGACAGCGAGGAGTGCCCGATCGCGTTCGATGAGTGGATTGCGTTCGCTCGGGGCTGCCCAGCCGCCTCCCCTGGTGCGGCTGCTCCGCGAGCACCTGAAGGAGTTCGGTACCGCGAAGGACGGCCGGCTGTTCGCCAGCGAGCGGGGCAACGTCATCGCGGCCTCGTCCTACTCGCGGGCGTGGAAGCAGGCTCGGGAACTGGCGCTCCTCCCGCACCAGGTGTTCTCGGTGCTGGCCGTCCGTCCCTACGACCTCCGTCATGCGGGCGTCTCCCAGTGGCTCAACTCCGGTGTACCCGCCCCGGAGGTGGCGGCCCGCGCCGGTCACTCGGTCGACGTCCTGCTGAAGATCTACGCCAAGTGCATCGACGGCCAGGAGCAGGAGATGAACGACCGGATCTTGAAGGGGCTGGGGGAGGAGGACGCCAGCGAAGCCTGACTGACACAGCCCACACGCCCCTCACGCGAGCCCCGGAGTGATCCGGGGCTCGCGCCGTGTCGGAGGTGTGTCGGAAAGCTAAGTTCAAGAGGACGACGAACAGCCGCTGACCTGCCGGAAAGCCCGCAAAGATCATTACGTCGTCATTACGTGATCACTGTCAAACGGCTGCTTTCGGCGGCATCTGGCTGCACATACGCGAAGACCCCGGCCTCAGCGTTTCCGCTGGTGACGGGGTCTTTGGGCACCTCATGCAAGGTGCCCCCGGCAGGATTCGAACCTGCGCACACGGCTCCGGAGTGATTGTGCCGATCATCCAGTACACCCCCCTTGACCTGCTGCGGAGCGGATTGGAAGGCGGCGGCGACGCCGACTGTGTCGGAGGTGTGTCGGACACTGTCTGGGCTTCGCGAACATGCGCAGCGTGCCCGCGCAGGACAGTCCGGTGTTCCGCGCTGACCTGATCATGAGTCGTCAGCAGCGCGGACCAGTCGCGAGTACCCCTCGCGACCCGGCGTGGTTGATTCCGCCCCACCCATGGGGTGTGGACCCCTAATGTGATGTACGTGTCAGCTCCTCCACCTGCACCGCCTCCGGAGATCCCTCCTCCGCGGCCCAACTTGGGGCAACAGTCCGCCGCGTGGTGGACTCGTCGGCATGCCCTTGGACGTCTTCCGTATTGGCTGCTTACCGATGCCGTCATAGCGCTCGTTCTTTGTGCAACCCTATATGTCACCAACGGGTTAATGATTGGCTGGACGTCTGCGTACGAAGTTCTTGTAGGTATTAGTTCACCAGCTGACGCAAAGGTTCCATGGATTGCGTGGCCGCTGTCACTGCTTGGTTGGGCCGCGCTTCCTGCATTTATTGGCGGAGCCGCTGGCTATCTCATCACGGTTCAGATCGAAAGTCATCAGTCCCGCGACTTCGACGCCGTAGTCGCCGAACTCAGGACGCTTGCACAGTCTCCCACTGATCCGGGGGATGAGATGTGATCACGCTGCATGAACTTCACAAACGTGGCGGTGACGTCGCTAAACGCGTAGCTTCCTTCGGGAATCTGCACTCCGAATCGGACCCGGGCACTCAATCGACCGTGCCGAACTGGAAGCTTGCGGAGCAGCACTTTCGACAAATCCAGGCCATCCTGATGGCTGAGCCTGCATCACCTTCCGAATTCAGTACCCGTGAACGGGAGCGTCGTGCGGAGAACGCGGCTATCGATCTTCTGTTAGCGATCAACCCCGACGCGGGTCACCGCTGTCCAATCTGTCGAATCCGCTTCCAGACCCCCACCCCGTACTCTGGAGAACATGGTGCACGACACTGATGCCGAAGGACAGGCCGATGTCCTGCGTGGCCTGCTCTATCTCGCGTGCCCCGACGCTCCCACCAGTGCTCTCAACGAGACTGCCGAGGCCATAGCGGCGCGCTCAGCCGCTCAGGCTCCGCCTATGGAGGGCGTTCCCGAGGCTGAGCTCCTTACTGTCCGGCGCTCCGCCGAAGACCCTCCTCGCAACCTCGCCGGCGCACTGCTGGCTGGTGCACTGCTCGCCCGAGTAGATCTGAACGGCGCTCAGTTGCCCCTGGCCGATCTCTCTGGGGCAGCGTTGGACGATTCCCGTCTCGTAGGTGCAGACCTCGGTGGCGCAGATCTATCCCGAGCGCAGCTCCATAATGCGGACCTCACAGACGTGAACCTCAACGCCGCGAACCTCGCGGATGCCCAATTTTCGGGAGCAAAACTACTCCATGCAGATTTGACGGATGCAGTTCTAACGCGTGCCCGCTTTGTTGGAACTAACCTCACGGGAGCCCGGCTAGTTCGTTCGAACCTCTCCGGCGCGCTCCTCACTCACGCATTTTTGGTGGGGGCAAATCTTAGCCAAGCCAGCCTTAACGGTGGGCACCTCACTGGCGCAGACCTTACCCGCGCACGATTGACCGGTGCAGATCTCACTAGGGCAAATCTTTGGGATGCGGTCCTGTTGGGTGCAGATCTCCGAGAGGTCGATTTTGGTTTGGCTAACCTTAGAGGTGTAAACATAGCGGATGCAGATCTCACTGGGGCTCGGCACTTTCGTCTCGTGTCAGGCATCACCTGGGACAGGTATACGCAATGGCCAGAAGGGTTCGCTCAAAGGGCGCGGGAACTCTCAGAGGAATTTGAGCCTGGCGCCTATCGAGTGCGTGGCGGTAGGGCTCCCGACCGCTCTCCTGCACCGACCTAATACGTGCGAGATTGAACTCAGGGTAATTCACGCACGGCGAGCTGCTCGATTGTGGGTAACTCTCTTTGAGGGCCTGACGCTGTACAGCTACGCCAACGAGCAGATGACCACGGCGCTATCCACGGCCTGGCTAGGTATGCCAGCGCTCAACGTTGATTGGCTCGTGAGGCGGATCAGATCGGGAATCGCCTCTGGCTCCATTGCCCATTGATACGAGAACGTGTCGCTGGATAATGGACTCGCCGCTCACTCGTACGGCAGGGGCGTGAGGTGCCCCGCGCCGCGCCTCGCCTCGCCGCTGTCGAGAGGGCTGTAACACCCCGGTGTTACAGCCTCTGAACCCGGACACCCGGACACTGACGCTTTAAGGGTGTCCGGCTCATTCATGCAGGTCAGGGCTCTAACCGGACAGTCGGACACGTAGGGCACTCGGGAGGCAGGCGCGAAGTGCGAGGCTTGACCTCCACGAGGGGCAGACAGAGAGGGAGTGCGAGTGTCGCAGCAGGCGAGCCCGCGGGGGACCTTCCAGGCGATCGCGGACGCGGTAAGAGCTCAGGTCCGCTCCGATCCAAAGATGGCGGAGCTTCCGCTAGTCACGGACCTTATGCGCGAGCATGACGTCTCGCGAGGCGTCGTGCTACGAGCTTTCGCTGTCCTTCAGAGGGACGGCGTAGCAGAGCCGGTTCCTGGTCGACGCTGGCGTGTGGTCCGAGGCGAGCAGTCCGGGGATCGCCGGCCGCTGGCAGACCGCATCGCCGATGTCATCACGGATGACGGCTTGAAGGTGGGGGCAAGCTTTCCGAGTGCTTCTGAGCTGAGCAAGAGGTTCAGTTCCTCGCGCCCGACGGTGACCAAGGCGCTGGAGAAGCTGGAAGCCGCAGGGGTGTTGTCCGAAGGAGGGCAGGGCAGGTTGCGGACCGTGCGGGCTCTGCCGAATCGAGAGGGGCGTTCCTAGTTTTGACGGGACTGACGGAGTGGGCCTACCCGCTTGCCGAATCACTGCTCTCTGAGCCGCTGCCGCGTCGCTGGAAGCACTCGCTGGGCGTTGCCGAACGGGCGTGCACGATTGCGCCGATTGTCGGGGCGGACGCCGAACTGCTGGAAGCGGCAGCGGTGCTGCATGACATCGGCTACGCGCCGGACCTCGCCAAGACCGGCTTTCACCCGCTGGACGGCGCCCGGTACCTCCGAGACGTAGCGAACGCTGACGAACGGGTCGTGCACCTCGTGGCCCACCATTCCTGCGCATGGATGGAGGCGGAAGCGCGTGGCCTGCGCGAGGAGCTGGAGGGGGAGTTCCCTCGCGAGAGCGCAGGCCTGAACGACGCGCTCTGCTACTGCGACATGAACACCACGCCGGACGGCACGGCGACCAACCCGGTGGACCGGATCAACGAGATTGCCGGGCGCTATGGGCCCGACAGCCTGATCGGGACGTTTATCCGCCGTGCCGAGCCCGAGATCCTGGCGAGCACGGCGCGTGTCCTCGAACGGGTCGCCGCCGCGAAGCGTCAGCCGATGTAGGGGGCCGTCCGGGTACGGTCCATCGCGTGCTCTATCCGGAGTCGCATGGTGGGGTGTACGTCGAACGTCTCCAGGTCCGCTGGGTCAACCCAGCGGACCTGTGTCGTCTCGTTGCTTGTACGCACCTCTCCGCCGACAGGCCGCGCACGGAAGCAGATGCTGAACTGCTGGCGGATCTCCCCGTCGTCGTACTGCATCACGTGGCCGGGGTCGGTGTAGATCCCGGCCATGTCGACGACTTCGGCCTTGATACCGGTCTCTTCCCAGACCTCGCGCACCACGGTGGCGCTGATGGACTCGCCCACGTCGTGCCCGCCGCCAGGGAGCGCCCACCGGCCATTGTCCGAGCGCTGAATCATCAGCACCTGACCCGCATCGTTCTGTACGAACGCCACGACAGAGGGCACGACCGAGTTGGCCGGCGGGGCGTCGGGGTCGTGCAGGTAGTCGATACGTCCCATGGCTCATGCTCCTGTGATGTCGTGTTCGGATACTGGCCTCGCGCCTTCCCAGGTCTGCTGGACGCTATTGGCGAAGGTATCGAACAGCCCACCCCCGGGAAGTCGCCGCAGGTGCAGCACGGGGGCCAGGTAGGCGCCGATGCCGTACACGTGTGTGTTGACGAGCATCTCGTCATCCGAGCGGTAGATCGAGTTGTAGAGCACGGTGTCGTGCAGCCGGAAGGTGATCGCAGGGTGACTGGTGAAGAGAGGACGGTAGTTGACCAGCGCGTTGCGGATCTTGCCGTCCATGATGCGGTGACCTTCATCGATGCCACGGCGAATGACGGCCTCGCACGCGGGATCACCCATCAGTACGCGGATGCCAACACTCCGCGATTTCGCCTTGAGGACTGACAGGAAGCGCGGATCTTCCGCCAGGCCGATGCCCGCATAAACAAGGATGTCGATGCGCTCCTTGGCGCGTTCGCACATCTCTCGCCAGAGATCGGTCGGCACGACGTGTCGGTGCGGGTACACCGAGACGATCTCGGCCTTGCTCAAGTCGGTTGCGCTGTCGACCGAGCGTGCGTCCTCCCACAGCGTTGTCACGTCGACGTTCAGCACGGACGCGGTGGCGTACTGGTGGCGTCGGTAGGGCACCTTGCCCTGCGTGATCCAGCGCTCGACTGTCTTCGGGTTGACCTCGATCCTTTCCGCGAGCTGCTGCACGGTCATGCCCTGCGCCAAGAGTGCCGACCGCAATCGCTCGTTGGACATCTCCACCCCCGATGGGACGTCTAGGGACTTCCTGAAGGTAGCTAGATCTACCTGAGCTGTCCACGCAGGGGGTGACCAACTCCCCTGACCTGCACCGATTCTGATGGTGCATCAAGAAGTCCCGGTGCAAAGCCAAGAAACCTCATCGCCCTACTTGACGGAACCCTATGCAGTACCTGTAAAACAGGTACTGCATCACCGAACGGGATGGCTCGACAGGAAGGCGGCATCAGCCGCACGCCGCGGGCCCCGGATCGGCCGTTCTTCGACAAGCGCTTCGGCGCACATAAGCGGGCCTGGTCACCACCCCCGAAATGGCGGCCCTGCGCGGAGCAAGACCGCGCGCCTGAACGACTTCGACCCCTCCGCGGCGCGCCTCGCACGCACTGCGGCCGGTTGCCTCCGCTGCTCGTCTCGTACGAGCAGCGCTGAGGGGAGCCGGGATCGTCTCGGACCTCCACGATTCGTGGTCTTCACGTCGGTCACCGCTGTGACCGACGACCTGATCAACCTTTTCAACCGCCCATGCCGGGTCCGGATCTGACCCGCTGCCGTGGCCCCCTTGGAGCGGTCGCCGTCTCGCCAAAGGCCTGCGGCCCCTCCGGTTTCCTGTCCCTCCGACTCAGGAGTTCGTCATGAGCAACGAGCGATGCGTGCAGTGCGAGCAGCACGCCGAGATCCACAGCAGGAATTTCGGGTTCGACAACAAGCCCTGCAAGCCGTGCGAGGAGCACGTGGTGCTGCACGGCAACGACGGCTGCGGCGGCGTGTTCATGGTTGCCACGCTCACCGTCGCCGCCATGGTCACTGGCGTGATGCGGCTCGCCAGGAGCAGGACCTGACCCGCCCCAACACCCCACCGATACCGCCCCGATGGTCGCAAGGCCGGGTTCGACTCCCGGTCGGGGCACCGCCTCGCCGCACTCGCGGCTGAGGCGCCGGAGAGGTCGCCGTCTCGCCAAAAGCCTGCGGCAACTCCGGCTTCCTGTCCCTCCGATTCAGGAGCCTCCATGCGTACCTACATCGGCGGTCACCAGGCCGTCTCTCCCGACGACTTCATCGAACTGGCCCTGGGCACCCCGGTTGAGCTGTGGCTCGGGGTCGACGGCGAGAGCGACGAGGAGCGCACGGCCCGGCTGGATGCGGCCCGCGACATCCTCGCCGACAACCCCCACCTTCCTGACGACCTGATCCGCGTCGCCGCGAAGGTCATCGAGGAGAACCGGGACCTGTTCGACGTCATCCCGCTGGTTCGTCCCGCCCGCCGCACGGTGCGCAAGGGGGTGGCGGCGTGAGGACCCTGGCCCCCGCCCCGGAGACGCTGTCGGACCACACCGGCAAGCCGCGCCCGACGTCGTTGATCTCGCTGACCTACGAACAGGCCCGGTTGGGCCTCGCCTTTCATGAGGCCGGGCATGCCGTGCTCTCCATGGCCTACGGCATGCACGTCGTCACGAGCGAGGTCATCGCCTGGGAGCCGCAGCCGGGCCGCTGGAGCGTCACCGGCAACACCGCCTGGCAGGCGCAGAACACCAATCCGTGGCAGTTCGCCGCGCAGGCTGCCGCCGGAGAACTCGCCCACGTGCAGTACCTGCTGACCTACGGGCTGTGGACCCCCGAGCGGGCCGCCGCCTGCTCCTCCGTCCATGACCGCGAGCTGGCCGTCGACGTCCTCGCGCAGGCCGGCTACCGGCTCGGACGTGACGACGTCCCCGAGGGCGGCAAGTCCTGGGGGATGGTCCAGGGGATGGCCCGCCGCAGGGTCGGTTACCTGTGGCGCGAGATCCGCACCGTGGCGCACGCCATGGACGAGCACACGGTCCTCACCGGCGACGAGATCGCCACCCTGACCGGCCTGGTCAACCCGCCGCTTCAGGGAGGTGCCGCATGACGACCGCAACCGAGACTGCGCGGCCCCAGGTGCCGCCGCTGACCAAGCCAGAGATGGGCCTTGCCGGAGTCGGCGCGCTCGCCGCCGCCGCGGTCGGCGCCCTGGGGCTGTATTTGTCCTTCGACGCGGTATCCCTGGCCGCGGCACGGTGGGGCTTCACCACCCCGCACATCCTGCCCATCGCGGTCGACATCGCCATCCCGGTGTTCACCCTGGCCAACCTGCTGTTGGTCCGGCTGGACATGGCGTTGGCGTGGGTGCGGTTCGTGCCCTGGCTGCTGACCCTGGTCACGTGCTGGCTGAACATCGCGGCCGGACACTCCCTGTCCGCGAAGGTGGCTCACGGGACGATGCCGCTGCTGTGGGTGGTGTTCTCCGAGATCGGCGCCCACGTCTATGCCGTCCGCATCGGCGCCGTCACCGGCCGCCGCATGGACAAGATCCGCTTCTCGCGTTGGCTGCTCGCCCCGCTGCCCACGTTCGCGCTGTGGCGCCGCATGACGCTGTGGGAGGTCACCTCCTACACGGACGCGCTCGCTCGTGAGCGGGAACGGCTGCTGGCCCGTGCGGACCTGCGCGAGCGCTACGGCCGCAAGTGGCGCTCGAAGACCCCGCGGCGCGAGCGCGTCATGCTGCGCATGGGCGAACTCGCCCCCGCCGACGCCGACATGCCCGCCGACCGGGAGCCGAAGCGCGAGGCAGCCAAGCCGCCGCGCAGGCGGCAGGCCAAGGGCAAAGCCACCGCGCCGCAGCGCACCCCGGCCGAACTGCTCGCCGAGGCCCGCACCATCACGGCCGACTGGACGGACGCCGCGATCAACGCCGAGGCACTGCGCAAGGCCCTGCACTGCGGCTCCGGCCCCGCCCGGCAAGTGCGTGACGCCCTGCTCGCCGAGCGGGCCGACGGCCGCGCCCTGCACCCCGTGGACGCGTCCCACGCAGACGCCGAGGGGGTGGCCGCGTGAACACCCTGGCCACGGCCCTGCTCTCCGCGCTGCCGCTCGCCGCCGGATGGGCAGCTCACGTGTGGTGGCTGCGCGGCCGTCTGCACACCGCCCGGCGCGATCCACTGACCGGACTGGTCACCCGGGACGGGTTCACCCGCCGCGCCACCACCCTCCTGAAGGACCCGCGCGCGGTCGTGGTGCTCGCCGACGTCGACCGCTTCAAGCAGATCAACGACGAGCATGGGCATGCGGCCGGGGACGCGCTGTTGCAGGCGACCGCCGGCCGGCTCGCCCGCCACGTCGGCCCTTCCGGGGTCGCCGGGCGGCTCGGGGGCGATGAGTTCGCCGCCGTTCTCATCGACGACCACGGCACCGCGGCCGACCTGCTCGCCGTGCTGCACCGTGTGCTCGCCCGGCCGGTCGACGGCCAGGACCCGGCCGCCTGCACCACGGTCTCGCTCGGCTGGGTGCGCGCCGGAGACTTCCCCGCAGATGACCTGTCCGGGCTGCTGCGGCGGGCGGATGAGGCGATGTACGCGGCCAAGCAGGGTCGCGTCGGATTGCGCCGTGCGGGGCTGGGCCGGCTGTTCGCCACCGTCGCCGGACGGCGCTCCGGCCGCATCGGCGCCCGCACCGATGTGCCCGCGGTGGGGGTGGTCGCATGAGCGAGCCGCTCGCCGCCACCGGCAAGTGGCGGCGCGTGATAGGGGCAGCGGGCCATCGCTGCCAGTGCGTGGGTGCGTGCGGCAACCCGCACGCCAAAACGCAGGGCCGTTGCCCGCGCGAGCACGACGGCTACACCAGCAAGCACGGCCACCGCGTTCGCCTGCTGGCCGCGCCCGCCGACCCGCTCACCCCGCCCGTCCAGGCCGCCGTACTGCCGTCGCAGGAGTTGCGGGCCTGGTGCCCGGAGTGCCACACCGCCGCCGCCCGCCGGGCGCGCAGCACGGCACCCGGCGACGACGCACCGGGCCTGTTCGAGCTGTGAACCCACCTGCGTTGAAAGGGAGTTCGGGCATGAGCCTGACGTTCACCGATCTGTTCTGCGGCGCGGGCGGCTCGTCCACGGGCCTGGTCGCGGCCGGGCTGGAGTTGCGGCTCGCGGCCAACCACTGGCAGCGGGCCGTCCAGACCCATGCGGCCAACCACCGCGAGGCGGAACACCTGTGCGCTGACATCAACAACTACGACATGCGGCGCCTGCCCCGCACGGACATCCTGTGGGCCTCGCCGATCTGCACGGAGATCTCCCCGGCGGGAGGGCGCAAGCGCACGCACGGCCAACTCTCCCTGGAACTGGGGGAGTACGGGCCGATGGAGAACGCGGGGTGGGAGCGCACCAGGGCGACCGCCTACGACGTGATCCGCGCGACCGAGGTGCACCGTTACAAGGCGGTGCTGTGTGAGAACGTGCTGGAGTTCGTCGTCGACTGGGAGCTGTTCGACTGGTGGCGTAAGGGCATGGAAACGCTCGGCTACCACTCCCAGATCGTCTCCGTGTCCTCCGCGCACGTCGGCGGGGCGGACAACCCGCCCGCCCCGCAGTGGCGCGACCGGATCTACGTCGTGTTCACCCGCACCGACCTGCCCCGGCCGGACCTGAAGCCCACCCCGCTCGCCTGGTGTGCCGCCTGCGAGCGGGACGTGCACGCAGTGCAGACGTGGCGCAACGGGCGCCGGGTGGGTAAGTACAAGCAGCAGTACGACTACCGCTGCCCCAACTCCGCCTGCCGTCACGCCCTGGTGGAGCCGTACGTGCGCCCGGCCGCAAGCATCATCGACTGGTCCAACCTCGGTGTGCGCATCGGCGACCGGCCCGTGCACGGGCTGCGCCCCCTGGCCGCGAACACCGTCACCCGCATCCGCAAGGGCCTCGACCTGCTCGGTGACCGCGGCATGATTCTCACCGTCAACCACGGCGGCCACGACGGCAGGGCGTTCCCAGCCGACACCGGGCCGCTGCCCGCGCGCACGGCGAAGATCGGTGACGCCGTCCTGGTGCCATCCGGGGCGTTCTATGTCAAGAACTACGGCGGCAACGCACGTCCAGTCGACATGGTGCGCAGCATCGCCGAGCCCTTCGGGACCGTCACCGCCCGGGACAGCCACGCGCTCGCCATCCCGCCGCAGGCGGATGACTCGTTCATCGTGACCCTGCGGCGCAACGCCACCGCCCGCCCGGTCTCCTCCCCGGTCGACACCGTGACCGGGCAGGGGCGGCATCACTGGCTCGTCATCCCCTACCGCAACGCGGTGACCAAGCCGGCCGGCGAGCCGCTGCACACGCTCGGCACCAAGGATTCCGCCGGACTGCTCGGTCCGGCACCGGAGTTGGACGACTGCCACTACCGGATGATCCAGCCGCGCGAACAGCTGCTCGCGCAGCGCTTCCCCGGCGAGTACATCGTCCACGGCAACAAGGGCGAGCAGACCATGCAGGCCGGAAACGCGGTCTCCTGCAACGTCGCCCAGTGGATCGGCGAACGCGTCACCGCTGCCCTCGCCCGCACCGCCGCGCACGCCGCCTGACCGCCTCCGGTGCTGCCCGGTGAACACCGGACAGCACCGGGCACTCTGACCGGCTCTACGCAGCTTGCCGTGTCTCACCATTCATCGCACGGGCCCGGCCGCCCACCTCCTACAGCGTCGGCCGGGCCCGCGATCCCTCACACCCTGAAGTGGAAGGAATCTCAGTGAACCACCCCGACGACAACGAACTGTTCAACCGACTCGAAGCCGAGATGAGCAGGCATGCGGAAGCCGATTCCGGGGGCGAGGTAGTCGACCTCGACAAGGCGCGGTCGGCCCGTTCGGAGTCGGCCGACCCGGCACCCGACTCCACGCGGTCCGAGTCGGCCGACCCGAGCGCCGACCCGTCGGCCGACTCGGACGACACCGAGTCGGAGGGTAAGTCGGCCGTGATGGTCGACGGTCCGGCCCCGGCCGGTCCGGGGCTGATGGCCCGACTGCGGGCCGGTACGCGGCGGGAGGTGATCCCTGCGTGGGCGAGGTCGAGGCCGGAGTTCGTCGACGCGCTCGGATGGCTGGGCGGGTACGCCTGGCACACCACCGCCTTCCACGCGGTCCGCCTGCCCTGGTACTCCCTGCGCCTCGCCTTCCAGGCTCCGGCGGGAGTCGCCAAGTTCATCGGCAGCACGGTGCGCTGGGTGGCCGACGCGGAGGGTGACCCGCTGCGGCAGGCCGCCGCCAAGCGCGAGAACGTCGAGGAGTACCTGAAGCTGTCCCGGCAGCGCGACAACCGGGTCAAGCTGCGCGGCATCCTGATGGTGCTCGGCCTCATCGTCGGTCCGGTGCTCGCCCTGGTGCTGTTCGTGCTCGCCCCGCGCTGGCTGGACGTGCTCGCGCTCGCCATGCTGACGGCCGGGTTCGGCTTCCTCGGGGCGCCGTCCGACAAGCCGGTCATCACCCGCGCCGTCGTCACCACCGAAGTCGAGCGGCTGACCTCCGGCATCGTCGAACGCGCCCTCGGGGCGCTCGGCATCGCCGAGATCAACAAGGCACTCGGCAAGGGCGGGGAGGGCATCAAATTCCCCGCCCCGATCACCCGCGACGGCCCCGGCTGGCGCGCGGACGTCGACCTGCCCTACGGCGTGACCGTGCCGGACATCCTCGACCGACGCGAAAAGCTCGCCTCCGGCCTGCGCCGCCCGCTGGGCTGCGTGTGGCCGGAGCCGGTCACCGACGAGCACGCCGGCCGGATGGTGCTGTGGGTGGGGGACCGGGCGCTGAACAAGGTGCCCTCGCCCGCATGGCCGCTGGCCAAGCCTGGTAGCTCCGCGTCGCTGTTCAAGCCGCTGCCGTTCGGCACCGATCAGCGCGGCCGGAACGTCGACCTGACGCTGATGTACGACAACGTCCTGATCGGCGCCATGCCCGGCATGGGCAAGACCTTCTCCCTGCGTACGCCGCTGCTCGCGGCGGCGCTGGACGTCCTCGCCGAGCTGCTGGTATGGGAGCTGAAGGGTACCGGTGACCTGCACCCGCTGAAGAAGGTCGCCGAGGACTACGGCTCGGGACCGGACGACGAGACGGCCGCGGCGGCGCTCGATTCGATCCGCTACGTCTACAAGGACTTGGAGCGCCGCGCCAAGGTCATCAGCTCCCTGCCCAAGGACAAGTGCCCGGAGAACAAGGTCACTCCGCAGCTGGCCGCGAACCGCTCGCTCGGGCTTCACCCGCTCGTGCTGGCCATCGACGAGTGCCAGGAGCTGTTCAGCCACGAGAAGTACGGCAAGGAAGCGGGATCGCTGTGCACGGCCATCATCAAGCGCGGCCGGGCGCTCGGAGTGATCCTGCTGCTGGCGACCCAGCGCCCGGACAAGGACTCGTTGCCCCCGGCCATCAGCGCGAACGTGGGCACACGGTTCTGCCTGCGGGTCATGGGCCAGATCGAGAACGACATGATCCTGGGCACGTCAAACTACAAGAACGGCATCCGCGCCACCTCGTTCACCAGGTCCGACAAGGGCATCGGCTACCTGGTCGGCGCGGCCGACGACCCGCAGATCGTGCGCGGCTACTACATGGACAACCCGGCCGCGGACGCCATCTGCGAGCGCGCCCGCAAGGCGCGCATCGACGCGGGCACGCTGCGCGGCATGGCGGCCGGAGTCGCACCGGAGCGGCGCGAGGCGGTCGACCCGCTGCTGGAAGACATCCTCGCCGTCGTCGCGGCGGATGAGGCCAAGCCGTGGAACGACGTCACCGTCGACCGGCTCGCCGAGCTGCGGCCGGAGAAGTACGGGCCGTGGGGCGAGATGGCGCCCGCCGACAAGGCGCGGCAGCTCACGAGCGCGCTGAAGCCGTACGGCGTGGCCACCGGGCAGGTGGCCCGGCGCATCTCCGGCAAGACCGTCAACCGGACCGGCTTCGAGCGCGCCCACATCGTCACGGCGATTGCGGAGCGTGACAGGAAGCGGGACGCGGGCTGACCGCACGGGGTCTCTAGCGCTAGGGGGTCGACCCCCTAGCGCTAGAGACCCCGCTAGCGCACCCCATACCGCCTGATCAGGACACTAGCCGCTAGCAGCCCACCTGCGGAAACCCCTGAAACCGCCCTGGGAGGCACTTCGTGACCCCGATCCTGCTCGCTATCGCCTGCCTGCTGCTCGTCACGTTCGGTTACGTCTCGGTGTGTGTGGCGAGCCCGTTCGGCACCTGTCGCAAGTGCCACGGCTTCGGCTTCGCCATGACCACCGACCGCAAAGGACGCCCCAAGCGCGGCAAGAACTGCCGCCGCTGCAAGGGCCACGGCAAGCGCATACGCGTCGGCCGCTGGCTCTACAACCGCGCCGCACACACCTACCGCCAAGGCACCCGCTGACCCGCACCCCACCCCGAAAGGAGGCTGACCCATGGCCGTCACCGTCTCGCTCGTGGCCCTGTTCGGGCTCGTCCTGTTCTTCCTGCTGCGCTCCAAGTCCCTCGGCCCCGGCTTCGCGTTCATCGCCACCGGGTTCGGGTTCTTCCTCGCCTCCACGGGCGCCGCCGGACCCATCAACCAACTCGCCCGTGCCGTCATCGACGCCGTCCAGCAACTGTGAGGAGTCCGGCCGTGAACGAACAGATCATCGCCCCGCACTGGCTGGCCATCATCGCGCCCAAGGCCGCGCCGGTTCTGGTGACGTCCACCGTGCTGGCGCTGGCCCGGATCTGGAACGCCAATGGCGCTGAACACTCCCTTGGCAACGCCGTGTTGATGACCGCGCTCTCTCTCGCCGCCGCAGCGGCCGGAGCCTGCGCGAGTGTCGGCCGCGCCGGAGACCCCGTGATCGCGGGCACCGCGTTCGCCGCGTCCGGGGCGCTCGCCCTCGCGGGTGTCGCCGGATACGCCGACGGCCTCTCGCTGCCGCTGCTGCTGTGGGTGCTCGCCACGACCGCCGCATACGGCCTCGCCGCCCGCTACTGGCGCGAGGACCGCCGCACCCGCATGGCGTACGAGCGGCACACGGGCGAGCGGCGCGAACAGCACGCCCACGTCGAACGCGTCGAGGCCCTTAAGGCCGGAGCGCAGATCGAGGTGGCCCGCACGAGCGCCGCGTACGCCGAACAGCTCGCAACCGCCTTGCTCGCGCGCGCCGCGCTGCCTGGCTTCGACTCCAAGGCCCTGCAAGCCTCCGGCCTGCCTGAACTGCCCGTCACCGACACGTCCCAGAGGCACTGGGCCGACGATTAGCGAGGCACTGCGCAGTCACAAAGTGCTCGTCGGCGGAAGCATGTGCATTCCCAACTCGCGGTACACGGCTTCGGGCCGATGGACTGACACGCGCCATGCCAAATCTTCGAAATAGCGCATGGGATTCCGCTGATGCTCTTGGCGCTCCAAGTAGACGTAAGGAGCGAGCAGATTCCATGCGCGCAGAAGACTCCCGCCGTAAGCGCCAATGATCAGAGATTCGTCAACGAGGCCATGGACGACGAGCTTGCCAAGGTCGTTGTAGAACAGACTGACGCGCTGTATGCATCGCCGTGATTCCTCTGGGAGCTGAAGATAGGCCACTGGCCTCGGGTGTTCGATCGTGAGCCGGTACAGCACGTACTCGACGGCTTCTAGATAGTCGTCACCCCGCGTATCCCTGAACCCCTCAAGGATCATCGCCAGCATGGTCGACTTCCGCGACGACGTGAGCTGACTCCACGCCAACCAGCCTGAGGTGACCAACGCGATCACCGAAACCAGCAATGTCACCACATTCAGGTTCACTGCGAGTTCCCCCAATTCTGCCGACCCGCGATGACTGCACTGTGCACCTCGTGGCCCCTCAACGGCAGACCCGCAACTGCTGCGCGCGGGGGCTTCGACCGCTAGCGAGAGCGCCCCCTTTCGCTCCGGCAACGCGGCCAACGCCGCCGTTGAGGTCGAGCACTGGCCGATGGACCTGGACGGCATCGAAGCCCCCGACCTCCATCGACCCTCACGGTCCGGCCCACTTCGAAGCCGGGTCAACTCGCGCAGCCACGTCCGCCGCTAGTACGCCCGGCCACACCCGCACCTTCACCGAAAGCGAGTGATCCACATGTCCGTAGGAGAAACCCCCATCACCGTCGTCGGCAACCTCGCAGCCGACCCCGAGTTGCGGTTCACCCCGAGCGGCGCGGCCCTGGTCAAGTTCTCCGTCGCCTCTACCCCGCGCAGCTACGACAAGACCAGCGGCCAGTGGCAGGACGGCACCGCGATGTTCCTGCGCTGCACCGCCTGGCGCGACCTCGCCCAGCACGTCGCGGAGAGCCTGACCAAGGGCATGCGGGTGGTCGTCACCGGCCGCCTGCGCCAGCACAACTGGCAGACCGAGCAGGGTGAGAACCGCTCGATGCTCGCGCTGGAGGTCGACGACATCGGCCCCTCGCTGCGCTTCGCCACAGCCAAGGTCGACCGCGTCCAGCGCAACGGCGCCACCTCCGGCCCGGCCGCCGATGCCTGGCACACGGCCGCGCCCGCCGGAGCCACGTCGGGCGCGGGTAACGAGCCGCCCTTCTAGATACGCCCGGGGTGGGTGCCGTCTCGCCAAAGCCTGCACCCACCCCGGCTTCTCCAGTCCCTCCAAAGAAACAGGAGAACCCTCAGCATGACGCAACCGCGCCCCTCCGACCAGCAGACCTCGGCACTCAACGCGGCGTCGCGGGGCTGGCACGTCTTCCCTCTCATCCCCGGCGACAAGCGCCCCGCCATCCGCGAATGGGAAACCCGCGCCACCACCGACCCTGACCGCATCACCCGGTGCTGGACGCACGCCCCCTACAACGTCGGCATCGCCACCGGCCCCTCTGGCCTGGTCGTCGTCGACCTGGACCGGCCCAAGCACCCCAAGGACACCCCGCCGGCCGAATGGGCCGAACACGGCGTCACCGACGGCGCCGACGTCCTCGCCGTGCTCTGCGAGCGGCACGGCCAACCGCTCCCCACCGGCACCTACACGGTGGGCACCTGGAGCGCCGGCATCCACCTCTACTTCGCCGCTCCCGAGGGCGAGCCCCTGCGCAACACCGCCGGGAACAGCGCCCGGGGCCTTGGTTGGAAGGTCGACACCCGCGCCGTGGGCGGACTGGTTGCCGGTGCGGGCAGCACCTTCGCCGGACGGCCCTACACGGTCACCCACGACGCTCCGGTGGTGCCGCTGCCGGACTGGCTCGCCACCCTCCTGCGCCCCACGCCCCTGCCCCCGCAGCGCCCGGTCACGGTCCCGCTGGCCGCTCGCGACCGGCGCGGCAAGTTCCTGAACGCCGCGCTCAATGGCGAGTTGGCCCGCGTCATCCACTCCGGCGAGCACCAGCACAACACCGCGCTCTACATCGCCTCCGTCGCCCTGGGACAGCTTGTTGCCGGGGGAGAGCTGGACGAATACAAGGTGACCGAGCAGCTCGCCGAGGCTGCGCTCCGCGTCGGCCAGGGCGAGCGCGAGGCACGCCGCACCATCGCCTCCGGCCTGCGCGCCGGAGCCAACCGCCCCCGAAGGGTCGCGGCATGAGCACCAACCCCATCCCCCCGCTCCATCTGTACTCCGTGCCCAGCGACCCCCAGGCGGCCCCGCGCGAGCTGCCCAAGCGGGAGCGCCCACGCACCGCATGGACCGCAGATCAGCTCATGGCCGCCGACTTCCCGGAACCGAAATGGGCGGTGCCAGGCATCCTCGCCGAGGGCGTCAACCTGCTCGCCGGACCACCCAAGGTGGGCAAGTCCTGGCTCTCCCTCGGACTGGCCCTCGCGGTCGCCTCCGGCGGACACGCCTTCGACACGATGCCCGTCGACGGCGGCCCGGTGCTCTACCTCGCCTTGGAGGACACCCCGCGCCGCCTCCAGACCCGCATGGGCAAGATGCTCGGAGGGCAGCCAGCCCCGGCCGGGCTGACCCTGGTCACCGAATGCCCGCCCTTCCCCCAGGGCGGCAGCGACGCCATCGCCAACTGGCTAGAGCGCAACCCGCACGCCCGCATGGTCGTCATCGACGTCTTCGCCAAGATGCGCGGCCCCGCCCCGCAAGGCGCCTCCGCCTACGACGCGGACTATGTCGCCGTCGGCTACGCCAAGCGGATCGCCGACCACTACGGCATCGCCGTGGTCCTCGTCCACCACGTCCGTAAGGCAGGCTCGGACGACTTCCTGACCGAGGTGTCCGGCACCAACGGCATCGCCGGAGCCGCGGACGCCACGCTCGTCCTCAAGCGAGCCCGCGGGCAGGCGGACGGCATCCTGCACGTCACCGGACGCGACGTCGACGAAGCCGAGTACGCCCTGAAGTTCCAAGCCGCCTCCGGGGCCTGGCAGATGCTCGATGGCCCGGTCACCGACCACACCATCGGCGACACCCGCGCCGCGATCCTTCGGCACGTCCGGGAGAACCCCGGGGTGCGTCCGCGGGATGTCGCCGCCGCGCTGCCGGACGTCGACGCCGACACGGTCCGCCGCTACTGCTCTCGCATGGCCGAAGCGGGACAGCTCACCAAGGACCCTGCCGGCCGCTACTACCCGGACACCCCACCCCCGGAGGTGTCCGAGGTGTCCGACTGTCCGGTCACCCCCGCTGACCTGCACGAAGGGACCGGACACCCCGAAACCCCCAGTGTCCGACTGTCCGGTTCGACGGAAGCTGAAAGGACGGCGACATGAGCGCCCGCACGGTCGACGAGAAGATGACCGTTCAGGAGGTCATCACCGATCTCAAGGTCGCCCCATCGACCTTCTACCGGTGGCGCCAACTCGGGAAGGCCCCCCGCTCGATCAAACTCCCGAACGGCGACGTGCGGATCCGGCGGTCGGAGTACGAGCGCTGGCTCGCGGAGCGGGAGGACGCTGCGTGAGCCAGGAGAACGACACCCCTGCCGGGCGCCCTCGTGGGTCCGCCCGGCAGGGCTACACCTTCGACGTCAAGCTGTGGAAGATCTCCAAAACCGGACGCAAGTCCCGCCCGTGGCGCCTTCGTTGGGTGGTCGCAGGCCGGGTGTGGGGCGATACGTTTGCCACGTACCCGCTCGCCGAAAGCCGACGCAATGAGCTGTGGCACGCCATGAACCGGCGCGGCGAGGCGTTCGAGATCGCATCGGGCCTACCGGAGTCCGAGGTGCGCGCGGCGGCCGAAACTGCCGAGGCAGCGGACGCCGAACCGCCGCTGCGATGGTTCGAGTTCTGCCGGAAGTACGTCGCCAGACGGTGGCGTACCAGCGCCGCGAAGACTCGCGAGGGCATGGCGGACGGCCTTGCGGCCGTGGCGCTGGCCATGGTGAGGCGTGGGGAGGGCGTTCCTGAAGACACGGACCTCCGTTTGGCGTTCCGGTGGGGGATCGTCCCCGCGAATGCCGGGGAGGACCCGCCGGCCGAACTGAAAGCCGCGTACGAGTGGCTCACGGTGGAGGATCGGCCGCTCGTCGACCTCGTCGACGCAGAGGTCTTCGATGACGTCGTGTACCGCCTCAGCTATCGACTGGACGGCACCCCGGCGGCGGGGGAGACGTTCAAGCGGCGGCGCCGCGTCCTGAACACCGCCATTGAACACGCCGTAGAGGCCGGGGAGCTCCCAGAGAACCCGTTTCAGGGGGCTCGCCGGAAGCGTGTGGGTTCCAATGACGTGGTGGACCGGCGCGTCCTCGTAAACGCCGTGCAAGGGCGCCAGTTGCTCACCGCCGTCTCCTATGTCGGGTCATGGGACCGCAACCGCGGGCGGCGTTTGGTCGCGTTCTTCGCGGTTCTGTACTACGCGGGGTTGCGGCCCGCTGAGGCGGTCGGTCTGCGGCTGTCTGACTGCCACCTGCCCGAGGAGGGTTGGGGCACCCTCACGTTGCGGGAGACGCGCCCTGTCTCCGGCAAGCAGTGGACGGACTCCGGGGAGCGCCATGATCGCCGCGGCCTGAAGGCGCGCGAGGCGTCTACCGACCGGCCAGTCCCCATCCCGCCGGTCCTGATAGCGATCCTTCAGGCGCACCTGAAGGAGTTCAAGACTGCCAAGGAAGGACGCGTGTTCGGCAACGAGCGCGGGGAAGTGGTCGGCTCTTCCACTTACTGGCGGGTGTGGGAGGAAGCGCGTGAGTATGCGCTCCCGCCCGAGCGTGTCGAATCGCCGTTGGCAGGGCGCCCGTACGACCTGCGGCACGCGTGCATCACGCGGTGGCTGAATGCTGGAGTGCCTATCGCTGAGGTGGCCCGGCGGGTCGGCAACTCGCCGGAGGTGATCCACCGCCGATATCACGGCTGTATTGACGGTCACGAGGAAGCCGCCAACGCGAAGATCACAAAGGCTTTGGAGGAAGAAGGGGACATGCAGTGACCTGAGTAGGGGGCTGTGGAGGCAGCCCCCTATCTCTGGTTACGGAATCGGACCTCTGTTCCGTTATCATCAAGGGCCTCGCGCGCAGCGTCAATATCGTGGAGCAGAGCTTCCCAGAAGCCTCTAGAACAGCGGGCCCGGGAGAGGGCGGATCAGGGCCAGTAGAGGCGAGAGTCCACTCGTTGGGGCTCCATATCTTTGGGTGGCTCGACGGTGTAACCCATCTCCCGCAGAGTCTCGGCAGCAGACTCATGAGCGTCGCGAACCGCGGACTTGAGTTGCAACACGCGCCACTTCCTGAGGTGCCGGTCAAGAACGGTGTCCCATCCGTCCGCAACATCGATGGCGAACTCTCGGACTAGCAGCAGTAGCACGTCTTCAAGCGCTGGCCTCAGTCTGTGGCCGCCGACTGGCAGGTGCATCTCTGATAGCCGAGGCAGCTTGCCCTTCCGCATCATCGCCGCCGGCCTGCCCTTCTTCTTTTCGGCGAGGCGGAGCAGATAGGCCATCTCGTCCCGGTGAGCGTGCACCTGCAAGTGGGCCCCGGGGGGATTCTTTGAGTGGCGTAGGTATTCATATCGAAGCAATGGATCTTGCACGCCCTCGAAGAAGACATGCACGTCAGCCCGATCGGCTGCGAGGTACATGTTCGGGCCGTCCCAGCAGCAGAAGTGCTGAACGTGGAGGCTTAGACACCTCACACCGTCGATCTTTATCGGGATGCGCATACTTCGGCCGTCAGCGGCTAGTGGCGCAACCCTAATGCGGTTCCCAACGTTCAGGGCAGAAAAGCGCGGGGAGTCCTGACCGAGGACTCCCCGCGTAAGGTCCGTCAGCGTGTCGGCGAACTCAGCCGCCTTTTCGTCCAGCGTCGCTTCCTCAGCACTCACCGTTGAGAAGGTAGTCGATGCCCTCGATGGTGTGCCACACGTCGAGTTCGTCGCTGCTCAGGCTGTAGGTCTCGGCGCGGTCGCGTAGCTCTTCGAAGGTCATGTGTACCTCTGCGAGCAGGCGTTCCCGTTGAGCTACGAGTTCCGCGACCGTCGTGTGGATCATGGTCGGCATGGAGTGCTCCCTCGTGGTGGTCAGAGGAAAAGTGAAGCAGGTACCACTGACAATCGACGCTAAGGGCTGTGCATCAATCCGCCAAGTAGGCATTGGTCGCTAAATGAGTCTTTCGAGGTGTTCTGGGGCGTACAGGAAGCGTGAGGTGGTGAGAGAGCGATCGGCCGTGCGCATGAGTCCTAGTGAGGATGGCCAGTGCGGCCGGAGGTGGGGCGCGCCAGCTACGTAGAAGCGTGTCGGAGGTGTGTCGCGATCACTGAGAGACAACGAGAAAGAGCGGGAGTCAGTGAGACTGACTCCCGCTCTCTCATGTCGGCATCCGCCCAGCTCAGCGCCCTGTTCTTGCTGGCTGTGTGGCGAGTGCCCCCGGCAGGATTCGAACCTGCGCACACGGCTCCGGAGGCCGTTGCTCTATCCCCTGAGCTACGGGGGCGTATCGGCGCTGTGTTTGCGGCGACGGGTAGAACCCTACCAGCTCTCTTGGGGGTGCCATGAACGGGTTTTGGTGGGGCGGGGGTGGTGTCCTGAGCAGGGGAGGGGCGGCGGCTGAGGGGCGGGGAAGCGGTCGGCTCCGTGGAGCGGTGAAGGGCTCCGTTGCGCGGGGGTTGGTGCGGAGGTTGCACTCCGCCTGCGCGGGGATTGGCGTGGAGGTCGCGCTCCCCTTGCGCGGTGGTTGGTACAGGAGCCGGGCTCCCGCCTTCTCTCTCCCCTCCCCGCGATGGTTCGGTGCACAGGCCGAGCTCTCCTTACGCCGGGGTCGACCGGAGACGGGGCTCCCCCTGCGCCGGGGTTTTCGCTGAGTCCAGGCTCTCCCCGTTCCGGAGTTGACGCTGAGTTCACTCCCCCGTGCCGGGGTTCCTGCTGAGCCCAGGCTCTCCCCGCGCCGGGGCTGGGACACAGCCCAGGCTCTCCGCGACCCGGAGTGGCGCAAAGCCGGCCGCCCCGCCACCGGAAGCTGATGTACACGCCAGCCTCCCCCCACCGGCACCGGCACCGGCACCGGCACCGCCACCGGAAGCTGACGCGCAGGCCACCCTCCCCAGCACCCGTATTGGTGCACACGCCAGCCTCCCCTCGGGACCCGTGTCGGCCTACAGCCCGAACGCCTCCGGCGGCTGACGGCGGCGCCGCGGATGCCGTCCGCGTAGCGGGTGGAAGTCGGGAAAACCCGGACGCGGCCGTGGGTGCGGACCTACTCTCGAGTTGTGCCAGGCGCGTCCGGTCGGGTGCTTGTTGTGGACGACAACAAGGTCATCCGGCAGCTGATCAGGGTCAATCTCGAGCTGGAGGGCTTCGAGGTCGTGACCGCGGCTGACGGTGTCGAATGTCTGGACGTCGTGCTTCAGGCGCGGCCCGATGTGGTGACGCTGGACGTGGTGATGCCGCGGCTGGACGGGCTGCGTACCGCCGCTCGGCTCCGGGCCGACCCGCGGACGCGGAATCTGCCGCTTGCCATCGTGAGTGCCTGTACGCAGTACGAGGTCGAGAGCGGGCTCGACGCCGGTGTCGACGCGTTTCTCGCCAAGCCCTTCGAACCCTCGGAACTCGTGCGGCTCGTACGGCAGTTGATGGAGCGCCGCGGGCATGGAGGTGGCGAGGGCGGCGGTGCCGCCGGATCACCGTTCGACGGAGCCTTCGGTGCGGAGAAGACAGAGCGCGCCGGTCCTGGCGGGGAGGCCGAGCACGTCGGTCGCGCCAGCCATGCCGGTCTCGCCGGGGAAACCGAGCGCGCCGGCCGCACCGGTCACTGACCCCACCCCCTGGACGATCAGTGATCCCACCCCCCCCCAAGGCGATCACTGACCCGCAGGAGCTTGTGAGGGTGGTGCGGTCCCTGATCCACGCCCCCGTCGGGCATGTCCGCGGGCCCGGACACGCCGAGCCCGCCGCCGGGCACGCCTAGCTGTCCACCCTCGTCCACCCCCGTCCACATCCCGGGACAGGCCCCTAACCTGCTCGCCTACCCACCCCCCTCCTCCCCTACGCTTGTCCCGTGACCCCCGTCGAGCTCTCCCGTACCGTGCTGCGCGCGGTGCGTCGTGCTGTGGACGAGGGGGAGCTGGATGTGGTCGTGCCCGCGCGGGCGGTCGTGGTGCCGCCGGGGCCGGGTGGGTGTGGGGATTACGCCACCAACATCGCGTTGCAGCTCGCCCGGCCCGCCGGGCGGCCCCCGCTCCAGGTCGCCGAGATTCTGCGGACGCACCTCAGCGGGGCCGACGGGGTCGCCGCCGTCGAGATCACCGGGCCGGGGTTCCTCAATATCCGGCTGCACGGGGCCACCGCTCCCCTCGTCCGCGCCATCCGCGCGGGGGAGTACGGCCACAGTGACACCCTCGACGGGCAGGTCGTCGCGCTCCGGATTCCGTACGAGATCCGTGCCGAGGTCGTCGCCGACGCGCTGGTCCGTATCGTCGCCACCCAGGGCGGCCGCGCCGAGGTCGACCACGCGCGGCCGGGGGAGGCCGTGGACCTGCGGCCGGTTCCCGCGCCCGAGGACCCCGCGCCGCTCGGCCCGGACGCCGCTCGCTGGGCCCTGCTGCACCCGGCCGCCCACGACCGGCCGCGCATCAGCGCCGACCACCTGGCCCAACGGGAGAGCAACCCTCTCTTCCGGGTCCGTTACGCGCACGCCCGCACCCGGGCCCTCGGCCGGGGCGCCGCCCGCCTCGGCTTCGACGGCGCCGCCGACGACGTACCGCACACGGAAGACCTCCTCGCCGCGCTCGCCGAGTACCCGCATGCCCTCGCGGCCGCCGCGGCGCACCGTGCACCCGACCGTCTGGCCCGGCATCTCGTCACCACCGCCGACGCGCTGCTCGCCTTTCAGCACACCGTGCTGCCGCTCGGCGACGAGAAACCCTCGGCCGCCCACCGTGCCCGGCTCGCGCTCGCCGAAGCCGCCGGGACGGTGCTCGCCGGCGGCCTGTCCCTGCTCGGCATCAGCGCACCCGACTACCTTTGACAGAGCAGAGAGCCATACAGACATGAGCCGTTCCGCACACCCCGCCGGGCCCCGTCACGCCGATGTCCTGCCCGAGGGGCACTACACCGCCCCGCCCGCCGACCTCAACGCCCTCGACCCGAAGGTCTGGGCGCACACCGTCACCCGTACGCCGGAGGGGTCCGTCAGTGTCGGCGGGATCGACGTGACGCAGCTCGCCGAGGAGTTCGGCACCCCCGCCTACTTCATCGACGAGACCGACTTCCGTGAGCGGGCGCGCGCCTGGCGCACCGCCTTCGGGCACGACGCCGACGTGTTCTACGCCGGGAAGGCGTTCCTGTCCCGCGCCATCGTCAGGTGGCTGCACGAAGAGGGGCTCAACCTCGACGTCTGCTCCGGCGGCGAGCTCGCCACCGCCCTCTCCGCCGGGATGCCCGCCGACCGCATCGCCTTCCACGGCAACAACAAGTCCGAGACGGAGATCCGTACGGCCATCGAAAGCGGCGTCGGGCGGATCGTGCTCGACTCCTTCCAGGAGATCGTGCGGGTCGCGCACATCGCGCAGTCGCTCGGCAAGCGGCAGCGGGTGCAGATCCGGGTGACGGTCGGCGTCGAGGCGCACACCCACGAGTTCATCGCGACCGCGCACGAGGACCAGAAGTTCGGGATCGCGCTGGCCGACGGACAGGCCGCGGAGGCCGTGCGGCGCGCGCTCGCGCTCGACGGGCTCGAACTCGTCGGGATCCACTCGCACATCGGGTCGCAGATCTTCGACATGGCCGGGTTCGAGGTCGCCGCCCGGCGTGTCGTGAAGCTCCTCGCCGAGGTCCGCGACGAGCACGGGGTCGAGCTGCCCGAGATCGACCTCGGTGGCGGTCTCGGCATCGCGTACACCAGCGAGGACGACCCGAGCGAGCCGCACGAGATCGCCAAGGCGCTCGGCGAGATCGTGACGAGGGAGTGCGAGTCCGCCGGGCTGCGGACGCCGCGGATCTCCGTCGAGCCCGGGCGCGCCATCGTCGGGCCGACCGCGTTCACGCTCTACGAGGTCGGCACCATCAAGCCGCTCGACGGACTGCGGACGTACGTCTCCGTGGACGGAGGCATGTCCGACAACATCCGGACCGCTCTGTACGACGCCGAGTACAGCGTCGCCCTGGTGTCCCGCACGAGCGACGCCGAGCCGATGCTCGTCCGGGTGGTCGGCAAGCACTGCGAGAGCGGCGACATCGTGGTGCGGGACGCCTTCCTGCCCGCCGACCTGGCTCCCGGCGACCTCATCGCCGTCCCCGCCACCGGCGCGTACTGCCGCTCGATGGCCAGCAACTACAACCACGCCCTGCGTCCGCCGGTCGTCGCCGTGCACGACGGCGAGGCCCGTGTCATCGTCCGCCGCGAGACGGAGGAGGACCTGCTCCGCCTGGACGTCGGCTGACGTACGCCCCCTGGAAGGTGCGGCGGAAGACGGAAAGATCTCCTGTCTTCCGCCTCACGAATAATGAAATAGACGTCTCACAATCCGGACGTAGGGTAAAAACTCTCGTCCGGTGAGTGAGACTGGACCAACCGTGACGGTATGAGGAAACGAGGTCGGATGATGCGTACGCGTCCGCTGAAGGTGGCGCTGCTGGGCTGTGGGGTTGTCGGCTCAGAGGTGGCGCGCATCATGACGACGCACGCCGACGATCTCGCGGCCCGGATCGGCGCACCCGTCGAGCTCGCGGGTGTCGCGGTACGGCGGCCCTCCAAGGTTCGCGCGGGTATCGACCCGGCCCTCGTCACCACCGACGCCACCGCCCTCGTCAAACGCGGGGACATCGACGTGATCGTCGAGGTCATCGGCGGTATCGAGCCCGCCCGCACCCTCATCACCACGGCCTTCGAGCACGGCGCCTCCGTCGTCTCCGCGAACAAGGCGCTGCTGGCCCAGGACGGCGCGGCGCTGCACGCCCTCGCCGAGGAGCACGGCAGGGACCTCTACTACGAGGCCGCCGTCGCCGGTGCCATCCCGCTGATCCGTCCGCTGCGCGAGTCCCTCGCCGGCGACAAGGTCAACCGCGTGCTGGGCATCGTCAACGGCACGACCAACTTCATCCTCGACAAGATGGACTCCACGGGGGCGGGTTATCAGGAGGCCCTCGACGAGGCCACCGCCCTCGGGTACGCAGAGGCCGACCCGACCGCCGACGTCGAGGGCTTCGACGCCGCCGCCAAGGCCGCGATCCTCGCCGGAATCGCCTTCCACACGCGCGTGCGCCTCGACGACGTGTACCGCGAGGGCATGGCCGAGGTCACCTCCGCCGACTTCGCCTCCGCGAAGGAGATGGGCTGCACCATCAAGCTGCTCGCCATCTGCGAGCGGGCCGCCGACGGCGAGTCCGTCACCGCGCGCGTGCACCCGGCGATGATCCCGCTCAGCCACCCGCTGGCCTCCGTGCGCGGCGCGTACAACGCCGTCTTCGTCGAGTCCGACGCGGCCGGGCAGCTCATGTTCTACGGCCCCGGTGCGGGCGGTGCCCCGACCGCCTCCGCCGTCCTCGGCGACCTCGTCGCCGTCTGCCGCAACAAGCTCAGCGGCGCGACCGGCCCCGGTGACTCCGCGTACACCCAGCTGCCCGTGTCACCCATGGGCGAGGTCGTCACGCGCTACCACATCAGCCTCGACGTGGCCGACAAACCGGGTGTTCTCGCCCAGGTGGCCACCGTCTTCGCGGAGCACGGTGTGTCTATCGATACCGTGCGCCAGCAGGGAAAGGACGGCGAGGCCTCTCTCGTCGTCGTCACCCATCGAGCGTCCGACGCGTCCCTCAACGGGACGGTGGAGGCGCTGCGCAGCCTCGACACCGTGCGGGGTGTCGCCAGCATCATGCGGGTTGAAGGAGAGTAACCAGCAATGACCCACCAATGGCGCGGAATCATCGAGGAGTACCGGGACCGGCTGCCCGTCTCCGACAGCACACAGGTCGTGACGCTCCGTGAGGGCGGCACGCCGCTCGTGCCCGCGCAGGTGCTCTCCGAGCGCACGGGCTGCGAGGTCCACCTCAAGGTGGAGGGTGCCAACCCCACCGGGTCCTTCAAGGACCGCGGCATGACCATGGCCATCACGCGGGCGAAGGAGGAGGGCGCGAAGGCCGTCATCTGCGCCTCCACCGGCAACACGTCCGCCTCCGCGGCCGCCTACGCCGTACGGGCCGGAATGGTGTCCGCCGTTCTCGTCCCGCAGGGCAAGATCGCGCTGGGCAAGATGGGCCAGGCGCTCATCCACGGCGCGAAGATCCTCCAGGTCGACGGAAACTTCGACGACTGTCTGACGCTCGCGCGCCAGCTCTCGGACAACTACCCGGTGGCGCTGGTCAATTCGGTCAACCCGGTGCGCATCGAGGGCCAGAAGACCGCCGCCTTCGAGATCGTCGACATGCTCGGCGACGCGCCCGACATCCATGTCCTCCCGGTCGGCAACGCGGGCAACATCACCGCGTACTGGAAGGGGTACAAGGAGTACGCCGCCGACGGCATCGCCGCGAAGACGCCGCGCATGTGGGGCTTCCAGGCCTCCGGCTCCGCGCCCATCGTGCGCGGCGAGATCGTCAAGGACCCGTCGACCATCGCCACCGCGATCCGCATCGGCAACCCGGCCTCGTGGCAGTACGCGCTGGACGCGCGCGACGAGTCGGGCGGCTTCATCGACGAGGTGACGGACCGTGAGATCCTGCGCGCCTACCGCCTGTTGGCGGCGCAGGAGGGCGTCTTCGTCGAGCCCGCCTCCGCCGCGTCCGTGGCCGGCCTGCTGAAGGCCGCCGAGCAGGGCAAGGTCGACCCCGGGCAGAGGATCGTCTGCACGGTCACTGGAAACGGGCTCAAGGATCCCGACTGGGCCGTCGCGGGCGCCCCGCAGCCCGTTACCGTTCCAGTGGACGCGGTCACGGCCGCCCGGAGCCTCGGCCTCGCGTAGGCGCGCGGCAGACATACGCAGACGGACGCCGCGCGGGCAGACACCGTGCGGACCCTGAGCAGGGGGTGCACAGGGGGCTTACGACACGCATCGTGCGCCTCCTGTGCGCCCTATGTCGCCACAGAACCTTCCTTCGATAGGCTGTACTGAACCCGCCCGCCGCATATGCCGCGGTGCCGCCGTAGTTGCGGCCTCCGGGTCTCGTCGTACGTCTCGCAGTTCTCAGTCATCTTTCAGTCCTCATTTCAGTCCTCAGAGAAGTTCAGTCCGAAGTTCGGTTTTCAAAGACATTCGTCGAAGAAGACCTCGACTTCGAACATCTCGCAGCTCAAGGAGAGTCATCGAGCGATGGCCGGTCCCGCTTTCCGTGCCGCCGCCGTCCGGGTGCGCGTCCCCGCCACCAGCGCCAACCTCGGGCCCGGCTTCGACGCCTTCGGCCTGTCACTGGGGCTGTACGACGACGTGGTCGTCCGGGTGGCCGACTCCGGGCTGCACATCGACATCGCAGGTGAGGGCAGCGAGACGCTCCCGCGCGACGAGAGCCACCTGCTCGTACGCTCCCTGCGCACCGCCTTCGACCTGCTGGGCGGACAGCCGCGCGGCCTCGAGATCGTCTGCGCCAACCGCATCCCGCACGGCCGCGGCCTCGGCTCCTCGTCGGCGGCCATCTGCGCCGGCATCGTCGCCGCACGCGCCGTCACGATAGGTGGCGACACCAAGCTCGACGACACCGCGCTCCTCGAGCTCGCCACCGAGATCGAGGGACACCCCGACAACGTCGCGGCGTGTCTGCTCGGCGGGTTCACGCTCTCCTGGATGGAGGCCGGCGCCGCGCGGGCGATCAGGATGGAGCCGTCGGATTCCATCGTTCCGGTGGTTTTCGTACCGGGGAAGCCGGTGCTCACCGAGACCGCCCGCGGCCTGCTCCCGCGCACCGTCCCGCACGTCGACGCCGCCACCAACGCGGGCCGCGCGGCCCTGCTCGTCGAGGCCCTGACCAGGCGCCCCGAGCTGCTGCTGCCCGCCACCGAGGACCGGCTGCACCAGGAGTACCGCGCCCCGGCCATGCCGGAGAGCACGGCACTGGTGGAGCGGTTGCGCGCCGACGGCATCCCCGCGGTGATCTCCGGCGCGGGCCCCACGGTCCTCGCACTGGCCGACGAGGCCTCGGCCGACAAGGTCGCCCGCCTCGCGGGCGAGGGCTGGGCGGCCAACCGCCTGGGCCTCGATGCGACGGGCGCGAGCGTTCTGCCACTGGCCCCGTCAGGGCTGGACTGACCACGCACGGTTGCCGGATTTGGAGAGGGGGAATGTTTGTTGGATCCGGTAGTGTTAACCTCAAGTCTGCACCCGACCCCACCATGGCGAGGTGCTTCACGTCCCCGTCCGGGACAACCATTCTTCCGGGAGCCCCCCAAACTGCTTTGTGCCATGCATTGGGGTGCTACGCGCTGAGCAGTGCTGAGCACGCTCCGGAAACCGGCGAGACCGAGCCGATGACACAGAACCTCAGTGCCACGGCTCCGGGAATCGTCATCACCAGATATGTCTTCCGCCGCTTAGGCGGACCACCGCCCCGGCACGGTCCACACAGCAAGGACCAAAGCCGGACAGCACAACCGGTCGCCGAGCCAGACAGGCCGACGTCCGCTCCAGGGAAGGACCCTTCGTGAGCGACACCACCGATCTGATGGGCGCGCGTGTCGAGGAGACCGCAGCCGCGCCCGCCACGGACGCCTCTGCCGCGCCTGCCTCCGGTGCCGGCTCCCGGCGGCGCCGCGGTACCGGCCTTGAGGGCATGGTGCTGGCCGAGCTTCAGCAGGTCGCGTCCGGCCTCGGTATCAGGGGCACCGCGCGTATGCGCAAGAGCCAGTTGATCGAGGTCATCAAGGAGGCGCAGGCCGGAGGCGGTGCGACGGCGAAGAGCGCCGACGCCGCCGAGACCAAGCCGAAGCGCCGGGCCACCTCCAAGGCGCGTACGGGCGACGACGCCGTCGCGGCCGCGAAGAAGGCCGAGCAGCCCGCCGAGAAGGCCGTGGCGCAGCAGCAGATCGAGATTCCCGGCCAGCCCGCTGGGGGCCCCTCCCGCGCGAGCGAGGCCGAGCGTGGGGGAGAGGATGCGCCCGTCGAGCGCCGCCGTCGCAGGGCCACCGCCGACGCCGGCAGCCCGGAGACGGTCGTTGCCGAGGCGAAGAGCGAGCCGAAGGCCGAGACCCCGGCCGCCGAGGCCAGGTCCGACGCCGGTGACGGCGCCGAGGGCCGCCAGGGCCGTCAGGGCCGCCGCGACCGGGACCGTGACCGCGGTGGACGTGACCGCGACCGCCGGAGCAAGGGTGACGAGCAGCAGCAGGGCGGCCAGACCGGCGGCCAGCAGCAGCGCCAGGACCGTCCCGAGCGGCAGGACCGTCAGGACCGCCAGCAGCAGGGCAGCGGTCGGCAGGACCGACAGGACCGTCAGCGCGACAACGGACCGCAGGACGACGACGACTTCGACGGCGGACGCCGTGGCCGTCGCGGCCGCTACCGGGACCGCCGTGGCCGCACCGGCCGTGGCCGCGACGAGATCGCCGAGCCGCAGGTCAACGACGACGACGTGCTGATCCCCGTCGCGGGCATCCTCGACATCCTCGACAACTACGCGTTCATCCGTACCTCGGGCTACCTCCCGGGTCCGAACGACGTGTACGTCTCCCTCGCCCAGGTCCGCAAGAACGGTCTGCGCAAGGGTGACCACGTCACCGGTGCCGTCCGTCAGCCCAAGGACGGCGAGCGCCGCGAGAAGTTCAACGCGCTGGTCCGCCTCGACTCCGCGAACGGCATGGCGGCCGAATCCGGGCGCGGGCGGCCGGAGTTCAACAAGCTGACGCCCCTTTACCCGCAGGACCGGCTCCGTCTGGAGACCGACCCGGGCGTGCTGACGACCCGCATCATCGACCTCGTCGCGCCCATCGGCAAGGGCCAGCGCGGTCTGATCGTGGCCCCGCCGAAGACCGGCAAGACCATGATCATGCAGGCCATCGCCAACGCGATCACGCACAACAACCCCGAGTGCCACCTGATGGTCGTCCTGGTCGACGAGCGTCCGGAAGAGGTCACCGACATGCAGCGGTCGGTGAAGGGCGAGGTCATCTCCTCGACCTTCGACCGCCCCGCCGAGGACCACACCACGGTCGCCGAGCTCGCCATCGAGCGTGCCAAGCGTCTGGTGGAGCTGGGCCACGACGTCGTCGTACTGCTCGACTCGATCACACGTCTGGGCCGTGCGTACAACCTCGCCGCCCCGGCCTCCGGCCGCATCCTGTCCGGTGGTGTCGACTCGACCGCGCTCTACCCGCCGAAGCGCTTCTTCGGTGCCGCGCGCAACATCGAGGACGGCGGCTCGCTGACGATCCTGGCCACCGCGCTGGTCGACACCGGCTCGCGCATGGACGAGGTCATCTTCGAGGAGTTCAAGGGCACCGGCAACGCCGAGCTCAAGCTCGACCGGAAGCTCGCCGACAAGCGCATCTTCCCGGCGGTGGACGTCGACGCGTCCGGCACCCGTAAGGAAGAGATCCTGCTCGGTGCCGACGAGCTCGCCGTCACCTGGAAGCTGCGCCGTGTGCTGCACGCGCTCGACCAGCAGCAGGCGATCGAGCTGCTTCTCGACAAGATGAAGCAGACGAAGTCGAACGGCGAGTTCCTGCTGCAGATCCAGAAGACGACGCCGTCGCCGGGCAACGGCAACGACTGACGTCAACGGCAGCCTTGAAAGGGCCGCCTCCGTCGCGTGTCTCACGTGACGGAGGCGGCCCTTTGTGCATCCCGGGACGGGTGTACGATCGCGCCCTTCGAACTGCAGTCTCTGAGGGGGGACTTCCGTGGATACACCCATGTCCGGGGGCGGTCGACACAGACGCCGTATCCGTATCGCCGTACCGGTCGCGGCCGCCGGTCTGGCCGCCGCCGTCGCCACCGCACTGCTGATGTCGTCCGCGAACGCCGCGACCGCGCTGCCGACGCCGACCGTCAAGCTCAGCACCTCCACGCCCACGCTCGCCGAGCTCAAGAAGCGGGTCGTGGGCGCGGTCGCCGGTGACGACACCGCTGGAGAGACGACGAAGAAGTCGTCGATGAGCGCCGGTACGAGCGCCTCGAGCGTCGACCCGAAGATCATCGGCGGCACCGAGACGACCATCGCCACGGCCCCGTGGATGGCCCAGCTCTGGTACTACGACGACAAGGGCACCACCAGCGAGAGCGACGACATCGGCTTCTTCTGCGGCGGTTCGGTCGTCTCGCCGACGAAGATCCTCACCGCCGCGCACTGCGTCAAGGGCTACAACTGGAACGCCAACGGCGCCATCCTGACGGGCACTTCGCAGCTTCCCTCGGACGACGGCGACCTGCACGGCGGCACCGTCTCCGGCGTCCTGCGCCAGTGGAACCACCCGTCGTACAGCTCGACGACCATCGACAACGACATCGCGGTCCTCACGCTGCCCGCGCCCATCACGGCCACGCCGATCAGGATGACGACGTCGGGCGACACCGCGTCGTACGCCTCCGGCACCAGTGCCAAGCTCTACGGCTGGGGGCGCACCAGCTCCACCAGCCAGGACATCTCCGAGACGCTGAAGACGGCGACCCTGCCCATCAAGTCGGACAGCACCTGCGCCGGCGCCTACGGCACCGACTTCATCAAGGGCCACATGGTCTGCGCGGGCAACCCGGCGACCGGCAGCGACACCGGCACCACCACCGCCTGCAACGGCGACTCCGGCGGTCCGCTCGTCGTCAACAACCGCATCGTCGGCGTCGTCTCCTGGGGCGTGAAGGACTGCGTCGAGGAGGGCGCCTACAGCGTCTTCTCGAAGGTCAGCACCTACGTCGGCGCCGCCTCCCCGCGCGTCGATGACACGAACCTCAGCTACAGCGACCACAAGGCCGACCTGTGGGTGCGCAAGTCCTCCAACCAGGAGGGCTTCGAGAAGGACTCCAAGGGCACGTCGTTCGCGGCGCGCGAGTCGTGGGGCGACTGGAGCGGCGTCAACGTCATCCTGCAGACGGACCTCAACCGGGACGGCTACCAGGACTTCGTGGTGCGGCGCAGCGCCGACGGCGCCATGTTCTGGATGCACTGGGTGAACTCCAGCAGCAGCTGGGCCACGAAGCAGATCGCCGACAACTGGAAGACCCGCACCAGGATCGTCGCTCCCGGTGACGTCACCGGCGACGCACTGCCCGACCTGCTCTCGGTCGACTCCGGCGGCGTCCTGTGGATCTATCCGGGCAAGGGCAACGGCACCTTCGCCGCCCGCGTCGAGGTCCGCTCCGGCTGGAACCAGTACAACTCCCTGCGCGGCCATGGCGACTTCACCGGCGACGGCAAGGTCGACCTGATCGCGCGCAGCAAGAGCGACTCCTCGGTCTACCTGTACAAGGGCACCGGCAAGTCCGGCTCCGAGGCCTTCTCCAGCCGCATCAAGGTGCGTAGCTGGGGCGGCTACAACGCCTTCGACGCCCCCGGTGACGTGACCGGCGACGGCAAGGCCGACTTCCTGGCCCGCACGCCCGGCGGCACGCTCTACCTGTACCCGGGCACCGGCAAGGCCACCAGCGAGATCTTTGCCACAAGGATCTCGGTCGGCACCGACTTCGCCCAGTACGACATCTTCGGCTGAAATCGCAGGTGAGCGGCGTTTGTCCGCTCATATTGGTGACGCTCTGTGCCCATCGCCCCACGCGGTGGGCACGGAGCGTTGTGCAACCCTTTCCCGAGTTTCCCCGTCTGACCGTACGGAGTGACCATGGAGCGGTACGCCACGTCACGACAGACCGGGCTTGACCCTGAAAACAGGGGGTAACCGACTTTCACCGATGGACTGAGGAGCGCATGCCCGACGAGAGCACGCCGGCCTCCGGCATACCGGGGGAGTCCGGCCCGAACGCCCCGCGCCGCCGCGCCAGGGGCCGCCGCCGCAAGACCCGCAGCACGCGCCGAAAGGCCCTGCTCATCACGGCATGGACGGCCGCGGGCATCGTGGTGCTGGGCGGCACCGGAGTCGGGTACCTGTACTTCAAGCTCAACGGCAACATCAAGAGCGTCGACATCAACCAGGCCCTCGGCACCGACCGGCCCCTGGACGTCGACAACGGCTCCGAGGACATCCTCGTGCTCGGCTCCGACACCCGCTCCGGCGGCAACAAGAAGCTGGGCGGCGGCACCGACGACGGCAGCGCCCGCTCGGACACGGCGATGATCGTGCACGTCTACGAGGGCCACAAGAAGGCCAGCGTGGTCTCCATACCCCGCGACACCCTCGTCGAGCGCCCCGCCTGCACCGACACCAAGGGCGTCACGCACGATGCCGCGTCGGGCGTCATGTTCAACTCCGCGTACTCCACCGGTGGCGCGGCCTGTGCGGTGAAGACCGTCGAGTCCATGACCGACATCCGCATGGACCACTACATCGAGGTCGACTTCACCGGCTTCCAGAAGCTCATCGACGAGCTCGGCGGTGTCCCGATCACCACGACCAAGGACATCAAGGACTCCGACAGCCATCTGAACCTGAAGGCCGGCACGCACACGCTGAGCGGCAAGCAGGCGCTCGGCCTGGTCCGCACCCGGCACGGCGTCGGCGACGGCTCCGACCTCGGCCGTATCCAGCTCCAGCAGGCGTTCATCAAGGCCCTGGTCAACCAGGTCAAGGACGTCGGCGTACTGACCAGCCCGAAGAAGCTGTGGAACCTCGCCGACACCGCCACCCAGGCCGTCACCACCGACTCCGACCTCGGCTCCGTCAAGGAGCTGGCGTCCTTCGCAGGCGGCCTCAAGAGCATCGGCTCGTCGAAGATGCACATGGTGACGATGCCGGTCCAGTACGACCCCGCGGACCCCAACCGCGTGATCGTCCAGAAGGCCAAGGCGCAGCTGGTCTGGGACGCCCTGAAGAACGACGAGACGATCCCGGCGGCGGCGACGAAGGGCACGGCCACAGGCGACGCGAAGGGCGTGGTCAGCAGCGCCCCATAGGGGCGCGGGGAACTGCGCGATCAGCCCCCACCGGCCCGCGGGGAATAACGGACCCCAGGTCCCCGTTTTGGGGGATGGCACCCAGTCCTGGCAGACTGGTACGTCGGCTCCGGTTCACGCCTCCGCAATCCGCGGCAGCGACCCGGCGCCCTCCCGAAACTAGGAGACACCTTGAAGCGCGAGATCCACCCCGAGTACGTCGAGACCCAGGTCA
The DNA here is from genome assembly GCF_041051975.1 of Streptomyces sp. R21. GTDB lineage: Bacteria > Actinomycetota > Actinomycetes > Streptomycetales > Streptomycetaceae > Streptomyces. The sequence continues at coordinate 3,427,021 of NZ_CP163435.1, read as the reverse complement.
GCTGCACCTGTGGCGCGTCGTTCACCACCCGTAGCACGATCACGAGCGGCACCATCCGCGCCGAGGTCTGCTCCGAGTGCCACCCGTTCTACACGGGCAAGCAGAAGATCCTCGACACCGGTGGCCGTGTGGCCCGCTTCGAGGCCCGCTTCGGCAAGGCTGCCGCTGCCAACAAGTAGCGAGCCCACAGCGCCGGTCTTCGGCGTCCCCGGCACGGGGGCGCCGGGACCGGCGCTTTGCGGTGCAGCCCTCTCATCGTTGTAGTACCTACGTCCTCAGGCCCGCGCAGGCGCCGGGGACAGCCCATTGGAGCCGGAGATGTTCGAGGCGGTCGAGGAACTCATCGGCGAGCACGCCGACCTGGAGAAGAAGCTCGCTGACCCGTCGGTCCACGCCGACCAGGCCAACGCGCGCAAGCTCAACAAGCGCTACGCCGAGCTGACCCCGATCGTGTCGACGTACCGCTCCTGGAAGCGCACCGGGGACGACATCGAGACGGCGAAGGAGTTCGCCGCCGACGACCCCGACTTCGCCGCCGAGGTCAAGGAACTGGAGAAGCAGCGCGAGGAGCTCACCGAGAAGCTCCGCCTGCTCCTGGTCCCGCGCGACCCCAGCGACGACAAGGACGTGATCCTGGAGATCAAGGCGGGCGCGGGCGGCGACGAGTCGGCCCTGTTCGCCGGCGACCTGCTGCGCATGTACCTGCGCTACGCCGAGCGCGTCGGCTGGAAGACCGAGATCATCGACTCCACCGAGTCCGAGCTCGGCGGCTACAAGGACGTCCAGGTCGCCGTGAAGACCAAGGGCGGCAACGGCGCCACCGAGCCCGGCCAGGGCGTCTGGGCGCGGATGAAGTACGAGGGCGGCGTGCACCGCGTGCAGCGCGTGCCCTCGACCGAGTCGCAGGGCCGTATCCACACCTCCGCGGCCGGTGTCCTCGTCACCCCCGAGGCCGAGGAGGTCGACGTCGAGATCCACGCGAACGACCTCCGCATCGACGTCTACCGCTCCTCGGGACCCGGCGGCCAGTCCGTCAACACCACCGACTCCGCGGTGCGCATCACGCACATTCCCACCGGAGTCGTCGCCTCCTGCCAGAACGAGAAGAGCCAGCTGCAGAACAAGGAGCAGGCGATGCGTATCCTGCGCTCCAGGCTCCTCGCGGCGGCGCAGGAGGAAGCGGAGCGGGAGGCCGCGGACGCCCGCCGCAGCCAGGTCCGCACCGTCGACCGCTCCGAGAAGATCCGTACGTACAACTTCCCGGAGAATCGCATCTCGGACCACCGCGTCGGCTTCAAGGCGTACAACTTGGACCAGGTGCTCGACGGTGACCTCGACGCCGTGATCCAGGCCTGCGTCGACGCGGACTCGGCCGCGAAGCTCGCCGCCGCATAACCGCTCACGACAACAGCTCAGCCCCGGAGGACCAGCGTGAACCTGCTGCTCGCGGAAGTGGCCCAGGCCACCCAGCGGCTGGCCGACGCCGGCGTGCCCTCGCCGCGCAACGACGCGGAGGAGCTCGCCGCCTTCGTGCACGGCGTGAAGCGGGGCGAGCTGCACACCGTCAAGGACACCGACTTCGACGCCCGCTACTGGGAGGTCACCGCGCGCCGCGAGGCCCGCGAACCGCTCCAGCACATCACCGGACGCGCCTACTTCCGCTACCTGGAACTCCAGGTCGGACCCGGCGTCTTCGTGCCCCGCCCCGAGACCGAGTCGGTCGTCGGCTGGGCCATAGACGCCGTACGCGCGATGGACGTCGTCGAACCGCTCATCGTCGACCTGTGCACGGGCTCCGGCGCCATCGCGCTCGCCCTCGCACAGGAGGTGCCGCGCTCCCGCGTGCACGCCGTGGAGCTGTCCGAGGACGCGCTGCAGTGGACCCGTAAGAACGTCGAGGGATCCCGGGTCGACCTGCGCCAGGGAGACGCCCTGGACGCCTTCCCGGACCTCGACGGCCAGGTGGACCTGGTGATCTCCAACCCGCCGTACATCCCGCTCACCGAATGGGAGTACGTCCAGCCCGAGGCCCGCGACTACGACCCCCAACTCGCCCTGTTCTCAGGGGAGGACGGGCTCGACCTGATCCGCGGCATCGAGCGCACCGCGCACCGGCTGCTGCGCCCCGGAGGTGTCGTCGTCATCGAGCACGCCGACACCCAGGGCGGGCAGGTGCCGTGGATCTTCACCGAGGAGCGGGGCTGGGCCGACGCGGCCGATCACCCGGACCTCAACAACAGGCCGCGCTTCGCGACCGCCCGCAAGGCGATGCCGTGAGCACCCCCCAGATCCTTTCCCCCACCCTTTTCCCACAGCAGTACGTGTACGAGGAGGCCCGCTAAATGGCACGGCGATACGACACCAACGACGCGACCGACCGCACGACCGGTCTGCGCGAAGCCGCGTCCGCCGTCCGCCGTGGCGAGCTGGTGGTCCTCCCGACGGACACGGTCTACGGCGTGGGCGCCGACGCGTTCTCCGCGGAGGCCGTCACCGACCTCCTGGAGGCCAAGGGCCGCGGCCGTGGCATGCCCACGCCCGTCCTCATCGGCTCCCCGAACACCCTGCACGGCCTCGTCACGGACTTCTCCGAGATGGCCTGGGAGCTCGTCGACGCGTTCTGGCCGGGCGCCCTGACGATCGTCGCCAAGCACCAGCCGTCCTTGCAGTGGGACCTCGGGGACACCCGTGGCACCGTCGCCGTACGCATGCCGCTGCACCCGGTCGCCATCGAGCTGCTCACCGAGGTCGGCCCCATGGCCGTCTCCTCCGCCAACCTCACGGGCCACCCCTCGCCGGAGGACTGCGACGCCGCGCAGGAGATGCTCGGCGACTCCATCTCCGTCTACCTGGACGGTGGCCCCACCCCGGGCATCGTCCCGTCCTCGATCGTCGACGTCACCGGCAAGGTGCCCGTCCTCCTGCGCGAGGGCGCACTGTCCGCCGAGGAGCTGCGGAAGGTCGTACCCGACCTCGAGGTGGCGAATTGACAGCCCCTGACGCGGGGCGTGGCATAGGCACGGGGTTCACGGGGGCCGACGGGTTCTCCGGGGGTTCCTTCCGCATCCTCCACGTCAGCACCGGCAACGTGTGCCGCTCGCCGATCACCGAGCGGCTGACCCGCCATGCCCTGGCGGACCGGCTCGGCGACCCCCTGTGGGGCGGCCTGATCGTGGAGAGCGCGGGCACCTGGGGCCACGAGGGCGCGCCCATGGAGGCCAACGCGGAGACGGTCCTGTCCGACTTCGGCGCGGACGCCTCCGGCTTCGTGGGACGCGAACTGCTGGACGACCACGTCATCCGGGCCGACCTGGTCCTGACGGCCACCCGCGACCACCGCCAGCAGGTCATCTCCATGGGCCACTCGGCGGGCCTGCGCACCTTCACGCTGAAGGAGTTCACCCGGCTGGTGCGGGCGATAGACCCGGCGACGCTGCCGCCTCTGGACGACGGGGTCATCGAGCGGGCGCGGGCCCTCGTGCGGGCCGCCGCCGCGTTGCGCGGGTGGCTGCTCGCGCCCACCGCCGAGGCGGACGAGGTGTTCGACCCGTACGGGGCTCCGTTGCCGTTCTTCCGGTCCATCGGGGACGAGATCCATCAGGCGCTGGATCCTGTGGTCACGGCGCTGACCGGAGTACCCGCTCGTACGTAGGCCGCCCGCCCACGGCAGTACAACACCGGGCGTCCCAGCGGCCTCGGGCCTACATTGGACGTAGCGCACCCCCGCTCAGGCCCGGAGCCCACCATGTCCGTCACGCATGCTCAGGAAGCCGTACGGCCCGCCGCTCTCGGGCCGGAGTTCGATGTGTTGCGGCGGCAGGATCCGGAGCTCGCCGAGATCCTGCTCGGCGAGCGGGAGCGGCAGGCCACGACGCTCCAGCTGATCGCCGCCGAGAACTTCACCTCACCGGCCGTGCTCGCCGCACTCGGCTCGCAGCTCGCCAACAAGTACGCCGAGGGCTATCCCGGCGCCCGCCACCACGGCGGCTGCGAGATCGTCGACGTCGCCGAACGGGTGGCCGTCGACCGGGCGAAGGCCCTCTTCGGCGCCGAGCACGCCAATGTGCAGTCGCATTCGGGATCGTCGGCGGTCCTCGCCGCGTACGCCGCGCTGCTGCGCCCCGGCGACACCGTGCTCGCGATGGGACTGCCGTTCGGCGGGCACCTCACACACGGCTCGCCCGCGAACTTCTCGGGCCGCTGGTTCGACTTCGTCGGGTACGGCGTCGACGCCGAGACCGGGCTCATCGACTACGACCAGGTCCGCGCCCTCGCCCGTACGCACCGCCCGAAGGCCGTGGTGTGCGGGTCCATCTCCTATCCGCGCCACATCGACTACGCGCTCTTCCGCGAGATCGCCGACGAGGTGGGCGCCTATCTGATCGCCGACGCCGCGCACCCCATCGGGCTGGTCGCCGGGGGTGCGGCGCCCAGTCCGGTGCCGTACGCCGATGTGGTCTGCGCCACCACGCACAAGGTGCTGCGCGGTCCTCGCGGCGGCATGATCCTCTGCGGCAGTGATCTTGCCGAGCGTGTCGACCGGGCCGTCTTCCCGTTCACGCAGGGCGGCGCGCAGATGCACACCATCGCCGCCAAGGCCGTCGCGTTCGGCGAGGCGGCAACACCGGCGTTCACCGCGTACGCCCATCAGGTGGTCGCCAATGCGAGGGTGCTGGCCGCGGCCCTCGACGCGGAGGGGCTCGCCCTCACCACCGGCGGCACCGACACCCATCTGCTGGCCGCCGACCCGGCGCCGCTCGGCGTCGACGGGCGCGTCGCCCGGGGCCGGCTGGCGGCCGCCGGAATGGTCCTGGACACCTGCGCGCTGCCCCACGGGGACGCCCGTGGCCTGCGGCTGGGCACGGCGGCGCTGACCACCCAGGGGATGGCTGAGGCGGAGATGGTGCGGGTCGCGGTGCTGTTCGCGGGGGTGCTGCGGGACGAGGTCGACGCGGCGAAGGCACGTGAAGAAGTGAGGGAGCTGACCGGAAGATTTCCGCCCTATCCCGCCTGAGGTGGGGTACACGCACTCGTGTGCACAGCCACTCGTGCAACCATCGTCGCTACCCGGAAGTCCCCAACCATATGCGTCCCTCGCTAGGGTGTGGGGCTGAGATGGCCGGCGAGACCTGTGGGGAAGCCCGTGCGTGAATACCTGCTGACGCTCTGCATCACGGCTGCGGTGACGTACCTGCTGACAGGGCCGGTGCGGAAATTCGCGATCGTGGCCGGAGCCATGCCGGAAATCAGGGCGCGCGACGTCCACCGCGAACCGACTCCGCGGCTCGGTGGCATCGCGATGTTCTTCGGCATGTGTGCGGGACTGCTGGTCGCCGACCACCTGCCGAACCTCGCCGAGGTCTTCGAGAAGTCCAACGAACCGCGGGCGCTGCTCTCCGGGGCGGCGCTCATCTGGCTGATCGGTGTCCTGGACGACAAGTTCGAGATCGACGCCCTGATCAAGCTCGGCGGGCAGATGATCGCCGCGGGCGTGATGGTCGTGCAGGGTCTGACGATCCTGTGGCTGCCCATCCCGGGCGTCGGCCTGTTCGCGCTCACGCAGTGGCAGAGCACGCTGCTGACGGTCGCGGTCGTCGTCATCACCATCAACGCGGTGAACTTCGTCGACGGCCTCGACGGTCTGGCCGCCGGCATGGTGCTCATCGCCTCGGCCGCGTTCTTCCTGTACGCGTACCGGATCTGGTACTCGTACGGCATCGAGGCCGCCGCTCCCGCGACGCTGTTCGCCGCCGTGCTGATGGGCATGTGCCTGGGCTTCCTGCCGCACAACATGCACCCCGCGCGGGTCTTCATGGGCGACTCCGGCTCGATGCTCATCGGGCTGGTGCTCGCCGCCGGCGCCATCTCCATCACCGGGCAGATCGACCCCGACGCCCTGAACCTGTTCTCCGGTTCGGAGCGCAACACGGTGCACCAGACGGTGCCCGTGTACATCCCGATGCTGCTGCCGCTGACGATCATCGCGGTGCCGGCCGCCGACCTGGTGCTCGCCATCGTGCGGCGCACCTGGCGCGGTCAGTCGCCCTTCGCCGCGGACCGGGGGCATCTGCACCACCGGCTGCTGGAGATCGGCCACTCGCACAGCCGCGCGGTGCTGATCATGTACTTCTGGTCGGCACTGATCGCCTTCGGCGCCCTCGCCTACTCGGTGAACTCGGGGGCCATGTGGATCGTGCTCGGCATCGTGGCGCTCAGCGCGGTGGGCCTCGTCCTGCTTCTGCTGCCGCGGTTCACGCCGCGCGCCCCGCGCTGGGCCGAGCACTTCGTGCCGCCGCGCTACCGCCGTCGCCGCAGGGCCGCCGCGTCCGCCGAGGCGGCCGTCGTCCTGGACGCGGCGGGGGAGACGGACGGCGACGAGGAGGGCGCCCGCGAGGAACGCACTCCGGTCGCCGCGGGAGTCTCCGGAGTGTCAGGAGTCAACGGAGCGACGGCCATCGGCCCCCGTGCGCGCTTCCTGGATAGGCGCAAAGCCGGAACGTCGCGCTGACGCAAGGTAAGAATCTGACTAAGGCATGACCTGCTCGTGGGAGTGCAAAGCCCCCCAATACCAGACAACTTGGCCCGGTTCTTGCACAGACGCGCAGCTTCACTCTCATGTGTGACACCGAGCACACCAACCAGGTAAAGACCTCATCAAATAGTTTGTGATACGGTTCACGAGAACCCGGGACAGAGCCGAAAGACCGTGATGCGACGGTCCATTGGCGTGAGGTCCTCTCTCCGCCCGGGACTACGCTCGTCCATGACGACACCCTGCCCCCCTTTAGCAAGCGGAGTTGCCGCCATGCCGTCCAATGACGTCCGGAACCTTCTGCAGACCGCTGTACCCACAGCAGCTGCCGGCGCGATTACCGTCGCCGTCAGTGGCGTGGTCGCAGGCGGCAAGGGGGCTCTCGGCGCGGCGGTCGGCACGGTACTGGCGATCCTCTTCATGGGGATCGGCCTGTATGTCCTGCAGAGGACTGCGAAAACGCTTCCGCAGCTGTTCCAGGCGATGGGGCTCATGCTCTACGTCGCCCAGCTCCTGCTGCTCCTGATCTTCATGGCCGTCTTCAAGGGCACGTCCCTCTTCAACCCGAGGGCGTTCGCTGTCGGGCTCGTGGTCGCGACCGTCGTGTGGATGGCGGCGCAGGCGCGTGCACACATGAAGGCCAAGCTTTTCTACGTCGATCCCGAACCCGAGAAGCACGACAAGCCCGAGAAATCAGGGTCCTCGTCGTGAGGGGTAGGGCCGGGATAAAGGCGCACGAGTTCTCCTGCTATCGTCCGGTGCCAACTGCGGCATCGCGGGCGCAGGCATCTGAGCTGACGCCTGCTCAATCGCGAGGCTTGATGCCCCACAGCCGCCCCCACATCCGTTTCACCAGTCCAGTGCCGAACCGCGGCTGCGCGCCGCGCCGACACAACGAGGTTGCCGTACCTATGCGCCACGCTGAAGGAGCCCGCGGTGAGTGCTGACCCGACACAGGTGCTCGCCTTCGAGACCGATTGCCACCTCTTCGACGGTTGTGGCTTCCCGGCCCCGGGCCTGCACTCGTTCCTGTTCGAGCCGCTCTTCGGCGACGCCGACGGCAACTCGTACTTCAACAAGACGATGCTGTTGGCGCTGCTCGGCTCGGTCATCATCGTCGGCTTCTTCTGGGCCGCCTTCGCCAGGCCGAAGGTCGTCCCGGGCAAGCTGCAGATGGTCGCCGAGGCCGGTTACGACTTCATCCGCAAGGGCGTCGTCTACGAGACCATCGGCAAGCGGGAGGGCGAGAAGTACGTCCCGCTGATCGTCTCGCTGTTCTTCTTCGTCTGGATGATGAATCTCTGGTCGATCATTCCTGTCGCCCAGTTCCCGGTCACCGCGATCATCTCGTACCCCGCGGCCCTGGCCGGCATCGTCTACATCCTGTGGGTCAGCCTGACCTTCAAGCGCCAGGGCTTCGTCGGCGCCTGGAAGAACTTCGCCGGCTACGACAAGTCGCTCGGCGCGGTGCTGCCGCTGTCCATGACGATCGAGCTCTTCTCGAACCTCCTGGTCCGGCCCTTCACCCACGCCGTGCGACTCTTCGCGAACATGTTCGCCGGTCACACCCTGCTGCTGCTCTTCACGATCGCCAGCTGGTACATGCTGAACGGCATCGGCATCGCGTACTCGGGTGTCTCGTTCCTGATGGTCCTCGTGATGACCGCCTTCGAACTCTTCATCCAGGCTGTCCAGGCCTATGTGTTCGTACTTCTGACCTGCAGCTTCATCCAGGGCGCTCTCGCCGAGCACCACTGAGCGTCCCGCTTCACCCACCAGAGACATCCGGTGGCCAACCCCCACCGGTCATTGAAAGAGAAGGAAGAACCGGCATGTCCGCTCTCCAGACCCTCGCCGCCGGCGTCGAAATCAAGGGCAACCTCGGCTCGATCGGTTACGGCCTCGCCGCCATCGGCCCGGGCGTCGGCGTCGGCATCATCTTCGGTAACGGTACGCAGGCTCTCGCCCGTCAGCCCGAGGCTGCCGGTCTGATCCGCGCCAACCAGATCCTCGGCTTCGCCTTCTGTGAGGCGCTCGCCCTCATCGGTCTGGTCATGCCGTTCGTCTACCCGACCTCCTGACCCAGACGTCGGACCGCCCCTTTCGACGAAAGGCACTGATATGAGCCCCCTGGTTCAGCTGGCGGCTGAGGAGACAGAGAACCCCCTCATCCCGCCGATCCCAGAGCTCGTGATCGGCCTTATCGCCTTCGTCATCGTCTTCGGCTTCCTCGCCAAGAAGCTCCTCCCGAACATCAACAAGGTTCTGGAAGAGCGTCGCGAGGCCATCGAGGGCGGTATCGAGAAGGCCGAGGCCCTTCAGACCGAAGCTCAGAGCGTGCTTGAGCAGTACAAGGCTCAGCTCGCCGAGGCCCGGCACGAGGCCGCGCGTCTGCGCCAGGAGGCGCAGGAGCAGGGCGCCACGCTCATCACCGAGATGCGGGCCGAAGGCCAGCGTCAGCGTGAGGAGATCATCGCCGCCGGTCACGCGCAGATCGAGGCCGACCGCAAGGCCGCCTCGCAGGCGCTGCGTCAGGACGTGGGCAAGCTCGCCACCGACCTGGCCGGCAAGCTGGTCGGCGAGTCGCTCGACGACCACGCCCGCCAGAGCCGCGTCATCGACCGCTTCCTCGACGAGCTTGAGGAGAAGGCCGAGGCGACTCGATGACAGCGCACGGAGCGAGCCGCGAGGCAACCGCAGCCGCACGTGAGCGTCTCGACGCGCTGACGGACAACACGTCCGTGGACGCGGCCGCGCTCGCCGAAGAGCTGGCCGCCGTCACCACGCTGCTCAACCGCGAGGTGTCGCTGCGTCGGGTCCTGACCGACCCGGCGCAGGCCGGCGAGGCCAAGGCCGAACTGGCCGGGCGCCTGCTCGGTGGCCAGGTCAGCGGGACGACCGCAGACCTGGTGGCCGGCCTGGTGCGCTCCCGCTGGTCGCAGTCGCGCGACCTGGTGGACGCCCTTGAGGAGCTCGCCGCCGTCGCGGAGCTCACGGCCGCGCAGAAGACGGGTGCGCTCGACGAGGTGGAGGACGAACTGTTCCGGTTCGGCCGGATCGTCGCCTCGAACACCGAGCTGCGCGCCGCGCTGACCGACCGCGCCGCCACCAAGTCGGCCAAGAGCGAGCTGCTGCGCAGCCTGCTCGGCGGCCGGGCGAACGTGACGACCGAGCGTCTGGTGACGCGCCTTGTGACCGCGCCGCGGGGACGTAGCCTGGAAGCGGGACTCGAGTCCCTGTCCAAGCTCGCCGCCGACCGTCGCAACCGCATGGTCGCCGTCGTCACCTCGGCGGTTCCGCTGAGCGACGCACAGAAGCAGCGCCTCGGCGCCGCCCTGGCGAAGGTCTACGGCCGTCCGATGCACCTCAACCTGGACGTGGACCCCGAGGTCCTCGGCGGGATCCGGGTGCAGGTCGGCGACGAGGTCATCAACGGCAGCATCGCGGACCGACTCGACGAGGCCGCCCGCCGCATGGCCGGCTAGCAGCAACTCAATACGCGTTAACAGCAACACGCAGTACTTACGGCCCTCGTTGGGCCGTGCAGAGGATTCCTGGGGGCTGACCCCAGACCCCCCAAGAAAACTTCGGGCCCAACAAGGAGAGCAGGGAACCCAGATGGCGGAGCTCACGATCCGGCCGGAGGAGATCCGGGACGCGCTGGAGAACTTTGTCCAGTCGTACCAGCCGGACGCGGCCTCGCGCGAGGAGGTCGGTACGGTCACCGTCGCCGGCGACGGTATTGCCAAGATCGAGGGTCTCCCCTCGGCGATGGCGAACGAGCTGCTGAAGTTCGAGGACGGAACCCTCGGTCTCGCCCTCAACCTCGAGGAGCGCGAGATCGGTGCGGTCGTCCTCGGTGAGTTCAGCGGTATCGAGGAGGGCCAGCCGGTGCAGCGCACCGGTGAGGTGCTGTCCGTCGCCGTGGGCGAGGGCTACCTCGGCCGCGTCGTCGACCCGCTCGGCAACCCGATCGACGGCCTCGGCGAGATCGAGACCACCGGCCGCCGCGCCCTCGAGCTGCAGGCCCCGGGCGTCATGGTCCGCAAGTCGGTGCACGAGCCGATGGAGACCGGCTACAAGGCCGTCGACGCGATGACCCCGATCGGCCGTGGCCAGCGTCAGCTGATCATCGGTGACCGTCAGACCGGCAAGACCGCTCTGGCCGTCGACACCATCATCAACCAGCGCGACAACTGGCGCTCGGGCGACGTGAACAAGCAGGTCCGCTGCATCTACGTCGCCATCGGTCAGAAGGGCTCCACCATCGCCTCCGTGCGTGGTGCGCTCGAAGAGGCCGGCGCGCTGGAGTACACGACCATCGTCGCCGCCCCGGCGTCCGACCCGGCCGGCTTCAAGTACCTGGCGCCGTACACCGGTTCGGCCATCGGTCAGCAGTGGATGTACGAGGGCAAGCACGTCCTCATCATCTTCGACGACCTCTCGAAGCAGGCCGACGCCTACCGCGCCGTGTCCCTGCTGCTGCGCCGTCCGCCGGGGCGCGAGGCCTACCCCGGTGACGTCTTCTACGTGCACTCCCGTCTGCTGGAGCGCTGCGCGAAGCTCTCCGACGACATGGGCGCCGGTTCGATGACGGGTCTGCCGATCGTCGAGACCAAGGCGAACGACGTGTCGGCGTTCATCCCGACCAACGTCATCTCCATCACCGACGGCCAGTGCTTCCTGGAGTCCGACCTGTTCAACGCCGGCCAGCGTCCGGCCCTGAACGTCGGTATCTCGGTCTCCCGCGTCGGTGGCTCCGCCCAGCACAAGGCGATGCGCCAGGTGTCCGGCCGGCTCCGCCTCGACCTCGCCCAGTACCGTGAGCTGGAGGCGTTCGCCGCCTTCGGTTCCGACCTGGACGCCGCGTCGAAGTCCCAGCTGGAGCGCGGTCAGCGTCTGGTCGAGCTGCTCAAGCAGCCTCAGTACCAGCCGATGCCGACCGAGGACCAGGTCGTCTCCGTCTGGGCCGGTACCACCGGCAAGATGGACGACGTACCGGTCTCCGACGTCCGCCGCTTCGAGAAGGAGCTCCTGGAGTACCTGCACCGCAAGGAGCAGGGCCTCATGACCTCCATCAAGGAGGGCGCGAAGATGTCGGACGACACCCTCACCGCCATCGCGGACGCCATCGCGGACTTCAAGAAGCAGTTCGAGACCTCGGACGGCAAGCTTCTGGGCGAAGACGCTCCGGCCGCCGCGGCCAAGTGACGACGGAAGGGACCTGACTCATGGGAGCCCAGCTCCGGGTCTACAAGCGTCGTATCAAGTCCGTCACCGCGACCAAGAAGATCACCAAGGCGATGGAGATGATCGCCGCCTCGCGCGTCGTCAAGGCGCAGCGCAAGGTGGCGGCCTCCGCGCCGTACGCGACCGAGCTCACCCGCGCGGTCACGGCGGTCGGCACCGGCTCGAACACCAAGCACCCGCTGACCACGGAGGCGGAGACGGCGACCCGTTCCGCGGTGCTGCTCCTCACGAGCGACCGCGGACTGGCCGGCGCCTTCAACTCCAACGCCATCAAGGAGGCGGAGCAGCTGACCGCCCGCCTTGAGGCCGAGGGCAAGGAGGTCGACACGTACATCGTCGGCCGCCGCGGTCTCGCCCACTACCACTTCCGCGAGCGCAAGGTCGTGGAGTCGTGGTCGGGCTTCACCGACGAGCCCACCTACGCGGACGCGAAGAAGGTCGCGGGTCCGCTGATCGAGGCCATCGAGACGGAGACGGCCGAGGGCGGCGTGGATGAACTCCACATCGTCTACACCGAGTTCGTCTCGATGATGACGCAGAACGCGGTCGACGGCCGCCTGCTGCCGCTCAGCCTCGACGAGGTTGCGGAGGAGTCGTCCACCAAGGGCGAGATCCTTCCGCTGTACGACTTCGAACCGTCGGCGGAGGACGTCCTCGACGCCCTGCTGCCCCGGTACGTCGAGAGCCGTATCTACAACGCGCTGCTCCAGTCGGCTGCCTCCAAGCACGCCGCCACGCGCCGCGCGATGAAGTCGGCGACCGACAACGCGGGAGACCTGATCACCTCTCTCTCCCGCCTTGCCAACGCGGCCCGCCAGGCCGAAATCACCCAGGAAATCAGCGAGATCGTCGGTGGCTCCGCAGCCCTTGCCGACGCGACCGCGGGGAGTGACAAGTAATGACGACGACTTCTGAGACGGCCGTTGCCACGGGCCGCGTCGCCCGGGTCATCGGTCCGGTCGTCGACGTGGAGTTCCCCGTCGACGCGATGCCGGACATCTACAACGCCCTTCACGTCGAGGTGGCCGACCCGGCCAACGCCGGCGAGAAGAAGATCCTGACCCTGGAGGTCGCCCAGCACCTGGGTGACGGCCTGGTCCGCACGATCTCCATGCAGCCCACCGACGGTCTGGTCCGCCAGGCCACGGTCACCGACACCGGCACGGGTATCTCCGTCCCGGTCGGCGACTTCACCAAGGGCAAGGTGTTCAACACCCTCGGTGACGTGCTGAACAGCGACGAGAAGTACACGGGCGAGCGCTGGTCCATCCACCGCAAGGCCCCGCGCTTCGACGAGCTCGAGTCGAAGACCGAGATGTTCGAGACCGGCGTCAAGGTCATCGACCTTCTCACCCCGTACGTCAAGGGTGGAAAGATCGGTCTGTTCGGTGGTGCCGGTGTCGGCAAGACGGTGCTCATCCAGGAGATGATCTACCGCGTCGCCAACAACCACGACGGTGTCTCCGTGTTCGCCGGTGTCGGTGAGCGCACTCGTGAGGGCAACGACCTCATCGAGGAGATGTCGGAGTCGGGCGTCATCGACAAGACCGCCCTTGTCTTCGGCCAGATGGACGAGCCCCCGGGCACCCGTCTGCGCGTGGCCCTCGCGGGTCTGACCATGGCGGAGTACTTCCGCGATGTGCAGAAGCAGGACGTGCTGTTCTTCATCGACAACATCTTCCGCTTCACGCAGGCCGGTTCCGAGGTCTCGACCCTGCTCGGCCGTATGCCCTCCGCGGTGGGTTACCAGCCGAACCTGGCCGACGAGATGGGTCTCCTCCAGGAGCGCATCACCTCGACCCGTGGTCACTCGATCACCTCGATGCAGGCGATCTACGTCCCCGCGGACGACCTGACCGACCCGGCCCCGGCCACCACGTTCGCCCACCTCGACGCGACGACGGTTCTCTCCCGTCCGATCTCCGAGAAGGGCATCTACCCGGCCGTGGACCCGCTGGACTCCACGTCCCGCATCCTGGACCCCCGCTACATTGCGGCGGACCACTACAACGCCGCCATGCGCGTCAAGTCGGTCCTCCAGAAGTACAAGGACCTCCAGGACATCATCGCGATCCTCGGTATCGACGAGCTGGGCGAGGAGGACAAGCTCACCGTCCACCGCGCCCGTCGCGTGGAGCGCTTCCTGTCCCAGAACACCCACGTCGCCAAGCAGTTCACCGGCGTCGACGGTTCGGACGTTCCGCTGGACGAGTCGATCACGGCCTTCAACGCGATCATCGACGGTGAGTACGACCACTTCCCGGAGCAGGCGTTCTTCCTGTGCGGTGGCATTGAGGACCTCAAGGCCAACGCCAAGGAGCTCGGCGTCTCCTGAAGCAGCGGCTCTTGATCGAGCACTGCTTCGTGATGGGGGGCGGGGACGCACCTCGCGGGGTGCGTCCCGTCCCCCTCCGTACTCCTATTAGACTTTGACCCAACACCCGGCGGTATCGCCGGGTGGTGACCCGAGGAGCCCACCTTGGCTGCTGAGCTGCACGTCGAGCTCGTCGCCGCGGACCGCAGTGTCTGGTCCGGCGAGGCCACCCTGGTCGTCGCGCGTACCGCGTCCGGCGACATCGGCGTCATGCCCGGTCACCAGCCGCTGCTCGGTGTGCTGGAGTCGGGCCCGGTGACCATCCGTACGAGCGATGGGGGGACGGTCGTCGCCGCAGTGCACGGCGGTTTCATCTCGTTCGCTGACAACAAGCTGTCGCTGCTGGCCGAGATCGCCGAGCTGTCGGACGAGATCGATGTCCAGCGCGTGGAGCGGGAGCTCGAGCGCGCGAAGGCGGAGGGCGATGCCTCCGCCGAGCGTCGCGCGGACGTCCGCCTGCGTGCGGTGGCGGCGCGCTGAACCCAGCGCGCACGGAATGACGTGACTCAGCCGCGGCCGGGACTGGAGATATCCAGACCGGGCCGCGGCTGAGGCGATGCGGGTGCTTTTTTCCGTTTCATTACCTGCTTTACCTAGGAGACGAGGAGGTCGGTGTCGATGGTCCTCGCTCTGACTGTGTGCGGGTTGGTAGTGGCGTTCGTCGTGGTGGGGCTGTTCGTCTTCGGCCTCCGCCGCCGGCTGATCCAGCGCTCGGGCGGAACCTTCGACTGCAGCCTGCGCTGGGACGTCCCCAAGGACGGCGACACCAACGGCAAGGGCTGGGGCTACGGAGTGGCCCGCTACAACGGCGACCGCATCGAGTGGTACCGAGTCTTCTCCTACGCCCCCCGCCCGCGCCGCGTCCTGGAACGCTCGGCGATCGAGGTGGCGGGCCGCCGCGCCCCCGAGGGCGAGGAGGAGCTGGCGCTGCTCTCCGACGCGAACGTCCTGGTCTGTCTCCACCGGGGCACGCGCCTCGAACTGGCGATGAGCGAAGACGCGCTGACCGGTTTCCTCGCGTGGCTGGAAGCAGCCCCGCCCGGACAGCGAGTGAATGTGGCGTAGCCACATTCACTCGCTGGGTGGGGGTCCCCCCGGACGAAGTCTGGGGGAGCGTCAATGTTGCTTAGCGAGCTGTTTTACGACAGGCCGCTGTTGATCGCGCTCACCAGCTCGCCATTGCTGGTGTCACCGCTGAACTCCCAGAAGAACGCGCCGCCCAGACCCTGGCTCTTGGCCCAGCTCATCTTGGTGCCGATGGTGGCCGGGGTGTCGTAGCTCCACCAGTTGCTGCCGCAGTGCGCGTAGGCCGTGCCGGCGATCGTGCCGGTGGCGGGGCAGGACGTCTTGAGGACCTTGTAGTCCTCGATGCCCTGCTCATAGGTGCCGGCCGCCGGACCCGTGGCCGTGCCGCCCGGTGCGTCCTGAGTGACGCCGGTCCAGCCGCGGCCGTAGAAACCGATGCCGATCAGCAGCTTCTTCGCGGGGACGCCCTTCGCCTTGTACTTGGCGATCGCGTCGGCCGTGGTGAATCCGGCCTTCGGGATGCCGCTGTAGGAGGTGAGCGGGGAGTGCGGGGCGGTCGGGCCCTGTGCGTCCCAGGCGCCGAAGAAGTCGTACGTCATCACGTTGTACCAGTCGACGTACTGCGCCGCGCCCGCGTAGTCGGCCGCGTCGATCTTGCCGCCGGAGGAGCCGTCGGCGGTGACGGCCGAGGTGACCAGGTTGCTCGTGCCGAACTTGGCGCGCAGGGCCCCCATCAGGTTCTTGTAGGCCGCGGCGCCGCTGGTGTCGCAGGACAGGCCGCAGGCGTTCGGGTACTCCCAGTCGATGTCGATGCCGTCGAAGACGTCGGCCCAGCGCGGGTCCTCCACCAGGTCGTAGCAGGACTGTGCGAAGGCCGCCGGGTTGGCCGCGGCCTCGCCGAAGCCGCCGGACCAGGTCCAGCCGCCGAAGGACCAGATCACCTTGAGGTTCGGGTACTTGGCCTTCAGCTCGCGCAGCTGGTTGAAGTTGCCGCGCAGCGGCTGGTCCCAGGTGTCGGCGACGCCGCTGACCGACTGGTCGGCGGTGAACGCCTTGTCGTAGTCGGCGTAGGAGTCGCCGATCGCGCACTTGCCGCCGGTGACGTTGCCGAAGGCGTAGTTGATGTGCGTGATCTTCGCGGCCGAGCCGGACGTCACCAGGTTCTTGACGTTGTAGTTGCGTCCGTAGATGCCCCACTCGGTGAAGTAGCCGAGCTTGACGTTGTTGCCGCCGGTGGGCGGCGGGTCCGTGGTGCCGCCGGTGGTGTGCACGGCGACCGAGCCGCTCACCGGACCGGTCTGGTCGGCGGTGTCACGGGCCTGCACGGTGTACGAGTAGTCGGTGCCGGCGGTCAGACCGGTGTCCGTGTACGACGTCGAGGTCACGGTGGCGACCTTGGTGCCGCCGCGCAGGATGTCGTAGTTCTTGACGCCCTTGTCGTCGGTGGCCGCGGTCCAGCTGAGCTTCACCGAGGTGTCGGTGATGGAGGACGCGGTCGGAGTGCCCGGCGCGGAGGGGGCGCTGTCGCCGGGGACGGTGGCGCCGCCGTCACAACTGCCGCCGTTCAGCTTGCAGTTGGAGGGAGAGCCGGAGCCCGCGCCGTTGAAGCCGAAGGAGAGGGAGGCGCCGGGGGCGAGGGTGCCGTTGTAGGACTTGTTCTTGGCGGTCCAGTGGGTGCCGGAGGACGTGACGTCCGCGTCCCAGGCCGAGGTGACGGACGTACCGGAGGGGAAGTCCCACTCGACCGTCCAGGAACTGATGCTCGCGGTACCGGTGTTCTTGACGGTCCACTTGCCCTCGAAGCCGGTGCCCCAGTCCTGGGTCTTGGCGTACGTGGCGGTGGCTTCGGTGGCGGCGTGGGCGGGGCTCGCGAGGCCGACCAGGGCGGCGAGCGGGAGCAGGAGGGTGCTGAACCCTGCCACGGCTCTGTGTCTGAAGCGCATGCTGCGCCTCCTTATGTTTTTGTCTTCTGGCGGGGGTGACCAAAGCGGGTGACCAAAGCGCAGTGCGTGCCGCGAGAATAGAAAGGTCCAGACCATAGGTCAATAGGTCTGGACCACTGCTCTCGCGTGCCCGCTCATGCCTCCGCTCGCGCGTCCCTCAGACGCCCAACTCCTGCGCCAGTACCGCCGCTTGGACCCGGCTGCGCAGCTCCAGCTTTCCCAGCAGGCGGCTGACGTGCGTCTTCACCGTCGCCTCAGCCATGTCGAGCCGTCCCGCGATCTCCGCGTTGGACAGCCCCTCCCCGAGGCAGGACAGCACCTCTCGCTCGCGCCGGGTCAGCGCGTCCAGGACGGCCGGATCGGCGGTCGGTTCGCGCACGGGCCGCGCCGCGAACTCGGCGATCAGCCGCCGGGTGACGGCCGGGGCGATCAGCCCCTCGCCGTGCGCGACCGTGCGCACCGCGGCGATCAGGTCCTTCGCCTCGGTGTTCTTGAGCAGGAACCCCGAAGCGCCCGCGCGCAGCGCCCCGAAGACGTACGCGTCGAGGTCGAAGGTGGTGAGCACCAGCACGTCCGCGAGCCGTTCGGCGACGACCTGCCGGGTGGCGGACACCCCGTCGAGGCGCGGCATCTGGATGTCCATCAGGACGAGATCCGGCCGCAGTTCACGGGCGAGCGCCACCGCCTGCACGCCGTCCGCCGCCTCCCCGACCACTTCGATGTCGGGCACGCTGCCCAGGATGAGGACGAGCCCGGCGCGTACGGCGGACTGGTCCTCGGCGACGAGCACGCGGATCACGCGGCTGCTCCTTCGGTCAGGGGGAGGGTGGCTCGTACGGCCCAGAGCGCGCCGTCGCGACCGGCGGCGAAGGTGCCGCCGAGCAGGGCGGCACGCTCCCGCATGCCGACCAGACCGGCGCCGGACCCGGGGGCGCGTGGGGCGCCCCGGTGGCCGTACGGGCTGGTGACGCGGACGTCGAGCACGCTCTCCCGCTGGGCGAGGGCGACCGTGACGCGGCCCGGCCCGGCGTGTTTGAGGGCATTGGTCAGGGATTCCTGGACGATCCGGTAGGCGGCGAGTTCGACGGGGGCGGGAACCTGGCCGTGATCGGTGTCGAGGTGTACGTCGAGGCCGTTGGCGCGGGCGCCGTCGACCAGGGTCGCGAGACCGTCCAGGGTCGGGGTCGCGGCCGGTTCGCGGTCGCCGCTCCCGTCGCGCAGGATCCCGATCAGCCGCCGCATCTCGGCGAGCCCGTCGACGCTGTTCTCGCGGATGACGGCGAGGGCGTCCCTGGACGTCTTCGGGTCGTCGATCGACAGCGCGGCCGTGGAGTGGATGGCGATCGCGGACAGGTGGTTGGCGACCATGTCGTGCAACTCCCTGGCCATCCGGGCGCGTTCGGCGGCCACGGCCTGGGTGCGGTCCATCTCGGCGAGGAGCGCGGTCTGCTCGGCGCGCAACCGCTCGGCGGCCGCGGTGTCGCGGTGGTTGCGCACGATCCAGCCGGTGGCGGCGGGGGTGAAGGTCACCAGGCCGGTGAACGCCCCGATCAGCAGACCCTCCGGCTTCTGCCACGCCGCTACGGGCCAGACGGTCGCGATCACCGTGATGAGACCGGTGATCCAGGGGATGCGCCGGGCGGCCCCGGCCGAGCCGTACAGCACGGCCGCGTACACCAGGTCGGTGAACATCACGACGGTGGCCAGGCTGCCGCGGGTCAGCTGATCGGCGGTCAGGGTGAGGGTGCCGATGATCAGGGCGGTCCGCGGCCGGGTGCGGCGCAGCAGCTCGCAGCCGGCCATCACGACCAGCGGGACGAGCACCGCCCAGCCCGCGTCGACGAGGGAGATCGGGTCGTCCGGCGTACGGCTGTAGAGCCCCACGCCCCACAGCACGAGCCCGCCGAGCAGTCCGCCGAGCGCGATGCGTACGTCGTCGCGGTGCGGGCGGGGGAGTCGGGCGGCCATGGCTCCATCCAACACGGCGTACACCCCACCCGCCTGATCCGGGAGAACGGTCCCGGAGTGCATCTTTCGATGTACCGCGACCTCGGTATTGGCGACGACGCGGGCGACCGGGCCCGCCGCGAGGCCGGAAACCCGAAGCGGGCCCCGCCTCAGCGCTCCCCGCCCGGGACCCACAGCACGTCCCCGACTTCCTTGTTGGCCGTACGGGCAAGGATGAACAGCAGGTCGGACAGGCGGTTGAGGTAGGTGGCTGTCAGCGGGTTCATCGCCTCGCCGTGTGCGTCCAGGGCCGCCCACGTCGAGCGCTCCGCGCGCCGTACGACCGTGCACGCCTGGTGCAGCAGGGCCGCGCCGGTGGTGCCGCCGGGCAGGATGAAGGAGCGGAGCTTCTCCAGCTGCTCGTTGAAGCGGTCGCAGTCCGCCTCCAGCTTGTCGATGTAGAACTGCTCCACGCGCAGCGGCGGGTACTCGGGGTTCTCCACGACCGGGGTCGACAGGTCCGCGCCCACGTCGAACAGGTCGTTCTGCACGCGGGTGAGGACCTTGACGACCTCCTCGTCGAGCCCGCCGAGCGCGACCGCGGTGCCGATCACGGCGTTCGCCTCGTTGGCGTCGGCGTACGCCGAGATCCGCAGATCGGTCTTGGCGACCCGGCTCATGTCCCCGAGGGCGGTGGTGCCCTGGTCGCCGGTCCTGGTGTAGATGCGCGTCAGATTGACCATGCGACCAGCGTAGTTACGCTCCGGCCCTGCGGAACACACGTGTGCCCACTGTCACGGCGAGTCCCGCGAGAGAGGCGGCGACCAGGACGCCGTACAGCATCGACGCCGTCGCGTAGTGGCCGACGTACGCGTCCCGCATCGCGTCGACCAGATAGCGGAACGGCATGAAGTGCGAGAGGACGTCCAGCCAGCCGGGGCCGAGTGCCATCGGGAGCATCAGGCCCGACAGGAGCATCGACGGCATGGTCAGGGCGTTGACGGCGGGGCCGAACTCCTGCGGCGTACGGACCTTCATGGCCAGCGCGTACGACAGTGAGGCGAGCGAGACCGTCAGCAGGCCGACGAAGGCGAAGCCGATGAGGACGCCGGCCAGCGGCGCGCGCAGGCCCATCGCCAGCGCGGCCAGGACCAGCAGCACCGACTGGAAGACGAAGACCGAGGCGTCGCGCAGGACACGCCCGAGCAACAGGGCCAGCCGGCTCACGGGGGTGACCCGCATCCGCTCGAACACACCCTGGTTCTGCTCCATGATCAGCGTGAAGCCCGCGAACGACGCCCCGAACAGGCCGAGTTGGAGCAGCAGTCCGGGCACGAGCAGTTGCCAGGAGCTGCCCTGCGAGCCGAGCGGCAGGTCGGTCAGCAGCGGGCCGAAGAAGAGCAGGTACAGCAGCGGCATCAGCACGCCGAAGAGCATCGCGAAGCGGGAGCGCAGGGTCTGGCGGGCGTAGCGCCCGAAGATCAGCGCGGTGTCGTGAAGAAGCATCTCGTGGGGGTTCCTCTACGGCTATATGGCTAGGGGTACGGCTATACGGCTACGGGAGTGGAGTCGGCCGGCGACGGGCCGCGGCCGGTGATCGCGAGGAACGTGTCCTGGAGCGTCGCGTCGATGGAGCCGCCGTGCGCCAGCTTCAGCGCGCTCGGTGTGCCCTCGGCGACCACGACACCGCGGTCGACGATGACGAGCCGGTCGGAGAGCGCGTCGGCCTCGTCGAGGTAGTGCGTGGTGAGGAAGACCGTCGTGCCGTGCTCGGTGCGCAGCCGGCGGACCAGGTCCCAGAGGTCGGCGCGGCTCGCCGGGTCCAGGCCGGTCGTCGGCTCGTCGAGGAAGAGCACCTGGGGGCCGTGTGTCAGGCCCATCGCGATGTCGAGGCGGCGCCGTTGGCCGCCGGAGAGCGCGGACGTCCGGCGGTCGAGCAGCTCGGTGAGGCCCAGATCGTGCGCCAACTCCGCGGCGCGTTCGATCGCCTGGGGCTTCGTCAGGCGGTACAGCCGCCCCTGCGTGACCAGTTCCTCGCGGACGCTCACGCTCGGGTCGACGCCGCCGGACTGCGCCACATAGCCGCAGGCGCGCCGTACCCCGGCCGGATCGCGGACCAGGTCGCAGCCCGCGACGGTGGCCGCGCCGCCGGTCGGCGCGAGCAGCGTGGTGAGCATCCGGAGGGTGGTGGTCTTGCCCGCCCCGTTCGGGCCGAGGAAGCCGAGGATCTCGCCCGGGCGGACGGTCAGGTCGATGCCGCGTACCGCCTCCACGGGGCCGCGTCCGGTCTGGAAGGTACGGGCCAGTCCGGCCGTACTGATGATTGCCATGCGCTCCAGAAAAACAGAGACGCTGAAAAATTGCAATGACACCAAAAGTTTGGGTATCACCAATATTTCAGCAAGTCCAGCGAAGCTACGATGGACCGCATGGCAGAGGGGCTCAGGGAGCGGAAGAAGCGGCAGACCCGGCAGTACATCTCGGATGTGGCCACGGGACTGTTCCTGGAACGCGGCTTCGACGCGGTGACGATCGCCGAGATCGCCGAGGCGGCCGACGTCTCCGTCAACACCGTCTACAACTACTTCCCCGCCAAGGAGGACCTCTTCCTCGACCGCTCCAGGGGCGTCATCGACCGCCTCGCCCGGTGGGTGCGAGGCCGCGCCAAGGGCGAGTCGGCAGCCGCCGCCGTGCTGCGCGAGATCCGTGAGGAGGCCGAGGCGGTCTCGCCCCGGATCGGACTGATGGAGGGCTACGCCCGCTTCATGCACGTCATCCACGAAGCACCCGCGCTCCGCTCCCGGCTGTGGGCCATCGGTCAGGAGGTCGTGGACAACCTGGAGGAGGCGCTGCGCGAGGAGACCGGCGCCCCCGCCGACGACCCGATGCCCACGCTGATCGCCGGCCAGATCAACTGGGTCCACCAGACCGTCATGGCCACCATCGGACGCGAGATGATGGCCGGCCGCGAACCGGGAGAAGTGTCGCGCGAGGTGCTTGTGCTCCTCGACGACATGGAGGGGCTGCTGAGCGAGAAGGTCCTCAACTACGCGGTGCGGGACGCGGGGTGAGCCATCCGGTGTGATGTCCGTCAGTTGAGACGTGACGCGCATTACTTACCGGTCACACAGCACCTCACGAGCGCTAGTGTCCGCCCGAGAGGCAGTCATCAGCAGAGCGTCAGGGGAGTCGCACAGTGGCACGGAAGCTCGCCGTCATCGGGGCCGGACTCATGGGGTCCGGAATTGCCCAGGTATCCGCCCAGGCGGGCTGGGACGTCGTTCTGCGCGATGTCACCGACGAAGCGCTGAACCGCGGCCTCGACGGCATCAAGGCCTCGTACGACAAGTTCGTGAGCAAGGGCAAGCTCGAAGGCGCCGACGCGGACGCCGCTCTCGCGCGCATCACCGCCACGACCGACCTGGACGCGGCCGCCGACGCCGACATCGTCGTCGAGGCCGTCTTCGAGAAGCTCGAGGTCAAGCACGAGATCTTCCGGGCGCTCGACAAGATCGTCCGCGAGGACGCCGTACTCGCCTCCAACACCTCCGCCATCCCGATCACCAAGATCGCGGCGGCCACCGAGCGCCCCGAGCGGGTCGTCGGCGTGCACTTCTTCTCGCCGGTCCCGATGATGCAGCTCGTCGAGCTGGTCCGCGGCTACAAGACCAGCGACGAAGCCCTCGCCACCGCCCGGGAGTTCGCCGAGTCCGTCGGCAAGACCTGCATCGTGGTGAACAGGGACGTGGCGGGGTTCGTCACCACCCGCCTCATCTCGGCGCTGGTCGTCGAGGCGACGAAGCTGTACGAGTCGGGCGTGGCGAGCGCCGAGGACATCGACCTCGCCTGCAAGCTGGGCTTCGGCCACGCGATGGGACCGCTGGCCACGGCGGACCTGACCGGCGTCGACATCCTGCTGCACGCCACGAGCAACATCTACACCGAGACCCAGGACGAGAAGTTCGCCCCGCCGGAGCTGATGCGCCGGATGGTGGACGCCGGTGACATCGGCCGCAAGAGCGGGCAGGGCTTCTACAAGCACTGAAACCGCACGGTCCCCGGAGGCATCACCCCTCGGGGTGAATTGGGTATCGGTTCGCTTACAGACGGCAACCTCTGAGGGTCTCGGACAGTCAGAGGTTGCATCAACCGGATCAGTCGGTTCAGGCAGACGAACGCGGAGTAAGAGACGCACTCTCGGGGAGCGCATATGTACATCAGGGGCGACCACGTCGAGCTGGTCGTCGGGGGCCGCCTCGACGTCCGCAGCGCGGCGGACGCCCGTACGGTCCTGCACACGGCCGTCGACGACGGAGCCGGCGACCTGGTGCTCGACCTGTCCGAGCTGGACTCCTGGGACGCCACCGGCCTCGGTGTGATCATGGGGGCCCACCGGCGGGCCGGGCGGTGCGGCCGACGGCTCGTGCTGCGCGACGTACCGCCGCAGATGCAGCGCCTGTTGGTCGCCACCCGGCTGCACCGGATCCTGGCGATCGAGGGCGGCATCGGCGTGGAGTCACTGCCCCGGGTGTGAGCCGAGGGCCGGGGGAGACCCTGGTGACCTGGGGGTGAACGGCGCTGCGCGCACAATCCTCACGAAGCTGTGACGTCTCGGACGGCGCGGTACCCCGGCCTGTCGGAGATACTGTGCGAAGGTTTAGGGTTCGGCTGCCCGCCGCCCGACAACCCTTGAGCGGGCACCGGACCAGAAGCGACAGCGCAGTGTGCAGCAAGGCCGGGAGGGGCCACAGCCCTGCCGCCGGACGCCCGGCGACAGGATCCGCACGCGACGCTTTTGGGGGGCTAGGAACATGGACCCGAACAACCGGGGACCCGAAGAGTACGGCCATGACGACGACGGCCAGGCGCCTCGCTCGCGTCCGCCGCGGGAAAACCTGACATCCGACTTCGGCCAGCACACACCGGCACTCGCCCGCACCGTCCAGCTCGTCTCGGGCGACTTCCTGCTGACCGTCAACCCCGTCGACGGCAGCGAGATCGAGGTCTGCCCGCCGGGTGAGCGGCCCCCGCGGCCGGTCAAACACAGCGCCGCCGAACGCACCGAGCTGGGCCGCGCGACCCAGCCGCCCGTACCGCCGGGCGTGCCGGCACCCCGACTGCCGCTCCTGGACCGCCAGGACGAGCGCGAGCGGCTCGTACGCCTTCTCGCGCGCGGCCGTTCCGTACGGCTGACCGGGCCCGCCGGCTCCGGCCGCACGGTGCTCCTGGACGCCGTCGCCGACGACTGCGCGGACCTCGCGCCCGACGGTGTCGTACGCCTGTCCGGGTACCGGCGCACCGCGAACGACCTGCTGCACGACCTCTTCGCCGCCGTCTACAACGCGCCGCTGTACCGCCCGGAACGGGACGAACTGCTCCAGCTCGTCCACGAGATCGGCGCGGTCGTCGTCCTCGACGACATCGAGTTCGGCGGCGCCGCGCTCGACGAGCTGCTCGACGCGACCCCCGAGTGCGCCTTCCTGATCGCCGCCACGCCCGACGTTCCCGCGCCGTCCACCGACTCGCTCCTCGAAGAGGTCTTCCTCGGCGGGCTCGACCGCAGCGGCGGCCTGGAGCTCCTGGAGCGCGCCGTCGGACGCGTGCTCACCGAGGACGAGTCGAACTGGGCGGGCGACCTCTGGTTCGAGTCCGAGGGGCTCCCGCTGCGCTTCGTGCAGGCCGGGGCGCTGCTGCGGCAGCGCGACCAGATGCGCGCCGACCCGAGCGCCTTCGACGAGTTCGGGTACGTCGGGGACGCGCCCGTCGGCCCGTCGACCATCGACACCTCCATAGGCACGGCCACCGAGGGGCCCGTCGACGCGCCCTTCGACGCCGAGGACGAGATACCGCTGCCCTCGCTCGCCGAGGGCGCCGCTCCCGCCTCGCTGCTGGCGTCCCGGCTCAGCGAGTCGGCGCGCGCCACCCTGCGGTTCGCGGTCGCCCTGGGCGGAGAGGTGCCCCACCAGGCGCACCTGCCCGCGCTGGTCGGCGACACCCACGCGGACGCCGCCCTCGCCGAACTCGCGAGCTGCGCGCTGGTCTCGCCGGTCGGCTCCCGCTACCGGCTCGCCGCCGGTGTGCAGGCCCAGCTGGAGGCCGCCGGATACACGGACGACGTCGAGGACCGCGCGCTCACCGCCGCCCGGCACTACACCTGGTGGGCCGGACACCCGTCGGTCACCCCGGAGCGGGTCTGCGCCGAGGCGGACGCCGTCCTCGCCGCGCTCGGCGTCCTGGTGCCGCTCACCACCGCCCCGCTGGACGGCGAGGAGGAGAGCCCCTCCGTCGCGCTGGCCCGCACGGCCGCGCCCGCTTTCGCCGCGGGCCTGAACTGGAGTGCCTGGGAACGCTCGCTGCGCTCCGGCGCCGAGGCGTCCCGGCTCGCCGGCGAGGTCCACGACCAGGCCTACTTCCACCACGAACTGGGCGTCCTCGCGCTCTGCGGCGGCCAGCTGGACCGGGCCCGCGCCGAGCTGGAGGCCTCCATCGGGCTGCGCGGCGCCCTCGCCGACAAGCGCGGCACCGTCGCCGGCCGCCGCGCCCTCGCGCTGGTCACCGACCGCTCCGGCACCGTCGCCCTGCCCGGCGCACGCACCGCGGCGGGCGAGGAGATGCCCGACGCGCGCCACGAGGAGTCGGCGTCGCCCCCGGGTGGCGTTCCGGCCGCATTCGGCGGACCCGCGCCGTTCACGCTCGCCGAACCGCCCGCCGCCCCCGCGACGCTGGTCACGAACCGCTCCGAGCCGGGCCCCGCGCCGCGGCGCTCGGGCATCGGGGGCCGGCTGGTCAGCGGCACCCGGCGCAACCTGGCGGCAGCCGGCGCGGGCGCCCTCCTGGTCGCCGTGCTCGGCACGGTGGTGGGGCTCGGCATGACCTCCAACAACGACGACAACCCGTCCGACAAGGTCGGCGTCAACCCGTCGGCCAGCCAGGGCGCCGACGACGACAGCCTGGGCGCGGACAAGCCGAAGAAGGACAGCGACGGGGGCGGCGGTGGGGGCGCGTCGAGCACGCCCACCGACCCGGGCCCCGACGGCACGTACGGCACCTCCGACGACCCGACGCCCACGAAGAGCGCGGAGCCTTCGGACGACCCGAGCGGGACCAAGAGCCCGAGCGGTACGACGAAGCCGCCGAGCACGTCCAAGCCGCCGACGACGACGAAGCCGCCGACCACGCCGCCGCCGAGTACGACGAGGCCGCCGACCACTCCGCCGCCCACGACCACTCCGCCGCCCACCACGACGCCACCGACCACTCCGCCGGCGTCGTCGGGCACACCGTCGACGTCGGACTCCGCGAGCGGCCCCGCGTCGAGCAGCCCGGCGAGCAGCTCGGCCAGTGCGCCGCAGAGCAGCTCCGCGCCCGCGTCGCAGAGCGGTTCCGGGTCGCCCAGCGGCTCGGTGATCTGACACCACAGCAGGAACGAGAGGGCCGGGTCCGATGACGGACCCGGCCCTCTCGTTCTGTGCTCTGCCTGCGCTCTGCCGTAGAGGTCAGAACAGCCGCAGCTTGTCGTCCTCGATGCCGCGCAGGGCGTCGTAGTCCAGGACCGTGCAGCCGATACCGCGGTCGGTGGCCAGGACGCGGGCCTGCGGCTTGATCTCCTGGGCGGCGAAGATGCCGCGGACCGGCGCGAGGTGCGGGTCGCGGTTCAACAGCTCCAGGTAGCGCGTGAGTTGCTCGACGCCGTCGATCTCGCCGCGCCGCTTGATCTCGATGGCGACGGTCTGGCCCTCGCCGTCGCGGCACAGGATGTCGACGGGGCCGATCGCCGTCATGTACTCGCGGCGGATGAGCGAGTAGCCCTCGCCGAGCGTCTCGATGCGGTCGGCGAGCAGTTCCTGAAGGTGTGCTTCCACGCCGTCCTTGATCAGGCCGGGGTCCACACCGAGTTCGTGCGAGGAGTCGTGGAGGATCTCCTCCATCGTGATGATGAGCTTCTCGCCCGCCTTGTTGATGACGGTCCAGACGCCTTCATCGTCGCCGGATCCCTCCTTCAGCGTGCAGGGCGGCGACATCCAGTTCAGGGGCTTGTAGGCCCGGTCGTCCGCGTGGATGGAGACGCTGCCGTCCGCCTTCACGAGGATGAGGCGGGGGGCCGACGGGAGGTGGGCGGTGAGCCGGCCCGCGTAGTCCACGGAGCATCGGGCAATGACGAGACGCATGGTCGGCAACGCTATCCGACGCGCGGTGGTGCACGCGATTCGCCCACCTCAGAGCCTGCTCCGGGGCCTGTCGTCGTTTGGCACATGCTGGTGGCAACTCCCGTTCGGTATTGGCTGATTGTGTGCCTACGACGGCCCTGCTCTGCGTGCATTCTCCTGGTGCCGTCACCGTCTGTTGCTTACCGTATAAACGGGAGGTGGCGATGCGTGTACGCAGAGTGTTCGGCATCGCGAACTTCCCTCATCTGTCCGGCAACCCCCGAGATCTGGGGGTGCGAGAGGAGAACCCATGTCGCTCGACGTCTCACCGGCCCTACTGGAAAAGGCCGAGCGAGGCGAGGTCGACGAAGCGGAATTCGTCGACTGCGTCCGGACCTCCCTGCCCTACGCGTGGGAGATGATCAGCTCCCTGGTGGCCCAGCTGAAGGTCGACGGCGGTGCGTTCGCCGACAACCAGACGCCTCCGCCGGACGAGCAGGCACGTGGCCAGCTGCTGCGTGCGCTCGCGAGTGACGCGATACGCGGCGCGCTTCAGCGGCACTTCGGTGTGCGGCTGGCCTTCCAGAACTGCCACAGGGTGGCGGTGTTCCCACTGGAAGCCTCAGTGGACGACACGCTGGCACGCTTCACCTCGGTGCGCAGTCAACTGCTGAACCAGTCCCCGGAGTTCCGGGACTGCTGACGCAGGGACGCTGCACGGCTTGCCGCTCCGTACGCGGGAGGTGCATCTGTACTGGGCGGCAAGTCCCCGCACCGCAGGCCGGTATCGCTGCGGGCGGGCCTGTCCTGGGCCGAGGGTGTCACCCGAGGTGGGGGAGCACCTCGGCACCCAGCCGCCGTACGTTCTCCTCCGTCGCCGCGAGGTCTCCCGAGCCCTCCACCAGCAGGGCGAAGCGTGAGATGCCGGTCCGTTCCGAGGTCGCCGCGAGCCGGTCGGCGCACAGCCGCGGCGTCCCCACCGGGTGGAGCCCGCAGAGCAGTTCGGTGTACGCCACCGGGTCCCGCATCGCGCGGGCGCGGCCGTCGATCGTCACATGGGCGTCCAGCCCCTGCTTCAGCCAGCCGGGCATCGCCTTGACGAGCGTCTCGCACGCGTCGGTGCGGCGGTCCGCGATCTGGCAGACGCCGGCGGAGACATGGGCGGCGCCGAAGATCTCGTCCGCCGGACGCCCGGCCGCGCGCGCGTGCTGCCGCCACAGGGCGACCATTTCGGCCTTCTCCTCGTCCCCCACATGCATCCCGAGGAGCATCGGCAGCCCGCGCTCGGCCGCGAGCCGGACGCTTGCCGGCGACGTGCAGGCGACGACGACCTCGGGTCCGTCGCCGGCGCCGAGCGCCTCCGACGGCCGGGGCACGACGGGCACTTCACGGAAGGCGAACCGCTCTCCCGCGGCCGCCACGGACGGTTCGCGCAGCCAGCGCACCAGCAGATCGAGTGATTCCGGGAACCCCTTCTCGTACGCCTTCAATCCCGCGCCGAAGACCTCCAGGTCGACCCACGGGCCGCCGCGGCCCACACCCAGCGAGAAGCGCCCGCCGGACGTCATGTGCAGCAACGCGGCCTGCTCGCCGAGTGCCACCGGGTGCACGGTGGGCAGCACGCTGACCGCCGTACCGACGTGGATCCGGCGGGTGCGGCCCAGCAGTAACGCCGCGAGGGTGATCGCCGACGGGCAGGTCCCGTACGGCACGAAGTGGTGCTCGGCCAGCCAGACCGAGTCGAGACCGGCCTCCTCCGCCACCTCGGCCGACCGCACCGCGCGGTGCAGCGCCTCCCCCTGGCCCTGTCCCGGGAACTGGGCCGCCAGAACAAAACTTCCTACGCGCATTGCACTCCTGCCTCCTTGGCGCCGACACGGAGCTCCCCCACCCGGCATAACCGTGTGACACGTGCCGAGGACACGGCTTGGCGGGAAGATTGGCGGATTGTCTGGAGAATGGGTGGGCGCGTGGGCGTTCTGTGGGGGTTCGTGGAGTACGCCTACCCCGGCCCGTGCCGCGTAGGCTGGACGTGGCCCCTGCCCCCTGTATAGCTCCGTGAGGTGTCCTGTGTCCCCGCGTCGCAACCGTTCCAAGGATGCCGGTGCTTCCTCCGGCCGAGGCGCGGACGAGGAGCCCTCCGGGCGCTACGGTGGCTGGCAGTCCACGGAGAGCTGGCAGGGCGAGGAGTGGAGCGTGCGCCATGTGGCGGGCGCGAGCGCCCAGGGCAAGACCTACCGCTGCCCCGGCTGCGACCAGATGATCCCCTCCGGCGTCCCGCATGTCGTCGCCTGGCCGGAGCACTCGGGTGTCGACGAGCGCCGCCACTGGCACAAGGCGTGCTGGAACGCGAAGGACCGCCGCACCTCGAGGGTGCAGCGGTCCCGTAACGCGCCCAGGTTCTGAGCCTGTTGGGCGGGCGTCACACGTCGCGGCGCTCCAGCAGCAGGAAGGCGCCGACGATCGCCGCAGCCGTCACCCCGGCGAGCAGGCCGAGCTGGGCGCCCCCGTGGGCGCTCTCGCTGTCCAACTGGAAGATCTTGGCGAGGGCGTTGGGAGCGTTGTACTCCTGCATCTTCTCGCCGAACGTGCGCATGCTGTCCGACATCATCAGGAACGCCGGCATGATCGCGGGGACCAGGACGACACCGAGCATCGTGGTGATCGCGCCCGCCGAGTGACGCAGCATCGAGCCCACCGCGAGCGCGAGGACACCGAGCAGCGAGACGTACAGCGCGCCCATGAGGACCGTGCCGCCCCACGGCTCGGCCCCGGGGCTGCTGTGCATCCCCGAGGTCATCAGGCCGACCAGGCCGATCGAGAAGGCCGACACCGAGAACGCCACGCCGAAGAAGATGATCAGCTTCGCGGCGAGCACCCGGTAGCGCTGCGGCGAGGCCGTGAACGTCGTACGGATCATGCCTGTGCCGTACTCGGACGAGACCACCAGCACGCCCAGCGTGATCAGGCAGATCTGACCGAGCATCAGCCCGAAGAAGGCCGGGATGGTGTACGGCACGTCGGAGAAGTCCTCGTCCTGGGTCTGCGCGGCGACCAGGAAGCCGATGCCGACGACCAGGAGCAGGAAGATGCCGAGCGTCCACATCGTGGAGCGCACCGACTTGATCTTCGTCCACTCGGAGTTCAGCGCGTGACCCAGATGCGTGCGCGTGACCGGGATCGGCGAGGTGTACGAGGCGCCGGGCGCCGCCTGCCACTGAGGGGCACCGGGCGCGGTCTGCTGCGGCATCGGGGGCTGGGGCGTGCTCATCGGGCGTCCTCGGGCTTGGTCAGGTCGGCGGCGGGGGCGGCAGCGGGTGCCACGGGCGGCTGTGCGGGGGCCTGGGCCGCGGCCTGGGCGTACGGGTTGGCGTCCGGAGCGCCCGCGCCCGCGGGAGCGCCGTACGGACCCGGCTGGCCCGGCTGGGGCGCGGCCGGGGCGCCGTACGCGCCTGCGGGCTGCTGCGCCTGCGGCATCGCGAACGGCTGCCCGCCCTGCTGGGGTCCCGGCGGGGCGTACCAGCCGGACTGGCCCTGGCCCGGTACCGGCATCTGCGGCTGCGGCATCGCGCCGGGCGGCAGCTGCTGCTGGAGCCCGGCCTTCTGGTCGATGGTCGAGCGGTAGTCGACGGCGCCCTGCGTCATCCGCATGTACGCCTCCTCCAGCGAGGCCTGGTGCGGCGACAGCTCCCACAGGCGTACGTCGGAGGAGTGCGCCAAATCGCTGATTTGGGGCAGCGGCAGCCCGGTGACGCGCAGCGCGCCGTCCTGCTCGGGCAGCACCTGGCCGCCCGCCTCGGTGAGCGCGGCGGTGAGCTTCTCGCGCTGCTGCGGGTCGGTCTCCGGGGTGCGGACCCGGGCGAAGTCGGCCGAGTTGTGCGAGATGAAGTCCCTGATGCTCATGTCGGCGAGCATCTGCCCGCGGCCGATCACGATCAGGTGGTCGGCGGTCAGCGCCATCTCGCTCATCAGGTGCGAGGAGACGAAGACCGTGCGGCCCTCGGCCGCGAGGGACTTCATCAGGTTGCGGACCCAGAGGATGCCCTCGGGGTCGAGGCCGTTGACCGGCTCGTCGAAGAGCAGCACCTGCGGGTCGCCGAGCAGCGCGGCGGCGATGCCGAGCCGTTGGCCCATGCCGAGCGAGAAGCCCTTGGAGCGCTTTCTGGCCACGTCCTGGAGACCGACGACGCCCAGCACCTCGTCCACCCGGCGGGCCGGGATGCCGGAGAGCTGCGCGAGGCAGAGCAGGTGGTTGCGGGCGTGCCGGCCGCCGTGCACGGCCTTGGCGTCGAGGAGCGCGCCGACCTGGCGGGGGGCGTTGGGCAGCTTGCGGTAGGGGAAGCCGCCGATCGTCACCTGCCCGGCGCTCGGGTTGTCCAGGCCGAGGATCATCCGCATCGTCGTCGACTTGCCCGACCCGTTGGGCCCGAGGAATCCGGTGACGGCACCGGGCCGCACCTGGAAGGAAAGGTTGTACACGGCCGTCTTGTCGCCGTAGCGCTTCGTCAGGCCGACTGCCTCGATCATGCTCCGCACCCATCGAAAAGGTCAGGACGTCGGGGCACACGCCCCCGTAAGGGTTAGGAGGATATCGGGGCGCTGACGGTTCCACTCAAGAGGAAGTAAAAGAACGCAGGTCACCTGCACCTTTTGTCAGGTACGTGTCGTGCCTGGTCAGGGGAGGAAGCGGAACCCTCAACCGCCGTACGGAACCCTCGGGAGCTCAGGCGCGGTACGGCAGCGAGCCGTCCAGCGGCTGGAGGTCGTCGTACAGCCGCAGCGCGGCCGCGTCGTCGACGTACGGAAGGAACTCCGTCTGCGGCAGCACCCAGCCCTCCTCGCCGAAGACGAGCGTGCCGCGCTCGCGCAGCTCCCGGTCGGCCCCGGCGCGGCGCACCCAGGCGGCCGGATCGGGACCGAGCAGTTCCCGCAGCCGCGCCGACGAGCCGAGCAGCGCGGCGAGCAGCTCGGACTGGTCCCCGCCGCCGGGCCGCGGCAGGCCGGTGACCGGGTCGGCGAGCACCCCGTGCGCGCTGAAATAGATGTACGCGCCGCCGAGGCGCTCCCCGGACGGCATGGTCATCTCGAACTCGCCGCCCGGGAGTATCGCCCGCCGGTAGTCCGGGAACTCGGTGTCGTCCACCGCCTTGAGCTGCGTCGAATCCAGCCAGGCCACCACGAGCGTGGTCTCGGCGCCCCGATCGACGTACGGCGTCCCCGCCACGTACCCCGCCGGGCTGATGTGCCCCGAGCAGCCGACGCCGATCCCGTGCACGCGCACCGGCACCATCGGCACGGTGGCCGGGATGCCGAGCCGGGTCAGCTTGTGCGCGACCTGACCGGGGGAGGCGTTGGAGCCGACGGCGATGACCGGGTGACGGCGGCCGGTCACGACCTGGCCGAGCTCCGCCAGCGCCTCGTCGAGCCGCTGCTGCTCCTGCTGCTCCTCCACGAACCACTCGCCGAGGCGCAGCGGCCGCACGTCGAGCTGGAGCAGCTCGTCGCCGGTGAGCAGGGCGGGCTCGGGGGTGGGGCGGCCGGGGTAGGTGAGCGGTTGCCGGGCGGGCACGTCGTCCAGGCCCAGCGCCGCGAGGCTTCGGTCCTTCGTCGTCACGGTGACGCCCTTCGAGGGGTGATCGCGCGGTGTCGGCACAGCCTTCCACGCGATGTGTACCCGGGGCGGGGTCCGGGTTCGCCCGCCTGGGCGGGGTTGGCCGGAACGGACACCGGGAATCATGCCGTCCCATTGTACGAGCAGGCATGAACTGGGTTACGGGGAGCGAAAGTTGAGCCGGGTGAGACTGTCGGGGCGGCGCCGTGCGCACCCGCGCTACCGTACGTCAGTTCGCTGGTGGATCGCCGGACGCACGGTCCACGCCCTGCTGCTGATGACGCTCGGCGCGCTGGCCGGGCTCTCCGTCGTCATCGCCGTGGTGTGGACGCTCACCGAGCACTCGGCGCGTTCCATGGCGGAGCGGTTCTCCGCGGGGGAGCGGCTGCTCGACCTCAGCCTCAGCGCGCTGCGCGCCTGCGTCGGCACGGACAACCTGGAGCCCGAGCCGGACAGCACCGCGCACCAGGTGCTCGCCACCGTCTCCTCGGTCACCGGTTCGCTGGTGCCCGCCGTACTGCTGGGCATCGTGCTGATCAAGATGTTCGCGCTCAGGCCGTTCGTCTGGCGGCAGCGGGCCAGCATCTCGCACGCCTGGACGGCGGACTTCCCGAGCTACTCCCGGCGCCACGCGGACAGCGACGACGCGATCATCGCGGTCCGCTTCTACAACCGCTTCGACAACCTCTCGGTCGTCGATCTGCGGGCCCGGGCCCATCTGCGCTACCTGGAGCGTTCGCCGCACGACGGCAGCCTGGTCATCTACAAGCAGTGGCTCAAGGTCCTGGACGCGCAGGGCGAGCCCGCCGACGAGCGGGCCTGGCTCGCGGTCGAGCGCGGGGCGCCCTTCACGGTGTGGATACCGGTCGGGTCGCCCGTGCCGGAGCTGCCGTTCCGGCACATCCAGGGCCACGACCTGGACGGCTCGCAGGGCGTGAAGCTCCTGGTCCGGCTGACGGCGCGGACCGTGGGGCTGGGCACCGAGGTCGCGGACGAGCGCTGGTTCGACCTGGCGGCCGGCGACTTCGAGCTCGGCCGCTTCGTGCCCCTGGAACCCGACCTGGACAAGGACGTCTGGCAGTGGAACGGCTGGACGGGATTCGACGGTCTCATGCCGCCGCCGTCACCGCCTCGGCTGCCGCCCGACGACCCTACGCGTCCCGCTTCTTGAGCAGCGCGTACCCGCCCAGCACCGCCAGGGCCACCCACGCCACCATGATCGCGAGGCCGCCCCAGGGGCCGTAGGGGGTGTCGTCGTCGAGTGGGGTGACGACCTGCATGATCTTGCTGCCCGCCTGGTCGGGCAGGTAACGGCCGATCTTCTTGGTGGCGGAGACGTTGCCGAGGATGTTGGAGACGAGGAAGAAGAACGGCATCAGGATGCCGAGGGAGAGCATCGGGCTGCGCAGCATGGTCGCGACGCCCATCGAGAACACGGCGATGAGGGCCATGTAGAGCCCGCCGCCGATGACCGCGCGCAGGACGCCCGAGTCGCCGATCGACGCCTTGTGGGAGCCGAGCATCGCCTGCCCCAGGAAGAAGCTGACGAAGCTGGTGACGATGCCGACGACGAAGGCGAGCCCGGTCGCCACCGCGATCTTGCCGAAGAGGAACGTGCCGCGCTGAGGGACCGCGGCGAGCGAGGTGCGGATCATGCCGGTGCTGTACTCGTTGGAGACGACGAGCACCCCGAACACGATCATCGCGAGCTGGCCGAGGCTCATGCCGGCGAAGCTGATGAACGTCGGGTCGAAGGAGAGCCGGTCCTTCTCGCTCATGTTCTTGAACTCGTTCTTCGACAGCAGCGAGATCAGCACGCCGAGCGCGACCGTGACCACCGCGGCGAGACCGAGCGTCCAGACCGTGGACGCGACGGAGCGGATCTTCGTCCACTCGGACCTGAGGACCTGCGTCGCCGCCATGGTCAGCCCCTCTTCCAGTCGTCGCCCCAGGCCCCCGGAACCTCCGGGAGGGGCGGGTGTGTCAGGGACGCGTCCGTGTGCGCGTGGTACTCCACCGACTCGGCGGTCAGCTGCATGAACGCCTCCTCCAGGGAGGCCTGTTGGGGGCTGAGCTCGTGCAGCACGATCTGGTGCTGCGCGGCCAGCTCACCGATGTGCTCCGGCTTGCCGCCGTCGACCTCCAGCGTCCCGCTGCCCGACTCCACGACGGTGATCCCGGCGCCGTGCAGCACATCGAGCAGCCGCTCGCGCTGAGGGGTGCGGATCCGGACGAAGGAGCGCGAGTTCTGCTGGATGAAGTCGGCCATGGAGGTGTCGGCGAGCAGCCGGCCCTGGCCGATGACGACGAGATGGTCGGCGGTCAGCGCCATCTCGCTCATCAGGTGCGAGGAGACGAAGACCGTACGGCCCTGGGCGGCGAGGGACTTCATCAGGTTGCGGATCCAGTGGATGCCCTCGGGGTCGAGGCCGTTGACCGGCTCGTCGAACATCAGGATCCGCGGATCGCCGAGCAGCGCGCCCGCGATGCCGAGCCGCTGGCCCATGCCGAGCGAGAACCCCTTGGCCTTCTTCTTCGCGACCGAGGTCAGCCCGACCGTGTCGAGGACCTCGTGCACCCGCTCCCGCGCAATCCCGTTGCTCTGCGCGAGGCACAGCAGATGGTTGAAGGCGCTGCGCCCGCCGTGCATGGCCTTCGCGTCGAGCAGGGCGCCGATGTACGTCAGCGGGTCCTTGAGGCCGTCGTAGTGCTGACCGTCGATCCGTACGTCGCCCGACGTGGGCCGGTCGAGCCCGAGCATCATCCGCATGGTCGTCGACTTCCCGGCGCCGTTGGGCCCGAGGAACCCCGTGACGATGCCGGGTCTGACGGCGAAGGTGAGGTTGTTGACCGCCACCTTCTCGCCGTACCGCTTGGTCAGCCCCTCGAGCTCGATCATGCGGCCACGCTAGAACGGGACGAAGCCCTCTGCCACCGGGGTGGCAGAGGGCTTCGCACTTGTTCAGGCGCTGTACTTCAGGTGTTACCGGGACTGCTGAAGGTGTTACCGGGACTGCTGAGCCGGAACCCCACGGGAGATCGGCTCGTCCTCGGCCGGCGTACCGGCAGCGGCCACCGCGGCGCCCGTGAGCGTCGCGAGCATCTCGCGGACGTTCGTGAGCTGGGCGTTGATCGAGTCGCGACGGTTGGTCAGAGCCGCGAGCTCGCGCTCGGATTCCGAACGGATCCGGTCGGCCTTGGCGTTCGCGTCGGCCACGATGTCCTCGGCCTGGCGCTGCGCCGTCTCCACCGTCTGACGGGCGCGACGCTCGGCGTCCGTGCGCAGCTTCTCGGCCTCCAGGCGGAGCTGCTCCGCGCGGTGCTCGATCTCCGCGAGACGCTTCTCGGCCTTGGCCTGACGCGAGGCCAGGTCGCGCTCGGACTGCTCCCGGCGCTTGGC
Organism: Streptomyces sp. R21; assembly: GCF_041051975.1. Lineage (GTDB taxonomy): Bacteria > Actinomycetota > Actinomycetes > Streptomycetales > Streptomycetaceae > Streptomyces. The sequence continues at coordinate 3,390,791 of NZ_CP163435.1, read as the reverse complement.
GAGGTTCGTCTCGAAGTCCGCGGCGGCCTGGGCGGCCTTGGCACGGGTCTCCTCGAAGAGGGCGTCCGCCTCCTCACGCTTGGACTGCGCGTCCTTCTGCGCCTCCTGGCGCAGCTGCGAGGCGTCGCTCTTGGCCTTCTCGACGATCCGGACGCCCTCGTCCTCCGCCTTGGACTTGCGGTCCGCAGCGAACGATTCTGCGTCGTTGCGCACCTGCTGGGCCGCCGACTCGGCGAGCTCACGGTGCTGCTCGGATGCGCGACGGGCCTCCTCGCGCAGGTCCTTCGCCTCCTCCTCGGCGAGGCGGAGGATCTTCTCGACGCGCGCGCCGAGACCCGCGTACGACGGCTCCGCGTCGCTGACCTGGGCCTGGGCGTTCTGCGTTTCGAGGTGGAGCTCCTCGATGCGCTTTTCCAGAGCAGTGATACGAGCCAGAGCGCTGTCACGGTCGGAGACGAGCTTCGAAATGCGTTCGTCCACCTGAGCGCGGTCGTACCCACGCCGCACAAGCTCGAAGCCGTAGGGGGAAGTGTCGCTCATGGGGTTCCTGTCGAATGAGACCGGTGAGGTGATAGAGGGAATCCTAGGGGCCAAAGCGGCGTGTCATCGAGCGTATGCGTGTTTGATCTGGAGAATGACACTCCTTTTGGGTGGCTGGCTGTCGGAGCGCTTGCCAGAGCCCGTGTCATACGTCCCTGGCAAGCACGCGATGGCTGTACCTGGCTAGCCCTCTGACGCCTTGCCACCCGAACGAGTTGCGCCCGCGGCAGCACCCGCCTTGACGCCTCCGTCCTTTCCGCCGGACGGGGCCTCAAAAGACTCCAACGCTTCCAGGACGTCCTGGACACGGGAGATCTCGGCTTGGATGTCCTCGCGGCGGCGGACCAGCACCTCCAGATCCCGCCGGCCCTCCTCGACCGCGGCCTTGGCCTCCTGGATCGCCTCGGACCTGATCTTCTCGGCCTCGGAGACGAGCGAACTCTTCTTCTGCTCGGCCTCCTTGAGAAGGCCCTCGGCCTTCCGGACGGCGGCGATGCGCACCTTGCTCGCCTCGGAGTTGGCCTCCGAGATCAGGTCCTTCGCCTTCGCCTCGGCCTCGGCGAGCTGGTCCTCGGCGGCCTTCACCAGCGCGTCGCAGCGCTCGCCCGCGGACTTCATCGTCTCGGCGGACTCGCGGCGGGCCCGCTCGTGCAGCTCCTCGATCTCCGTCGTGATGCGGTCGCGCAGCTCCTCCGCGCGCTCCCTTATCGCGGTCGCGTCCCGGCGCGCGCCGACCAGCAGCTCGTCGGCGTCCGTACGGGCCCGCTCCACCCGCGTGTTGCCCTCGACCGTCGCCTCGGCGACCAGCCGCTCCGCCTCGTTGCGCGCCGCGCCCACCATCGTGTCCGCCTGCGCCTCGGCGTCCGCGGTCGTCTTGAGGGCGGCCTGCTGCGCCTCGGAGGTCAGCTTGTCGGCCTCGACCGCCGTCTCCGAGATGAGCTTGTCGACCTGCTCGGCCGCCTCGGAGCGCCGCTTGTTGGCCTCCTGGCGCGCCTCGTCGAGCGTCCGCTCCGCCTCCTCGCGCGCGGACGACGTGACCCGCTCGGCCTCCGCCGCGGCCCCCGACTTCACGCGCTCGGCCTCCGTACGGATCCGCTCGGCGTGCTGCTGCGCGGAGCCGACCGTCTCGGCGGCCTCGGCGCGCAGCCGCTCCGCGTCCCCGGTCGCGTCCGAGATGAGCTGCTCGGCCTTCGCGACGGACTCGGCCCGCACCCGCTCGGCCTCCGCGGCCGTCTCGGTCGTCAGCCGCTCCGCCTCGGAGCGCGCCTCGGTGATCAGCGTGTCCGCCTGCGTCGCCGCGTCCGAACGGATCCGGTTCGCGTCCTCACGGGCGTCCGCGCGGGTGCGCGAGGCGTCCTGCTCGGCGTTCGCGATCGAGTCCGACGCCTCCGTGCGCGCCCGCTGGGCGTACTCGGCGGCGTCCGAACGCAGCCGCTCGGACTCGGCGATCGCGTCCGAAACCGTGCGCTCCGCAAGGGCCTTGGCGGCCTCCGACTCGGCGGCCGCCTCGCGCCGGACGCGGCCCGCGTCCTCGGTGGCCCGCTCCCGCTCCGCGTACGCGTCGGCGCGGACCCGGTCCGCCTCCGACTGCGCCTCGGTCCGGGTGCGCTCCGCCACGTGCTCGGCGGCGCTGCGCAGCCCAGCGATCTCCTCCTGCGCCTGCTCGTGCAGCCCGGCGACCGCGTCCCGCACCTGCTGCGCGGTCTGCTCGGCGCTGGTGACCATCTCGGTCGCCCGCCGGTCGGCCTCCTCGACCAGCCGTACGGCCTCGGCCTGTGCCTCCTCGACACGCGTGCGCGCCGACGCGAGGAGCTCCTCGCTCTGCTCGCGGGCCCGCTCACGCTCCTGGTCGGCGTCCTGACGCGCCGAACCGAGCAGCTCCTCGGCCTCACGGCGGCGCCGGGTGGCCTCCTCCTGCGCGGCAGCCAGCGTCTCGGCGCCCTCGGTCGCCAGGCGCTCGGCCGCGGCCTGCGCCTCGGCCCGTACCCGGTCGGCGGAGTCCTGGGCCTCCGACTTCAGCCGCTCGGCCTCCGCCGCGGCCTCCGAACGCAGCCGTACGGCGATGTTCTCGCCCTCGGCCCGCGACGCGGACGCGTCCGCCGCGGCCTCGTTGCGCAGCCGCTCGGCCTCCGCCTCGGCCTGCGCCTGCAGCGCCCTGATCCGCTCGGCGGACTCCGTGCGCAGCCGGTCGCTCTCCTCGGCGGCCTCGCGGCGGATCCGCTCGGCCTGCGCGCGCGCGTCCGTCAGCGCCTGCTCGGCGGCGGCGAGCCGCTCCTCGGCCTCCGTGTGCAGCCGGGTCAGCTCGTCGGCGGCCTCCGCCTGCCGGGCCGCTATGGCGCGCTCGGTCTCCTCGCGCAGCCCCTCGGCGGCCCGCTCGGCGTCCGCCTTGATGCCCTCGGCCTGCTCGACGATCTCGGCGCGGTGCCGCTCCGCCTCGCTGCGGGTGCGCTCCAGCGTGTCCTCGGCCTGCCGGCGCAGCGTCGTGGCGCGCTCGATGGCCTCGGTGCGGACCTTCTCGCTGTCGGCCGTCGCCGTCGTACGCAGCTCGTCGGCGTCCGCCTTGGCCTTCGCCAGCAGCTCCTCGGCGGTCCTGGCCGCCTCCTCGATCTGCTGTACGGCCTCACGGCGGGCCTCGGAGCGGATGCGCTCGCCCTCGGCGACCGCGTCGGCCCGCAGCTGCTCGGCGTCGCCGCGCAGCCGGCGCGCCTCCTCCTGCAGCTCGACCGTCTTGGCGCGGTACTCCTTGGTGTCGTCCTTCGCCGTGCCCTTGAGCTGCTCGGCGATGTCGTGCGCCTCGGCGCGCAGCCGGTCCGCCTCGGCCTCGGCCTCGGTGCGGATCCGCTCCGCCTCCTCGGCCGCCGCCTTGGTGGTCGTCTTGGCGTCCTCGGAGGCCTTGTTGAGCACGTCCTCGGCGGTACGGGCCGCCTTGGCGAGCTGGGACGCGGTCTCCTCGGCGGTGAGATTGCGGGCCTTCTCCGCCGCCTCCGCGGTGATCTTCTCGGCCTCGGCGCGAGCGTCCGCGACGACCTGCTCGGCCTCGGACTTGGTGGTCTCGGCCTCCTTGGTGGCCTCGCTGACCAGCCGGGCGACCTGCTCCTTCGCCGTACGTGTGCGCGTCTCGTTCGCGGCCTCGGCGCTCGCCAGGGCCTTGGCCGCGGCCTCCTTCGCCTCGGCGAGGACCTTCTCCGATTCCGTCCGCGCCTCGCGCAGCGCCGACTCGGCCGCGGTCATCCGCTGCTCGGCGGCCCGGCTCAGCTCGGTGGCCTGGCGGCGGGCGCTGTCCGACTCCGTCGCCGTGGAGGAGCGCAGCTGCTCGGCGTGGTCGGTGGCCTCCTGGGCCTGCGTGGACGCCGCGTTCAGCAGCCGCTCCGCGTCCGTACGGGCCCGGCGCAGCAGCGCCTCGGCCTCCGCGCGGGCCGCCTCCGCGTCGTTCGTCAGCCGCTGCCTGGCCTCCGCGGCGACCCGCTCGGCCTCCGCGCGGGCGGCCGCCAGCGCCTGGTCGGCCTCGGCGCGCGACTCCTCCAGGAGCCGGCGGGCCTGCGACTCGGTGCGGGCGCGCAGCTGCTCGGCCCACGCCACGTTCTCGTTGACATGCGACTCGACGGTCTGCCGGCGCTCGGCCAGCTCCTGGTCGAGCTGCTGACGGCGGGTGACCGCCTCCTGGTGCAGCTCCGCCTGAAGCCGCGCGGCCTGCTCGGCGTGCTCCTGGAGGATGCGCTGCGTCTGCGAGCGGGCCTGGCTCAGCTCGCGCTCGGCGTCGGCGCGCAGCTGGTCGGCCTGGATCTGGGCATTACGGAGCAGCTGCTCGGCCTGATAGCCGATGTCGCCGCCGTCGTAGGCAGGCCGGGTCGCCAGAGTGCGGCGCGCCTCGTGCAGCTTGGCGCGCAGCACCTCGACCTGATAGCCGAGGTCCTCGGCGTGCTGGACGGCCTTCTCCCGCTCGGTCTTCAGCCGCTCCATCTCGGCCTCGAACCGAGAGAGGTGGTCGACGTCAGCCGACGGCTCTCGCTCCTGGCGTTCGTAGCCCCGCACTGCGCGGTCCCATCCGTCCCCTGGTCGCAAGTCTCTCCAAACGAGCTCCGTCCATCCGCCGAACGGGGCCCCCGGGGAATGGTGTCAGATCAACGGCGGAGCACGGGCAGCTGCCCCGATGCTGATCCCGCCCGTTCCCCGAAAAACCTGGACCCCGGCCCTCGGCCGCCCCGACATGGCGGCGACCGCCCCCAACCCTACCGGCCCAGATATACGGAGGTCAGTGCTCAGGTGACTCAACAGGCGCCGAAGTGACCAGTTCTGTCAGTACGCCGTGGCAATCCTTGGGGTGAAGGAAGGTGATACGGGAGCCCATGGACCCGATACGCGGCTCCTCGTACAGGACGCGTACGCCCTTGTTCTTGATGTCGGCGGCGTCGGCGTCCACGTCCGCCGTGCCGAAGGCGATGTGGTGGACCCCCTCCCCGTTCTTGGCCAGCCACTTCGCGACGGTGGAGTCCTCGCGGGTCGGCTCCAGGAGCTGGAGGTAGGAGGCGCCGCCGTCGGACGTCTCGTTGATCTTGAGCATGGCCTCGCGGACGCCCTGCTCCTCGTTGACCTCGGAGTGGAACACCTCGAAGCCGTACGTCGCCCGGTAGAACTCGACGGTCTTGTCGAGGTCGAAGCAGGCGATACCAATGTGGTCGATTCGCGTCAGCATGGAGACAGTGCAGCGCTCCGGAGGTGGTTACGCAACGTGCGCGCGATCACACCTACAGCCCGATGACGGGTGGCGTACCGCTCAGTACATTTCCAGTAAACCCTCGTTCACTCCTCAGCTGTGCAAGCTGAAAGGGGATCGCACCTCATGTCCGGTACGAACAGCACGACCTCCGTGATCGTCGCGGGTGCCCGCACCCCGATGGGACGGCTTCTCGGTTCCCTCAAGTCCTTCTCCGGAGCCGACCTCGGAGGCTTCGCGATCAAGGCCGCCCTCGACCGTGCGGGTATCGGTGGCGACCAGGTGCAGTACGTGATCATGGGCCAGGTGCTCCAGGCCGGGGCAGGGCAGATCCCGGCACGCCAGGCAGCGGTCAAGGGCGGCATCCCGATGAGCGTCCCGGCGCTCACCATCAACAAGGTGTGTCTGTCGGGGCTCGACGCGATCGCGCTCGCCGACCAGCTGATCCGCGCCGGCGAGTTCGACATCGTCGTGGCCGGCGGCCAGGAGTCCATGACCAACGCGCCCCACCTGCTGCCGAAGTCCCGCGAGGGATACAAGTACGGCGCGGTGCAGATGATCGACGCCATGGCCTACGACGGTCTCACCGACTCCTTCGAGGACATCGCCATGGGCGAGTCGACGGAGAAGCACAACACGCGCCTCGGCATCCAGCGCGCCCCGCAGGACGAGTTCGCCGCGCTCTCCCACCAGCGCGCGGCCGCCGCCCAGAAGAACGGCATCTACGAGGCCGAGATCACCCCCGTGGAGATCCCGCAGCGCAAGGGCGAAGCCGTCGTCTTCAGCAAGGACGAGGGCATCCGCGCCGAGACGACCGCCGAGTCCCTCGGCAAGCTGCGCCCCGCCTTCACCAAGGACGGCACGATCACCGCCGGCACCTCCTCGCAGATCTCCGACGGCGCCGCCGCCGTGGTCGTGATGAGCAAGACCAAGGCGCTGGAGCTCGGCCTCGAGTGGATCGCGGAGATCGGCGCCCACGGCAACGTGGCGGGCCCCGACAACTCGCTCCAGTCCCAGCCCTCCAACGCGATCCAGCACGCCCTGAAGAAGGAGGGCATCGGCGTCGAGGACCTCGACCTCATCGAGATCAACGAGGCCTTCGCCGCGGTCGCCGTGCAGTCAATGAAGGACCTCGGGGTGTCCACCGACAAGGTGAACGTCAACGGCGGAGCCATCGCCCTCGGCCACCCGATCGGTATGTCGGGCGCCCGGCTCGTGCTGCACCTCGCCCTCGAACTGAAGCGGCGCGGCGGCGGAGTGGGCGCGGCCGCGCTGTGCGGTGGCGGCGGGCAGGGTGACGCGCTCATCGTGCGGGTACCCAAGGCCTGACCTTCTTTTTCGCTCGTCTACGTGTACGCGAACGGAGCTGTGATGCAGGACGTCTCCTCACTGGTGGCCCAGGCCAGGGAAGGCCGGCCGCGGGCCGTGGCCCGGCTGATCTCCCTGGTGGAGGGGGCGGCCCCGCAACTGCGCGAGGTCATGGAGACGCTCGCGCCCCTGACGGGCAACGCCTACGTGGTCGGGCTCACCGGATCGCCGGGCGTCGGCAAGTCGACGTCCACGTCGGCGCTGGTGAGCGCGTACCGGCGGCAGGGCAAGCGGGTCGGCGTCCTCGCCGTCGACCCGTCGTCCCCGTTCTCCGGGGGCGCGCTGCTCGGCGACCGGGTGCGGATGTCGGAGCACGCGTCCGACTCCGGCGTGTACATCCGCTCCATGGCCACCCGCGGGCACCTCGGCGGCCTCGCCTGGGCCGCCCCGCAGGCCATCCGCGTCCTGGACGCGGCGGGCTGCGACGTGATCCTGGTCGAGACGGTCGGCGTCGGTCAGTCGGAGGTCGAGATCGCCTCCCAGGCCGACACCTCCGTCGTCCTCCTCGCCCCCGGCATGGGCGACGGGATCCAGGCCGCCAAGGCCGGAATCCTGGAGATCGGCGACGTCTACGTCGTCAACAAGGCCGACCGCGACGGGGCCGACGCGACCGCGCGCGAGCTGAACCACATGCTCGGCCTCGGTGAGTCCCGGGGCCCGGGGGACTGGCGCCCTCCGATCGTCAAGACGGTCGCCGCGCGCGGCGAGGGCATCGACGAGGTCGTCGAGGCGCTGGAGAAGCACCGTGCCTGGATGGAGGAGCACGGGGTCCTCACCGAGCGCCGGCGCGCCCGGGCCTCCCAGGAGGTCGAGACGATCGCCGTCACCACGCTGCGCTCGCGCATCGGCGACCTCCACGGAGACCGCCGCCTCAGCGCGCTCGCGGAGCGGATCGTGGCGGGGGAGCTGGACCCTTACCGGGCGGCGGACGAGTTGGTGGCGGGGCTGACGACGCAGGGCTGACGTTCGGGGGCGGAGCCCCCGAGGACGGGACGGGTAGGGGCGGAGGGGGCGAAAACCCCGTAGGGCCGCCCCTCCCGCCGACCCTGAACCTGGCTAACGTCCGCCCCCCGCTGATACGTTGACGCTCATGTTCCTTCTCTTGGCATAGGGCCCGCCCAGGCCCGCACGGCGAACCGGCAGCAGGCCGTAGCCGTCGCGGCCCCCAGGCGACCCCTTTTCCGCCTCGAGTCGAGGAATCCCACCATGTCTGCGCCCTCCGCGCGGCCCTCGTACGCCGCCGTCCTCCGCATTCCGCACGCCCGCCGCACCTTTGCCATCGCCCTCACCGGCAGACTGGCGTACGGCATCGTCTCCCTCTCCGTGATGCTCACCGTCACCCGGGCCACCGGGTCCTACGCCCTCGCGGGAACGGTCATGGCGCTCTTCGGTGCCCTGACCGTCGTTCTGTCGCCGGCCCGGGCGGCCCTCGTCGACCGGCACGGCCCGCGCCGCGCCCTCGTCCCGCTCGCCCTCCTCTTCGCCGGGCTCCTCGGGACGCTCGCCGCGGTCGCCTGGCGGCCGGGCGCACCGCCGCTCCTGGTGGCCGCCCTGGCCGTCGCCGCGGGCGCGTTCCCGCCCCCGCTCGGCCCCACGATGCGCTCCGTGTGGAGCGAACTCGCGCCCGACAAGCAGCTGTTGCAGCGCGCGTACAGCCTCGACGGGGTCGCCGAGGAGCTGCTGTTCGTCTCCGGCCCGCTCCTGGTCGGCGCCGTGGTCCAGGTCGCGCCCCCGGCGGCGGGGGTGGCGCTGAGCGCGCTGCTCGTCGCCGCCGGGACCATCGCCTTCGTCGGCTCGCCGCCCGTACGGAGCGTGCAGCCCGCCGGGGCGAAGGCGAAGTCCGCGAAGGCCGCCCGTCGCGGCGGCGCCCGCGCGCTCGCGGGACCCGTCCTGGTGGCGGCCGGTGTCGGACTCGCCCTGGGCGGCATCGACCTGTTGGTGCTGGCCTTCGCCGGGGAACGCCACCAGGGCGACGACACGGTGGCCTGGGTGCTCGCCGCACTGTCGGCGGGCAGCGCGGTCGGCGGGCTGCTCAACGGCGCCGTCCACTGGCGTATCGGCGCTCGGGTCCGGCTGTCGCTCACGGCCGTCGGCCTCGGTCTCGCCACGGCCCTCGCCGGCCTCGCCCCGGGTCTCGGCACGCTGATGGCGGCGGTGGCCTGCGCGGGGTTCTTCGTCGCCCCGGCCCTGACCACCGCCTACCTGGTCGCCGACGAGGCCGCCGGGGACGGCCTGCGCACCCAGGCCGGCGCATGGGTCAACACCGCGGTCAACGCCGGTACTTCGGGCGGCGCCGCGGCCATGGGTCTGCTGGTCGGGCGGGCACCACTCGCCCTGTGCTTCGCCGCCTCGGGCGCCGTGGCGCTCGTAGTGGCGGCAGGGGCCGCCTGGGACGCACGCCGGGCGCCCGTCCCGCGCCGGGCTCAGCCGAGTGAGCCCGCCGCAGCGGTGTACGAGGAGATGGCGACGCCCACCCGCTGACGACGTCGCTCACTCGCCGGCGGACGTGGAGTCCGTGGAAGAGAACCTTCTGGAAGAGCAGCCGCCGATGGGAAGTCTGCGGAGGGAAAGTTCGCGGAAGTGGCTGGATCTCGCGGGCAGTTGGCCCGTCTCCCGGCCAATCCGCCGCACGACGCGGGCGCCGGGGCGACGGCGCGCTACGGCTTGCCCCGCTGCCCGCGCAGGTGTTCCGCGATCGGGCGCAGCGACTTGTGGAGGTCTTCCAGGGCCTCGGGGGAGGTGAGGTCGATGAAGTGCCTGCGGACGGACGCCACATGGTGTGGCGCGACCTTCTTCATCGTCTCCCTGCCGTGCTCGGTGAGGACCGCGTAGAGCCCTCGGCGGTCGGACTCGCAGTTCTCGCGGCGGACCAGATCCGCGTTCTCCATGCGGGTGATCTGATGCGAGAGCCGGCTCTTGGACTGGAGGGTCGCGGACGCGAGGTCACTCATCCGCATCCGTACGCCCTCCGACTCGGAGAGATTCACCAGGATCTCGTAGTCGTTCATTGTCAGCCCGAATGGCTGCAAGTCCCTCTCGAGCTGGTGCATCAACAGCCTGTTGACCTCCAGGTGGGTGCGCCAGGCGCACTGCTCCGCATCGGTCAGCCAGCGCGTGGCCGTCTCGGTCTCCATGAATGAAGTCTACCTAAAAGGTTGAAAGGCGAACTAGTGAGGGTGGTGTGACTGTGCGCACGCGTTCGATGTCACACTCCGCAGATTACCGCTCACAGCCCGAAGCGACGCTGGAGGTCCCCCAGCTGTCCGGGAAGGCGCGGTGCACCTGCCTGCTGTCCCTGCTGACCGGGCACCCCGCCGCCGCCCGGTACGCCGGCCTGCTGCGGGACCGCCCCCGTGGCCTGCTCGGCCATGAGTGTCTCGGTCGACTGGAGCAGCACCGTACCCGCTCCCACGAACTCGAACTGGTGCTCCTCCCCGGAGGCCCCGCCGAGGCCCGTCATCGCACGTAGACCGCCCATTACGCCCGTCAGATACCCGTGGTCGTAGTGGTGGCACGGCGAGGGGCAGTCCGCCCAGCCGACGAGCGCCTGCGGGTCCACCCGGATCGGCGGCTCCATGAACACCACCGGGCCGTTTGATGCCGCCACGAACTTGCCGGTTCCGATCAGTGTCAGAAAGCCCGGCACGATCGATTGCTTAAGCGCGAGAGTTGGCTGAAAAGCGAGCAAGTTGCCGGAGCGAATGGTCAGGTTGCCGTCTTCGAGGTCGTAGGAATTCACATCGAAGGCCCGGTCGGCGAGGAGCATCTTGCCCGAGCCCTCCGCGACGACCCAGTCGCTCGCGTGCAGAGGCGAATGGAACGATGTGCGCACCAGGCGGTCGAGTCGGCCGTACCCGATGCCGTTGAACTCCATCGTGCCGTAGTACGCGATCATCTTGCCCTTCTGCAGGAACCACTGGCTCCCCTTGAGCTCCACGCAGAAGGTGTACTTGTTGACGTTGTCGTCGACCGGCAGCGTCATCGGGTCGTGGATCACCGGGCCGCCAGGAGTCCCGTACGCGCTCACAGTTTCTCCTCCGAGGCCTGGACGTACACCGCACCGCTGCCGCTCAGCTCCAGCTGGAACGCCTCGCCGGAGCCGCGGCCCACCATGTCGCGCCAGCCCAGCGCCGTGGACAGCTTGTTGCGCACGTCCCCGTGATGGGCGACGTACGCCTGTGGGTCGACGTGCACCGGGCGCTGCGGGGTGATCGGGATCTCGAAGACGCCCCCGTGCGCCATGACGGCGACCGCGCCGTGCCCCTTGAGGGTGGTCGTGAACAGCCCCTGGCCGGAGACCTGGCCGCGCACCATGCCCATGACGCCGCCCTGCGAGCCCAGGAACATCGTCCCCTGCTGGAGTGTGCCGTCGAAGGCGAGCAGGCGGTCCGCCTCCACGTACAGGGTGTCGCCGCTCAGGTTGATCACCTCGATGTGGTGGCCGCCGTGCCCGAAGAAGACCGTGCCGCTGCCCTCCACCGTCATCAGCGGTGTGGCCTCGTTCGCCAGGCGGCGGCCGAGCATCGACATGACCCCGCCCTGACCGCCCTGGACGTTGGGCGTGAAGGAGACCTCGCCCCTGTAGGCGAGCATCGCGCCGCGCTGACTGAACAGGCGCTGACCGGGGGCGACGGTCGCCTCGATCATCTTGGAGTTGACCTCACGGAAGGGCATGTCACACATCCCCCGCGATCGTGTTCCGCTCGCTCGGCTGTACGTACACCAGCCCGTCCCCCTCGAACCGCATCTGGAAGGCCTCGCCGCCGCCCTCCCCCATCAACGTGCGGAACGTCACACCGGATTGGAGGGACTGCCGCACATTGCCCTGGTGCGCGATGTACGCCCCCGGGTCGACCGTCAGCGGGTACTGCGCGCTCACCCGCAGCACCACCGCCGGGCCGTCGGACATGATCGCCGCCTGGCCGTGCCCCTCGACCGTCGTCGTGAACAGCCCGTTGCCCTGCGAGGCGCCGCGCAGTCCCGTGAAGGTCGTGCCCGTGCGCAGGCCGGCGTCCGCCGCGAGCAGGTTGCTCGACTCGACGTACAGCTTGTCCCCCTGGAGACTCACCAGGTTGATCTCGGAGGCCCGGTCCGCGAACCAGCACGTGCCCTGCCCCTTCACCTCCATCATCACCATCTGTTCGCCGGTGAGCCGCCGGGTCACCATCCCCCGGATCCCCTCACCGCCGCCGCTGAGCTTCTTGAAGGCCATCTGCCCGTCGTACGCCACCATTGAGCCGTTCTTCGCCTTCACGGCGTCCCCGGTCATGTCGACGGCCAGGACCTTGCTGCCTTGGAGTCGGAACATCGCCACGAGGTGAAGGTAGCCGCAGGTCGGGTGGAGCCGACAGAGTCCCGGGGTGGATCCGGACCCTGACCGCACCCCTAGGGGCGCCGATGGCACAATGGACACCGCTTGTGCCTGCGTTCACAAAGCGCCCGCCAAAGCGCCGACCCCGCCGAAAGCGAATCTCCCACCGAAGGTGAACCGTTCCGTGGACATAAAGACCGCCACCGCCCTCCGCCGCCTCCGCCTGGTCTCGGCCCCCGAGGCCGTCTCCTTCCTGCTGCTGCTCGTCTGCTCGGTGCTGAAGCGGACCACGGACTTCAACGCGGTGCCCGTGATGGGCGCGATCCACGGTGTCCTCTTCATCCTGTACGTGATCTTCTGGGCGGACGCCTGGAACCGCACCAAGTGGGCCCCGAAGACCGCGGCCCTGTACTTCGTCCTGTCCGTCCTGCCCACCGGCGGCTTCTTCGCCGAGCGCAAGCTCAAGCGTGAGGCCGAGGACGCGGTCATCGCCTCCCGCGCCCGCCGTGAGGGAGTGGTGGCGTCGTGATCGTCGCCTTCTCCGTGACGCCGCTCGGTGTCGGCGAGGACGTGGGGGAGTACGTCGCCGACGCCGTCCGGGTCGTGCGCGAGTCGGGGCTGCCGAACCGCACCGACGCGATGTTCACCTCGATCGAAGGCGAATGGGACGAGGTGATGGACGTGGTCAAGCGCGCCGTCGCCGCAGTCGAGGAGCGGGCGCCGCGCGTCTCCCTCGTCCTGAAGGCGGACATCCGCCCCAGTGTGACCGACGGCCTCACCTCCAAGGTCGAGACGGTGGAGCGGCACCTGTCCGCGTAGACCTGCAGGCCCTCCCCGACAACAACCCCTTCGGACGCGCCCAGTTCGACACGCCCTCAAATCTCCATTTGTGTGTGGTTATCGACACGTTCAGTCGGTTCGATCACTGGAGGGCGCTGTGCGGCCGGAGGGCTACGACTACGACACCTACAGCCGACTCGCCGGACCACTGACGGAGCCGTCCGGCGCGGCCTACCGGGTGCAGTACACCAAGCTCCTCTCGGGCGAGCCGCACCGAATACGCGCGGTCCTCCTGATGACGCTCGCCCCGATCCTCACCGGCGTCCTCCTCGTCTACCTGGTCTGGCCCACCCACTGGGTGGAGCGCGAGGGCGGCGAACGCTGGCTCGTGGGGCTCGACGTCGCGATGCTCATAGCCATCGGCCTCATCGAGCTGTTCATGGTCGTCAACGTCATGAGCATCGCCCACGCCACGCTGGTCGCCCGCGACCCCGTTCCGGTCACCCCGGAACCCGGCACCCGCGTCGCCTTCCTCACCACGTACGTCCCCGGCAAGGAACCCCTCTCCATGGTCCGCGCCACCCTGGAGGGCGCGGTCAAGGTCACCCACACCGGCCCGCTGGACGTATGGCTCCTCGACGAGGGGGACGACCCCCAGGCCAAGGCGCTCTGCGCGGAACTCGGCGTACGGCACTTCACCCGGTTCGGCGTCCCGGAGTGGAACCGCCCCAAGGGCGTCCACAAGACCCGTACGAAGCACGGCAATTACAACGCCTGGCTCGCGATGCACGGCGACGGCTACGACTACTTCGCCTCCGTCGACACCGACCACGTCCCGCTCCCGAACTTCCTGGAGCGGATGATGGGTTATTTCCGGGACCCCGACATCGCGTTCGTCGTGGGACCGCAGGTCTACGGCAACTACGAGACCCCCGTCACCAAGGCTGCCGAGTCCCAGCAGTTCCTCTTCCACGCGCTGATCCAGCGCGCCGGCAACCGCTACCGCGCGCCCATGTTCGTCGGCACCAACAACGTCGTGCGCATCTCCGCCCTCAAGCAGATCGGCGGACTGTACGACTCGATCACCGAGGACATGGCCACCGGCTTCGAACTGCACCGGCACCGCAACCCGAGGACCAGGAAGCACTGGCGCTCCGTCTACACCCCCGACGTCCTCGCCGTCGGTGAGGGCCCGGCCTCATGGACGGACTTCTTCACCCAGCAGATGCGCTGGTCGCGCGGCACCTACGAGACGCTGTTCAAGCAGTACTGGAAGGCACCGTTCACGATGCCGCCCGGCCGGCTCTTCTCGTACACGCTGATGCTGGTCTACTACCCGATGACAGCCGTCAACTGGCTGCTGGGCATCCTCAGTTGCTTCCTCTTCCTCTGGTTCGGCGCGTCCGGCACCCAGGTCGCCGCCTCCGTCTGGCTGATGCTCTACAGCGACGCCGCGGCCCTCCAGATCGGGCTGTACCTGTGGAACCGGCGGCACAACGTCTCCCCGCACGAACCCGAGGGCTCCGGCGGCCTCGCCGGGATGGGGATGTCCGCGCTGTCGGCGCCCATCTACCTCAAGTCGCTGGGCGCCGCCCTGACCCGCCGCCCCAGCCGGTTCGTGGTCACCCCGAAGGGCGGCGACGCCAGCCCCGACCGCCTGATGACGTTCCGCATCCATCTGTTCTGGGCGGGGGTCCTCGCGGTCTCCCTGGTCGCCTCGTTCTACCTCGACCACACCCACGCGGCCATGCGCACCTGGGCGGTCCTGGCCATGGCGATCTCGCTGGCGCCGGTCGCCGTGTGGATCCTGACGCTGGTCAAGGAGCGCAGGGCCAGGGCGGCGCTGCGGACCACCGCACGCCTGGTCGAGCCCACGGAACCCGCGCTCGCGACGGGCGGCACCACGACCACGGTCACCCGCTCCACGACAGGAGGCAACTAGGTCATGGCCTACCAGCCCTCGAAGAAGACCAAGAAGACCGTGCTCGGCATCGGCGGCATCGCGATGCTCGCCGGCCTCAACGCCCCGGCCGTGATGGGCTTCGCCGGCGAGAAGTACCACGAGTACAAGATCGCCCAGCCCGGCTACATGGCGAAGTACGGCTCCTGGAGCAACGTCGACATCCCCAGGAAGTACCGCACCAACGCCATCCACGCGGCCCTGCTGCACACCGGCAAGGTGCTGATCGTCGCGGGCTCGGGCAACGAGCAGAAGAAGTTCGACAAGGGATCCTTCGACACCGTCCTGTGGGACCCGAAGACCGACACCTTCAAGAAGATCCCCACCCCGGACGACTTCTTCTGCTCCGGGCACGCCCAACTCCCCAGCGGCAGAATGCTGGTGGCCGGCGGCACCGCCCGCTACGAACAGCTCGACGGCGAGGTCAAACGCGCCGGCGGCGGCATGCGCGTGAAGAACGAGAACCCCGACAAGGCCATGGTCCTGAAGAAGGGAACCCGTTTCCGCTCGCCCGCCGGCGTCGAGTACGTCAGCCGGTTCGCCGTGACGATCCCCAAGGCCAAGCGCACACAGGCGATCACGTACAACAGCCGGGGCGTCATGCAGCCCTGGAAGACCAAGGTCACCGCGAGCGAGGCCCGCGTCTTCGTCGAGGCCACCGAGGACGGGCCGCTGTCCGAGACCGACAAACAGGCCCAGTACGAGATCGTCGGCCTGAAGGGCAAGGACGCCGACAACACGTACGGCCTCTCCGAGAAGATCACCCTGGACAAGCAGGACTTCCAGGGGATCAGAGCGGCCTACGAGTTCGACCCCGTCGCCGAGAAGTACATCCCCGTCGACCCGATGGAGAAGGCCCGCTGGTACCCGACCCTCGTCGGCCTCGACGACGGCCGCGTGCTGGCGGTCTCCGGCCTCGACGACGTCGGCATGATCGACCCCGGCGACAACGAGATCTACGACCCGGCGACCAAGAAGTGGACGCCCGGCCCCAAGCGCTACTTCCCCACCTACCCCGCGCTGTTCCTCACCAAGGGCGGAAAGCTCTTCTA
The DNA here is from genome assembly GCF_041051975.1 of Streptomyces sp. R21. Taxonomy (GTDB): domain Bacteria; phylum Actinomycetota; class Actinomycetes; order Streptomycetales; family Streptomycetaceae; genus Streptomyces. The sequence continues at coordinate 3,375,066 of NZ_CP163435.1, read as the reverse complement.
CCCCGCGTCCAACGCCGGTTACGGGCCCGCCGACCAGGGCCGCGAGGCGGGCCTGTGGGACCTGAAGACCAACAAGTTCGAGAAGGTCCCGGGGCTGCGGGACGCCGACGAGACGGAGACCTCCGCCTCCCTGCTGCTGCCACCGGCCCAGGACCAGAAGGTGATGATCCTGGGCGGCGGAGGCGTCGGCGAGTCCAAGAAGGCGACCCCGCGCACCGCCGTGGTCGACCTCAAGAAGGACAACCCCACCTTCGAGGACGGCCCCAACCTCCCCCAGGGCACGCGCTATCTGAACAGCGTGATCATGCCGGACGACTCCGTCTTCACCACGAACGGCTCCACGGACTACCGCGGCCGCAGCGCCAGCAACATCCTCAAGGCGCAGTTCTACGACCCCAGGGCCAACGCCTTCCACACGGCCGCCTCACCCCGGGTGGGCCGCAACTACCACTCCGAGGCGCTGCTCCTGCCCGACGGACGCGTCGCCACCTTCGGCTCCGACCCGCTCTACGACGACCAGCAGAACACCAAGCTGGGCCACTTCGAGCAGCGCATGGAGATCTTCACCCCGCCCGCCCTCCACAAGAACGGCAAGAACCGCCCGGTCCTGGGCGCCGGGCCGCAGGAACTCGACGCCACGCACCGCGCGACCTTCGCCACCGAGCACCCCGAACGGGTGGTCAAGGCCCGCCTGATGCGGCCCAGCGCGGTCACGCACACGACGGACGTCGAGCAGCGCTCCATCGAACTCGGCCTCACGAAGACCGGCCACTCGGTCACCGTCGACGTACCGACGGACCGGGCGCTGGTGCCGCCGGGCTGGTACATGCTCTTCGTGACGGACGCGCAGGGTACGCCGTCCGAGGCCAAGTGGATCCAGGTCAGGTGAACCCCAAAACGGTCTGAACCCGTGGGCTACGCCCTGGAGTTGCGTGCCAGCCCCAAGGCGTAGTCAGGCCACCACTGTCCCGCCGCCGGTCCGCCCCGGCACTGCCCGTCCGACTCGCCCGGCCGCTTGATCCACAGGTAGGCGTCGAGGGCGGGCTCGCCGGTGTCCGTGGTCGGGCGGGTGCCGAGGGCCCGGCCCGGCGGGTTGCACCAGGCATCGCTGCGGTCGCCGCGCAGCGGGCCCCTGCCGTTGCGGCTGGTGTCGACGACGAAGTGCTTGCCGCCGAGGTCCTGGGAGAGGCGGACGCCGTACTTCTTCGTGGCCGTGTCCGTCTGGAAGTTGGAGACGTTCAGCGAGAAGCCGTCGGCCTGCTCGACGCCCGCGCGCTTGAGGGGTTCGACGAGCTTCCAGGGGTCCTCGATCCACGCGGGGTTGCCCGCGTCCAGGTACACCTTGGTGTGCGGCTGCCGCTTCAGCCGGACGATGGCCTCGGCGAGCAACTGCTCACGCTCCTCGTGGTATTCGCCCGGGGTGCAGCCGTCCACCATGTGCGCGACCGCGTCGGGTTCGAGGACGACGAGGGCCTTGCTGTCGCCGAGCGCGTCGGCGAACTTCCCGATCCAGTCACGGTAGTTGTCGGCGTCGTACGCCCCGCCCGCCGAGTGCTGGCCGCAGTCCCGGTGCGGGATGTTGTACGCGACGAACAGTGCCGTCCGCTTCTCCTGGGCCGCCGCCGCGGTCGCGGCCCTGATGGTCCCCGCCGGGTCGTCGCCCGCGGGCCACAGCGCGGCCGGCTGGTCCGCGATCCGCTTGAGGAACTGCGCGTCCTTCGTACGGCCCTGCCGCTGCCACATCTGGATCTGCTGGGCGGCGGAGCTCGACGGGTCGACCCAGAAGGGGGACTGCCCGGCGGGCGTCGTCCTTTGTGAGGTGTCCCGGGCGACGGAGGCCTCGTCGACGCCTGGCGCGGACGAGCAGCCCGCCGCGAGCCCGAGCGCCGCGAGCGTCGCGAAGGTACGGATCAGCCGGGACATCCTGCCCCCTTGGGCGAAGGTGACGGTCGTGACGGTTCGCCGACAATCGTGACATAGCGCACTTAAGGGGTGCGGGTGCGACACCGTACGGCTCTGAGGGGGTGTCAGCCGCCGCCGGACGCCAGCGCCATGCCCAGCGGGGTCCGCTCGTACAGCACCTGGTGGCCGTACCGGCGCGAGGTCAGCAGGCCCGCGTCGCGCAGGGCCGCGAGGTGCGCCGACACCGACGAGGGGGCCAGCCGCAGCCGGTGCGCGAGGGCGCTGGTCGTGGCGGGATCGTCGAGCGCCGTGAGCACGGCGGCCCGGCCGCGACCGAGCAGCCGTACGAGCGCGTCGGGGGTGCGTTCGCCCGGCTCGGCCCACAGGCCGCCGATGCCACGGGCCGGGTAGGCGACCGTGGGCTGCCAGGGCGGCTCGAAGCCGCTGATCACGTCCGGCCAGGAGAAGACGCTCGGCATCAGGACCAGCCCCTGCCCGCCGAGGTGCCGCTCGTGCTCGCCGCCGCGTTCGACGGTCAGCGTCCGGGCGTTCCAGCCGAACCGCCGGTCGATCTCCGGGAGCAGCCCGCCGAGGCCGACCTCCGCGAGGCGCCGCGAGTGGAAGGCGATGTCCGCCTCCAGCAGGGCGCGCAGCCGTGGCCAGTCCGGCTCGATCAGGGTGTGCCAGGCCTGCTCCATCAGGTCGGTCAGTTCCCTGATCATGCGGGCCGGGTCCGCCAGGAGAGCCCGGCCCTCAGGTGACTCGAGGGCGCCCGGGGTGTCCGCGAGCGAGAGCGCGGTGTCCTCGCGGGCGGCCTCCGGGTCGGCCGAGCGGACCGCCTCTATCTCCTCCTCGAAGGTGGCCGCCGGGCCGATCGGCGGCGGGCCGAGCCAGTCCGGGGTGTGCCCGCGCTGCGGCATCAGCAGCCACAGCGGCGCGAGGTCGAGTCCGGCGGCCGCCGCGCGGATACGGCGCAGCCAGTGCGCGTGGTAGCCGTGCCGCGCGGGGCGGTTGAGCGTGCGCACCGCCTCCTGCGTCTCCCAGAGGGGCGACACGGCGAAGCGGCACTTGAGGAGGTCCTCCTCGCCGAAGTGCAGATGGGTGGGGATGGGGACCTCCTCCGAGGGGGCGCAAGATTCGGCTGACGCCGAAACTCTACGGCGACCGGCACGCGCGCGTGCACGCTGCTGCGCATGCCGGAAGCAGAGAGAGAAGCCGAACCGATGGACGTGGCGACCGAGCCCAAGCCCGAGCCCGAGCCGCTGGCCCGGAGCGAGCCGGCGGGTTACGGCCGCGTCTTCGCCGTCCGCGAGTTCCGTGCCGTCTTCGCCGCGCACGCGTTCTCGCTGCTCGGGCTGATGGTCAGTGAGATCGCGCTGTCCGTGCTCGTGTACCGCCTCACCAGATCGCCCCTGATGAGCGCGCTCACGTTCGCGCTCGGATTCCTGCCCTATCTGATCGGCGGAACCCTGCTCGCGGGCATCGCCGACCGGTTCCCGGCCCGCCGGGTACTGGTGGTGTGCGACCTGGTGTGCGCGGGGTTCGTGGCCGTGATGGTGCTGCCGGGCGCGGGCATCGCCGTACTCCTCGCCATGCGCTGCGCGCTCGCCACCGTCGCACCCCTCTTCCAGGGGGCGCGGATGGCGACGCTCACCGATGTCCTCGGCGACGGCGATCTGTTCGTGCTGGGCCGCTCGCTGCTGCGGATCGTGTCGCAGAGCGCGCTGCTCGTCGGGTTCGGGCTCGGCGGCGTGCTGCTCAGTGTCGTATCGCCGCGTGGGGCGCTGCTCATCACGGTCGGTACGTTCCTGACCTCGGCCGCGCTGCTGCGGTTCGGCACCCGGCGGCGGCCCGCGCGGTCGGTCGGGCGGTCGGCGCTGGTGAAGGACTCGCTGCGGGGTGCGCGGCAGGTCCTCGCCGACCGGCGGGTGCGGGTGCTGCTCCTGCTGAACTGGGTGCCGCCGATGTTCTCCGTCGCGCCGGAGGCACTGGCGGCGCCGTACGCCGACGGGCTGGGCGTCGGGGCGGCTGGCCTCGGCCTGCTGATGTGCGCGCTGCCGGTCGGCACCATCGCGGGGGAGCTGTACGCGGGTTCGCGGCTGCGGCCCGAGGCCCGCGCCCGGCTCGCGCTGCCGCTCGTTTGCTGCACTCTGCTGCCGTACGTCGGCTACGCCCTGCACCCCGGCCTCGTCTGGTCGCTGCTCCTGCTGACCGTGTCCGGCGCCGGATCCGCGTACTCCCTCGGCCTCGACCAGTGGTTCGTGCGGGCCGTGCCGGAAGAGCTGCGCGGCCGGGCCATGACCCTGAGCACGGCCGGGCTGATGACTCTCCAGGGCGTGGGCATGGCGCTGGCGGGGGTCGCGGCGGAGTTCGCCGGGGTGGCCGCGACGGTCACCGGGGCCGGAGTGCTGGGCACGGTGTGCTGCCTGCTGCTGGCCGTGGAGGCGCGGCGTACGGAGGGGCCGGGCGACCGGGACGGAGGGGGCGGAGGGGGTGCGTGAGGGGAGTGAAAGGGGGTGGGCGACCGAAAAGCGAGACGGGGCTGACCACAATGTGACCGGCCGGTAAGGTCTCTGCCGTGCCGAAGCCCCTCAGCCTTGCCTTCGATCCCATCGCCCGCGCCGACGAACTCTGGAAGCGGCGCTGGGGGTCCGTGCCGTCGATGGCAGCGATCACCTCGATCATGCGGGCCCACCAGATCCTGCTGGCGGAGGTCGACGCGGTGGTCAAGCCGTACGGGCTGACGTTCGCCCGTTACGAGGCGCTGGTGCTGCTCACCTTCTCCAAGGAGGGCGAGCTGACGATGTCCAAGATCGGCGAGCGGCTCATGGTGCACCCCACCTCGGTCACCAACACCGTGGACCGCCTGGTGAGGTCCGGCCTCGTCGACAAGCGCCCCAACCCCAACGACGGCCGCGGCACCCTCGCCTCCATCACCGAAAAGGGCCGCGAGACCTGCGACGCCGCCACCCGCGACCTGATGGCCATGGACTTCGGCCTCGGCGCCTACGACGCCGAGGAGTGCGCGGAGATCTTCGCGATGCTGCGGCCACTGCGGATCGCGGCGCACGACTTCGACGACGGAGTGTGACCGTCTTCGGGTGGCATCGCATTTCACCCGAAGGTGAGGTAGCTCAAATGGCGTATTCGGGGTCTTTTCTGCCTGCGGGCTGTGATCTTGTATGGGCTGACCAGTTGTCCGTGTGATCAACCCCGGACGCACTCCTGGAACGACCATTGGGGAGACAGCCTTGCTGACCGTCCGTAGGCGCCTTGTCCGAAGTGTCCTGACCGCTGGCAGTGCGGCCGCGTTCGCTGTTGCCGTGACACTCGGAGTGGCGGGATCCGCGCAGGCCAGCGCCACAGGGACGACCACGATCGGGACCTTCAGCTATGACTTTCATGGCGTCGGTGTGAGCGTTCCCGTCGGCTGCTTCCTGACCCACACCATCGACGGTTCGGGCAAACGGATCACAGGCCAGCTCGCGGGCGTGGACTGTGTGGGCGTCGCCGCTACATTCTCGAATTTCTGCAACTGGCGCATCGACTTCGCCTATGCGGACACGAACAACAGGACCTACAAAACCTCGCGGGGTGCCACGCACACCGAGTGCAGGTCGGACCCGCTGCGTCGCAACGCACGGCAGACCCTGCCGAAGTACGGCAAGGCGTGCGCCAAATTCTTCGTCAACGGCAAACTGCGCGCCACGCAGTGCCACTTCATCACCAGGTAGCGAGGTGTGACCGTCGCGGCCTGATCCTGCCGGGCGGGGTCAGGCCGCAGCGGTCTCGGTGCTGGTGATGAGGAGGGGTTCGACTTCGCGGGTCACCTTGCGTTCGACGAAGAACGCGGCGGTGGGGATGGTCCCCGCCAGAAGGACCCAGGCCATGCGGCTCAGCGGCATACGCGCCTTCGAGCAGACATCGAACGCGAAGAGAAGGTAGACGACGTACAGCCAGCCGTGTGCGATGCCGACCACGGTGACCAGGGAGTCGAAGCCGTCCAAGTGCAGCAGGCGCTTCCCGATCACGCCCACCGTGAGGACGATCAGCAGTACGGCAGTGACGTAGGCCATCACCCGATAGCGGGTCAGGACGTTCTTTTTCATGGTGCTGAGCGTAACGGGCGGCCCGTCGCCGCTGTGTCCGGGTCCACGGCGCGACTCGAGCGATACCATCGACATTTACTAGGACGTCCTAGTAAATTCAAAGGTATGGACGCTCACGCCATCGAGGAAGGCCGCCGTCGCTGGCAGGCCCGCTACGACGCTTCGCGCAAGCGCGACGCCGACTTCACCACGCTCTCCGGTGATCCCGTGGAGCCGGTGTACGGGCCGCGGCCCGGAGACACCTATGAGGGGTTCGAGCGGATCGGGTGGCCGGGTGAGTACCCCTACACCCGCGGGCTGCATGCGACGGGCTACCGGGGGCGTACGTGGACCATCCGGCAGTTCGCCGGGTTCGGGAACGCCGAGCAGACCAACGAGCGCTACAAGATGATCCTCGCCAACGGCGGGGGCGGGCTCTCCGTCGCCTTCGACATGCCCACCCTCATGGGGCGCGACTCCGACGACCCTCGCGCCCTCGGCGAGGTCGGGCACTGCGGGGTCGCCATCGACTCCGCCGCCGACATGGAGGTTCTGTTCAAGGACATCCCGCTCGGGGATGTGACGACGTCCATGACCATCAGCGGGCCGGCCGTTCCCGTGTTCTGCATGTACCTCGTCGCCGCCGAGCGCCAGGGCGTCGACCCTGCCGTGCTCAACGGCACGCTCCAGACCGACATCTTCAAGGAGTACATCGCGCAGAAGGAGTGGCTCTTCCAGCCCGAGCCGCACCTGCGCCTCATCGGCGACCTGATGGAGCACTGCGCCGCCGGCATTCCCGCCTACAAGCCGCTGTCCGTCTCCGGCTACCACATCCGTGAGGCCGGTTCCACGGCCGCCCAGGAGCTGGCGTACACCCTCGCCGACGGCTTCGGCTACGTCGAGCTGGGGCTCTCCCGCGGGATGGACGTCGACGTCTTCGCGCCGGGCCTCTCCTTCTTCTTCGACGCGCACCTCGACTTCTTCGAGGAGATCGCCAAGTTCCGCGCGGCGCGCCGCATCTGGGCCCGCTGGATGCGGGACGTGTACGGCGCGAAGACCGACAAGGCGCAGTGGCTGCGCTTCCACACCCAGACCGCCGGTGTCTCGCTGACCGCGCAGCAGCCGTACAACAACGTCGTCCGTACGGCGGTGGAGGCGCTCGCGGCCGTCCTCGGCGGGACGAACTCCCTGCACACCAACGCGCTCGACGAGACCCTCGCGCTGCCCTCCGAGCAGGCGGCGGAGATCGCGCTGCGCACGCAGCAGGTGCTGATGGAGGAGACCGGCGTCGCCAACGTCGCCGACCCGCTGGGCGGTTCCTGGTACGTCGAGCAGCTCACCGACCGTATCGAGGCCGACGCCGAGAAGATCTTCGAGCAGATCAAGGAACGGGGGCTGCGGGCGCACCCCGACGGGCAGCACCCGATCGGGCCGATCACGTCCGGGATCCTGCGTGGCATCGAGGACGGCTGGTTCACCGGCGAGATCGCCGAGTCCGCCTTCCAGTACCAGCGGTCCCTGGAGAAGGGCGACAAGCGGGTCGTGGGGGTCAATGTGCACCACGGGTCGGTGACGGGGGATCTGGAGATCCTCCGGGTTTCTCACGAGGTGGAGCGGGAGCAGGTCCGGGAGCTCGGTGCGCGGCGGGGCGGGCGGGACGACGCCCGCGTGCGGGGGGCTCTCGAAGCGATGCTCGCTGCCGCGCGGGACGGGTCCAACATGATCGCGCCCATGCTGGACGCGGTGCGGGCCGAGGCCACGCTCGGGGAGATCTGCGGGGTGCTGCGGGACGAGTGGGGGGTGTACACGGAGCCGGCCGGGTTCTGAGGTGCGGGTGGTGGGGGCGGGGCTCCATGGGGTTCGCCCCCTCCGCCCCTGCCCTTCCCGTTGTCCTGGGGGCTGCGCCCCCTTTCCCCCTGTCATCGCGCTTGCGCGCTCGTCCTCTAACGCCGGACGGGCTAAAGATCTCCCGCTGCCCCCGCCAGCCCCAGCAGCAGCACCTTCGTGAAGCTTCGTACCCACTCCTCGTCCACCGGTTCCGCGCTGATGATCGTGCGGTGGACGACCGCTCCGGCGACCACGTCGAAGATCAGGTCCGCGGCGCGGGCCGCTGAGGCGGGGTCGGAGTCGAGGGGGAGTTCGCCGCGTGCTGTGGCGCGGGCCCGGCCTTCCAGGACGAGGCGTTTTTGGCGGTCCACGATCGAGGTGCGGATACGTTCGCGCAGGGCTTCGTCGTGGGTTGACTCGGCGACGACCGCCATGAGGCCGTTCTTGGCCTCGGGAAGGGCGAGGATCGTCGCGAACTGCAGGACCACGCCCTCGATGTCGGCGGCGAGGCTGCCGCGGTCGGGGAGTTCCAGTTCGTCGAAGAGGGCGGCCACCGCGTCGACGATGAGTTCGTTCTTGCCGGGCCAGCGACGGTAGAGGGTCGTCTTGGCGACCCCGGCGCGCGTCGCCACGTCCCCCAACGTCAGTTTGGCGCAGCCCAGTTCGACCAGAGCGGCCCGCGCCGCCGCCAGGATCGCGGCGTCCGCGGCGGCGCTGCGGGGGCGTCCCGTGCGGCCGGTGGGGGTGTGGCTCTGCATCCCACGACCATAACCGGCGGTTCCTGTGAGGCCGTGAGGGAGATCACGAGGGGGTGGGTTTCCCGGGGTCCGCCCATGCAGTTACGCTACGGGTCGTATCGAAAGATCGTGTGTGCGTGAAGCGAGCGACGACCACGCGGCGCCAGGTGGGGACCCGGCGCCCAACACCACACCGCAGGACCGACTTTCACGGGCCTTTTCACACGTGCGCGGATAACGGGGGAGGATAGACGCATGCAGCCACGGAACATGTCCATGAGCGGAGTCGTCGACCTCGCCGCGGTGAAGGCGGCCCAGGAGGCCAAGGCGAAGGCGGAGCAGGCGCGCGCCGAAGCGGCCAGTCAGGGCGGCGGAGGCGGAGCCGTATCTCCGTCGAGTCTCGTCATCGACGTCGACGAGGCGGGATTCGAGCGGGACGTCCTCCAGCGGTCCACCGAAGTGCCCGTCGTCATCGACTTCTGGGCCGAGTGGTGCGAGCCGTGCAAGCAGCTGAGCCCGATCCTCGAGCGGCTCGCCCTTGAGTACAGCGGACGCTTCGTCCTTGCCAAGATCGACGTCGATGCCAATCAGATGCTGATGCAGCAGTTCGGGGTCCAGGGGATTCCGGCTGTCTTCGCGGTGGTCGCCGGGCAGGCACTGCCGCTCTTCCAGGGCGCCGCGGGCGAGCAGCAGATCCGAGGGACCCTCGACCAGCTCGTCCAGGTCGCCGAGCAGCGCTTCGGCCTGACCGGCCTGACCGTCGACGCCGACGCGGAGGCCGCGCCCGGCGGTGCCCCGGAGGCGGCGCCCGAGATGACCGCGGGCCCGTACGACGCTCTGCTGGAGGCTGCCGTACAGGCGCTGGACGCGGGGGACTTCGGCGGCGCGGTGCAGGCGTACAAGAACGTGCTGAGCGACGACCCGGGCAACACGGAGGCCAAGCTCGGCCTCGCCCAGGCGGAGCTGCTCCAGCGGGTGCAGAGCGCCGACCCGCAGCAGGTGCGCAAGGACGCCGCGGAGAAGCCGGCCGACGCGCCGGCGCAGATCGCCGCCGCCGACCTGGACCTCGTGGGCGGTCATGTCGAGGACGCTTTCGGTCGCCTCATCGACACGGTGCGGCGCACAGCGGGTGACGACCGTGATGCCGTACGCGTACGGCTGCTGGAGCTCTTCGAGGTCGTCGGGGGCGATGATCCCCGGGTGATCGCGGCCAGGCGTGCGCTGGCCAGGGCCCTGTTCTGACCGGTCCGTTGACCTGTTCCTAAACGCCGGGGCTTGTGATGCCCGAGTGAAAGATTTGCCGACAGAGCGACAAGTGGCCGCGCTTTACCAAAACTTGGTAAACGCGGCCGCTGTTACTTGGAGTAAGTCAGAGGCGTTGATCTGTCGGTTTCTGTCCAAGTGTCAACCGATCTGTCGCCACAGTTGACACCACCCTGTGTCGTCGACCGATACCGGCGGGTCGTTGTTCGGTTATCTGCCCGTTACTAGCCAGTAACGAACCCCCTTGTGCGGGCGGCGAGAATGCACCACGATCGGCGACGCTCGGTCCATTACCCCAGCCCCGACAGCCAATCGGGTCAAGGGGTTTTCTGGGTCCCCACCGGGCAGGGGCGGCGGCAGTGGCGCCGTCCCTTGGACAGGGGGGTCTTCACCAACCGGTGGAGCCTGTCCGGCAGGTTGTGCGTGATGTGTGTCAGGCGCGACCAGTGGTTGTCGCTCGGGGGTGATCGCCGGTGATCGGTGCGCAAGCTAGCGCCTCCGAGGACGGGCGCTCTCCTTCCCGAGGACGTAGCACTTCTCCCATCCCTGCCCGACTGAGCCGCCGACAGGCGGCAGTCAGGGCCAGGAGATGTACGTCCGAGAAGGAGGAAATATGGAGTCCCAGGTGCGTGGCGGGACCAGATGGAAGCGTTTCGCTGTGGTCATGGTGCCCAGCGTTGCCGCTACGGCCGCGATAGGTGTCGCCCTCGCGCAGGGCGCTCTCGCCGCGTCGTTCAGTGTTTCGGGTCAGTCGTTCAAGGTGACGGCGGACAAGCTCGACGGTACGGGCTTCGTCCAGTACGGGGCCATTGACTCGGGTTACAACCTCGACGGCAGCAAGACGGCTCACCCCGTCGCCGTCTCGGGTTTCAAGACCGCGTCGCTCACCAACATGTGCCAGTCGGTGGTCACCCCGAACATCCCGCTGCTCGGGTCGGTCAGCCTGACCCTCAAGGCGGGCGGCGGCGACACGCCGGTCGAGGCCGAGAACCTCTACGTCGATGTCGAGGACCTCGAGGCCAATGCCGTGTTCCACGGCATTGACATCGGCGTTGCCGCGAAGGACGCCAGCAAGGGTCCCGGCATCTCCAAGGGCGACCAGGCGAACCCGTACGGGTTCTCCCAGCAGGCCGACTCGGCCACGCTGACGAACGTGAAGCAGACGGCGTGGGCCACCACCGCCGGAACCTTCAAGCTCAGTGGTCTGAAGATGTCCGTGTCCAAGGGCGTCAAGGAGTGCTACTAGGCACTCCGTGACCGGGCGGGGGGCGCCGGCGGCGCCCCCCGCCCGGTCGCCACGGCCCGCAGTACCAACTCTCCACAGCAACGCCGTTCCAGGGAGCTGTTTCCATGAGCGCCGAGTCGCCTCGTCAGGACGAGCACTACCTCAAGGCCTTCCGACGGATCTTCCGCGTCTGGCGGGGTCAGCGGCCGTTCTGGGCCGGCCTGTTCGTCATGCTCGGCGGACTCCCCATCGCATACTTCCCGTACGCGCACCTCCAGATCGGCCACCTGACGCTGGCGATGTCGACCACCGCGGGTGCCGGATCCCTGATCATCGGGGTCCTGCTCGTCGTGCTCGGTGTGAGCCTCTGGTTCCAGAAGCACGTACGGACCTTCGCCGGTGTCGCGGCGATCCTGCTGGCCCTGGTGTCCATCCCGGTGGCGAACCTCGGCGGCTTCCTCATCGGCTTCCTGTTCGCTCTGATCGGCGGCGCGATGGCCGTCTCCTGGATGCCGGGCGAGCCCGAGGGCGAGCCGGCCAGAACCGTGACGCGTGCGGCGGACGACGCCCCGGGCGGGGCTCCGGCCGACACCACGGGCGGCCTCGACGGCCTGACCAAGGCGGAGGGGCACGGGAACGCGCCCTTCGAGCCGGGCGGCCTGGGCGAGCCCCGTGGGACGGACGACGCGAACGGGCTGTACCACCTGAGCGAGCCGAACGATCTGTCAGGAACGAGCCCGGCGAACGGGGCGAACGGGAGGCACAGTGCCGGCTGACGAGGTGATCCACGGGGCTGATGTGGACGAGTCCCGTGTGAGAACCGGGCCGCGCCACGCGGCCCCCAGGAAGCCGCTGTTCACCAGGTTCCACATGCCTGCCGGCAAGGCGATAGCCATCGCCGCGATGCCGACCGCGGTCCTCATGGGCATGGGCCTGACGCCGACGCTCGCGAACGCCGACGACCACTCCTCCTCCAAGAGCCTCACGGCGGACGAGTACAAGGACTGCGTCGCGGCCGTGACCGGCGACGACGCGAGCGCGAGTGCCTCGGCCACGCCGTCGCCCTCCGCCTCCACGAGCAGCAGCACGCCCACGGACAAGTCCACCGACAAGTCCACGGACGAGCCGAGCCCGTCGGCGTCCCAGTCGTCGGCCACGGACAAGACCTCTTCGCCGGATTCAGGTTCCGACGACAAGGCCGACTCCACGCCGACCCCCTCCGCCACGGCGAGCAAGTCCACGTCGACGTCCGACAGTGCCTCCACGGCGACCCCCTCGCCGTCCAAGAGCAGCGACAACGTGCTCAAGGACATCGGCGACGCGATCACCGGCATCTTCACGGGCGACGACGGCTCCTCGTCGAGCAGCACCGCCTCGCCGTCCGCCTCGCCCTCGCCCTCGGCGTCCGCCACCAAGGACTCCTCGGACTCCACCGGCAGCGTCTCCGACACCGTGAAGGACACGACCGACAAGGTCACCGACACGGTCAAGAGCACCACGGAGAAGACCGAGAAGACGGTCGAGGACACCACCAAGAAGGCCACGGACGCCGCCAAGGACGCGGCCGAGACGGCTGAGGCCGCCGCGTCGGCGACGCCCAGCCCGTCCGCGAGCTCCACCACGGACCCGGACAACTGCCCGGTCGCCACGGACGAGGAGGGCGGTGTCGACAACCCCGTCACCCTGCCCGACGACCCCTGGTACCTGAACGCCAGCTCCCTGCTCCTCAAGGGCGCCGACTATCAGGGCATCGTCAAGGTGCGGACAGCCAACGGCAGCGTCAAGAAGGTCCTGAAGTACGTCATCTCCGACGGCACCGACATCGGCGATCTGCACCAGACCGTCAAGGACAAGCAGTCGGGCAAGACGTACCACGTGAAGGCGGGGGCAGGCACGACGTCGACCATCCGCAACGGCAAGACGGTCATGTACACCGAGAGCATCTCGGGCAACCTGCTCGGTCTGATCCCGGTCACGTTCAGCCCGGACAGCCCGCCGCCGCTGAACATCCCGCTGATCTACTTCACCAAGGTGAAGGTCGTCCAGGCCGGCCAGTTCGGCGGCGACCTCACCGTTCCCGGGATGCACACCTACCAGGACTGACGGTCCCGTCCCAGACCCGTCCGGGAGCCGCACAAAACCGAGGGCGCCCCCTGCATCAGCAGGGGGCGCCCTCGGCGTCGTACGACAGTCTCTGCGACCGGCGGATCAGTCGCGCTCGCCGCCGCCCAGGTGGTGCACCCGGACCATGTTGGTGGTGCCGGCGACCCCGGGAGGCGAGCCGGCGGTGATGATCAGGGTGTCGCCCTGGCTGAAGCGGTCGAGCTTGAGCACCTCGCCGTCGACCAGGTCGACCATCTCGTCCGTGCTGTTCACGAACGGCACCACGTGCGGCTCCACGCCCCAGCTGAGCGTCAGCTGGTTGCGGGTGCTCTCCTCCGTGGTGAAGGCCAGGATCGGCTGGGCCGCGCGGTAGCGGGAGAGCCGGCGGGCGGTGTCACCGGACTTGGTGAAGGCCACCAGGCCCTTGCCGCCGAGGAAGTCGGCGATCTCGCAGGCGGCGCGGGCGACCGAACCACCCTGCGTACGGGGCTTCTTGCCGGGGACGAGGGGCTGCAGGCCCTTCGAGAGCAGCTCCTCCTCGGCGGCCTGGACGATCTTCGACATCGTCTTGACCGTCTCGATCGGGTAGGCGCCCACGCTCGACTCGGCGGACAGCATGACCGCGTCGGCGCCGTCGAGGATCGCGTTGGCGACGTCGGAGGCCTCGGCGCGCGTCGGACGGGAGTTGGTGATCATCGACTCCATCATCTGGGTCGCGACGATCACCGGCTTGGCGTTGCGGCGGCAGAGCTCCACGAGGCGCTTCTGCACCATCGGGACCTTCTCCAGGGGGTACTCGACGGCGAGGTCGCCGCGGGCCACCATCACCGCGTCGAACGCCGCGACGACGCCCTCCATGTGCTCGACCGCCTGCGGCTTCTCCACCTTGGCGATGACGGGGACCCGGCGGCCCTCCTCGTCCATCACCTTGTGGACGTCGTTCACGTCGTTGGCGTCGCGCACGAAGGACAGGGCGACCATGTCGCAGCCCATCCGCAGGGCGAAGCGCAGGTCCTCGACGTCCTTCTCGGACAGCGCGGGCACGTTCACGGCCGCGCCGGGCAGGTTGATGCCCTTGTGGTCGGAGATGACGCCGCCCTCGATGACGACCGTCTTGACCCGGGGGCCGTCGACCGCGAGGACCTTCAGCTCGACGTTGCCGTCGTTGATCAGGATCGGGTCGCCCTCGGCGACGTCGCCCGGCAGACCCTTGTAGGTCGTGCCGCAGATCGTCTTGTCGCCGGGGACGTCCTCGGCGGTGATGGTGAACTCGTCACCACGCACCAGCTCGACGGGACCCTCGGCGAAGGTCTCCAGGCGGATCTTCGGGCCCTGGAGGTCGGCGAGCACACCGATGGCCTTGCCGGTCTCGGCGGAGGCGGCACGGACGCGGTCGTACCGCCCCTGGTGCTCGGAGTGCGTGCCATGGCTGAAGTTGAAGCGGGCCACGTTCATGCCGGCCTCGATCAGCGCGACGAGCTGCTCGTGGGAGTCGACCGCGGGGCCGAGAGTACAGACGATTTTCGAACGGCGCATGGGGCGATCCTATCGGTTTGTTTCGCTGCGGAATATTCCGTCTGGCGGAAGATACAAAAGGGCGGGATGCCGCTCAGGTGAGGTCGTGGGACGCGCCCACGAGTGCGTACGTCTGCGTGGCGATCTCCAGTTCCTCGTCGGTCGGCACCACGGCCACCGCAACCCGCGCGTACTCGGGCGATATCAGCCTGGGGCCGTCGCCTCGCGCCGCGTTCAGGTCTCCGTCGACCGTCAGGCCCAGTTCCTCCAGACCGGCGACCGCGGCCTCCCGCACCGGGGCGGCGTTCTCGCCCACCCCGGCGGTGAAGGCGACCGCGTCCACGCGGCCGAGCACCGCGTAGTAGGCGCCGATGTACTTCTTCAGGCGGTGGATGTAGATGTCGAAGGCCAGCCGCGCCCGCTCGTCACCCTCGTCGACGCGGCGCCGGATCTCCCGCATGTCGTTGTCCCCGCACAGACCGATCAGGCCGCTCCTCTTGTTGAGAAGAGTGTCGATCTCGTCCGTGGACATCCCGCCAACGCGCTCCAAATGGAAGATGACAGCAGGGTCCATGTCACCGGAGCGCGTACCCATCACGAGCCCCTCCAAGGGCGTCAGCCCCATGGAGGTGTCCACGCACTTCCCGCCCCGTACGGCGGAGGCGGACGCCCCGTTGCCGAGGTGCAGCACGATGACGTTCACGTCCTCGGGTGCCTTGCCCAGCAGCTTCGCCGTCTCGCGGGACACGTACGCGTGCGAGGTGCCGTGGAAGCCGTAGCGCCGGATCCGGTGCGCGTCCGCCGTCTCCACGTCGATCGCGTAGCGTGCCGCCGACTCCGGCATCGTCGTGTGGAACGCGGTGTCGAAGACGGCCACTTGGGGGAGGTCCGGGCGCAGTGCCTGAGCCGTACGGATGCCCGTCAGGTTCGCCGGGTTGTGCAGCGGCGCCACCGGGATCAGGCGTTCGATCTCGGCGAGTACGGCGTCGTCGATGACGGTCGGCTGGGTGAAGGCCAGGCCGCCGTGCACGACCCGGTGGCCGATCGCGGCCAGCTCGGGGGAGTCCAGACCGAGCCCGTCCTTGGCCAGCTCCTCGGCGACCGCCTTCAGCGCCGCGCCGTGGTCGGCGATGGCGCCGGTCCACTCGCGCGACTCCCCGCCGAGCAGCGGGGTGTGCTTGAGCCGGGAGGTCTCCTCGCCGATGCGCTCGACGAGGCCCACGGCGAGCCGGCTGCTGTCACGCATGTCGAGCAGCTGGTACTTGACCGACGACGAGCCGGAGTTGAGAACGAGGACGCGGGTGCCGCGGGTGCCGCTCACTGCTGGGAAGCCTTCTGGTCGGGGATCTGGGCCTGGATCGCCGTGATGGCGACGGTGTTCACGATGTCCTGGACGAGGGCGCCGCGGGACAGGTCGTTGACGGGCTTGCGCAGGCCCTGCATGACCGGGCCGACGGCGATCGCGCCGGCCGAGCGCTGCACGGCCTTGTAGGTGTTGTTGCCGGTGTTCAGGTCCGGGAAGATCAGCACGGACGCCTGCCCGGCGACCTCCGACTCCGGCAGCTTCGTCGCCGCCACGGACGGCTCGACCGCGGCGTCGTACTGGATCGGCCCCTCGATCTTCAGGTCGGCACGGCGCAGTCGTACGAGATCGGTCGCCTCCCGCACCTTGTCGACGTCCACGCCCGTGCCGGACGTGCCCGTCGAGTACGACAGCATCGCGATCCGCGGCTCGACGCCGAACTGCTCGGCGGTGGCGGCCGACTGGATGGCGATGTCGCAGAGCTGCTCGGCGTTCGGGTCGGGGTTCACGGCGCAGTCGCCGTAGACGAGGACCTTGTCGGCGAGGCACATGAAGAAGACGGACGACACGATCTTGGTGTCCGGCTTGGTCTTGATGATCTCGAAGGCGGGCCGGATGGTGGCGGCCGTCGAGTGCACGGACCCGGAGACCATCCCGTCGGCGAGGCCTTCCTCGACCATGAGGGTGCCGAAGTAGTTGACGTCCGCGACGACGTCGTGGGCGAGCTCGACCGTGACGCCCTTGTGGGCCCGGAAGTGCGCGTACTTCTCCGCGAACCGGTCCCGCAGCTCGGAGGTGGCCGGGTCGATCAGCTGGCAGCCGCCGAGGTCGATGCCGAGGTCGGCGGCCTTCTTGCGGATCTGGTCGACCGGCCCGAGCAGCGTCAGTTCGCACACGCCCCGGCGCAGCAGCACCTCGGCGGCGTGCAGCACGCGCGGCTCGGTGCCCTCGGGCAGCACGACGCGGCGCTTGTCGGAGCGGGCCTGCTCCAGCAGCTTGTGCTCGAACATCATCGGGGTGAGGCGGTCGCTGCTCGGCGCGGAGACGCGCCTGAGAAGGTCGGTGGTGTCGACGTACCGCTCGAAGAGGCCGAGCGCGGTCTCCGCCTTGCGAGGGGTGGCGGCGTTCAACTTGCCCTCCAGGGCGAAGAGTTGGGCCGCGGTGGGGAAGCTGTTGCCGGGTACGGAGATCACCGGGGTGCCGGGCGCGAGGCGCGCTGCGAGGGTGAGGACCTCGTCCGTGGGCCGCTCGTCGAGGGTGAGCAGCACGCCGGCTATCGGGGGAGTGCCGGCGCTGTGCGCGGCGAGGGCACCCACCACCAGGTCGGCGCGGTCGCCGGGGGTCACCACCAGGCAGCCGGGGGTCAGCGCGGTCAGGAAGTTCGGCAGCATCGCGCCGCCGAAGACGAAGTCGAGCGCGTCACGGGCGAGCCCCGCGTCGTCGCCGAGCACCACCTTCGCGCCGAGGGCGTGGGTGATCTGCGAGACGGTGGGCGCGGAGAGCGCGGGCTCGTCGGGCAGCACGTAACAGGGCACGGGGAGGCGGGATTCGAGCCGCTCGTGGATCTCCGCCCGGTCCTCGCGGGCCACCCTGTTCACGACCATCGCGAGCACGTCGCAGCCCAGTCCGTCGTAGGCGCGGTAGGCGTTGCGGGTCTCGGCGCGGACGGACTCGGCGGTCTGCCCGCGCCCGCCGACGACCGGAATCACGGATGCGGCGAACTCGTTGGCGAGCCGGGCGTTGAGCGCCAGCTCGTCCGGCAGCTGGGTGGCCGCGAAGTCCGTACCGAGGACCAGGACGACGTCGTAGTCGCGCGCGACCAGATGGAACCGCTCGACGAGGGTGGAGACCAGCTCGTCCGTGCCCTGCTCGGCCTGGAGCGCGGACGCCTCGTGGTAGTCCATGCCGTAGACCGTCGCGGGGTCCTGGGCCAGCCGGTAGCGGGCGCGCAGCAGCTCGAAGAGCCGGTCCGGGCCGTCGTGGACGAGCGGACGGAACACCCCCACCCGGTCGACCTGGCGGGTCAGGAGCTCCATGACCCCCAGCTCGACGACCTGGCGGCCGTCGCCGCGGTCGATCCCGGTCACGTACACGCTGCGCGTCACGCGTGCTCTCCGTTTCTTCGTCGTCTGATTCTTCTTCTTCGGCGTGTGATTCTTCGCCGTCCGAAGACTCGTCCGCCATGGTGAGCAGAATCCCCTTGACAATACCTCTGGGGCTGGTTAAGGCGCCCGTCAGCAGGTGGGAGGGGGTGGGGCGGGTGGAAGCGGCGACGCCCGGTGGGTCATGAAACAATCGGACTGGCTCACACGGACCAGCAGCGAGCAGGAGACACAGCACGATGCGCATCGGAGTTCTCACCGCAGGCGGCGACTGCCCTGGCCTGAACGCAGTGATCCGGTCGGTCGTGCACCGAGCGGTCGACCATTTCGGGGACGAGGTCATCGGCTTCGAGGACGGCTACGCGGGCCTCCTCGACGGCAACTACCGCACCCTCGACCTCAACGCGGTCAGCGGCATCCTCGCCCGCGGCGGCACCATCCTCGGCTCCTCCCGCCTCCAGCGCGACCGCCTGCGCGAGGCCTGCGAGAACGCGCAGGACATGGCGCGCGAGTTCGGCATCGACGTGCTGATCCCGATCGGCGGCGAGGGCACGCTCACCGCGGCCCGCATGCTCTCCGACGCGGGCCTGCCGGTCGTCGGCGTCCCGAAGACGATCGACAACGACATCTCCTCCACGGACCGCACCTTCGGCTTCGACACCGCGGTGGGCGTCGCCACGGAGGCGATGGACCGCCTCAAGACCACGGCCGAGTCCCACCAGCGCGTGATGGTCGTCGAGGTGATGGGCCGGCACGCCGGCTGGATTGCCCTGGAGTCCGGCATGGCCGGCGGCGCGCACGGCATCTGCCTGCCCGAGCGCCCCTTCGACCCCGCCGACCTGGTCGCGATGGTCGAGGAGCGCTTCGCCCGCGGCAAGAAGTTCGCCGTCATCTGCGTCGCCGAGGGTGCCCACCCCCTCGAGGGCAGCATGGACTACAGCAAGGGCGCGATCGACCAGTTCGGCCACGAGCGCTTCCAGGGCATCGGCACGGCCCTCGCGTACGAGCTGGAGAGCCGCCTCGGCAAGGAGGCCAAGCCGGTCATCCTCGGCCACGTCCAGCGCGGCGGCACGCCGACCGCGTACGACCGGGTGCTCGCCACCCGCTTCGGCTGGCACGCGGTGGAGGCCGCGCACCGCGGCGACTTCGGCCGCATGACGGCGCTGCGCGGCACCGACATCAAGATGGTGCCGCTCGCGGAGGCGGTCACGGAGCTGAAGACGGTGTCGAAGGACCGGATGGACGAGGCGGAGTCGGTTTTCTAACCCCTACAGGGTTGGGTGACCCCTGCGGGGTGGGGTCAGTACGTACTCCTCTGGACCATCGCCCAGAAGTGGTCGACGATCTGGTCGAGGTAGTCGCGTCCCGAGTCGCTGGAGTCGGCGGCCGCCGAGCCGCCGGCCCAGCTGAGGGTCGCCACCATCAGCCCGTGGTACTCCGTGTGCATCTCCAGGAGGGCGGCCTCCAGGAGCCGCCGGTCCAGGGGCACCATCTTCGAGACCGGCTTGGTGTACGCCTGCCAGCGCGTCGTCATCGCGCTGCGCAGCAGCTCGGCGAGCTTGGTGTCGCGGCCGGTGACCGTGATGAAGTCGGGCAGCGAGAGTTCGAGTACGTCGGCGAGGGCGGCCGACTGCCGCTCGTTGCCGCGCCACTCGTGGGTCTCCTCCATCCGCTGATAGGCGAGGAGTTCGAGGCCGACGGTACGGGCGACGTCCTCGGGGTTGAGACCGCGCGAGATCCGGTGCTCGCGCAGGGTCCGCGGCGCGCCGATGAGATCACCCGGCGCACACCACAGCACGCCCGCGAGCGCGGTCAGTTCCGGCGCGCTCGGCGACATGGTCCCGCGCTCCCACGCGGTCACGAGATCGGGCGTGACGTACGGCATCCCGTACGAGGACCGCATCCCGTACGCGACATGCTCGGGCCCCATGCCGAGTGCCGCCCTCAGTCTGCGGGCGGCCGGGGCGTTGAAGGGCGGGGTGGGCTGCTGGGCCTTCGGTACGTGCACGCGCACAAGCTATGGGCGTGGGGCTGCGGTGACTACGGTCTGTTCGGCCACAATCACGGATTGTAGGAACATACGGTTTCAGTCGCGGGGTGTGGTTGTGCCCGGGTGGCCGAAGATCGCCTGGTGATCCACTGCGTACGGCGACCAGCATGGCGCACGTGCGGCCCGAGCGGGCGGCCGGAAGGGGAGGGCGCTGTGAATGGCAAGGTAGAGGGGCATATTCGCGAACGCCTGCTGGCCCCCAACTTCTGGCACCTCGCGACGGTCGGCCCCGACGGCGCGCCCCAGGTCTCCCCGATGTGGGTGGACATCGAGGGCGACCACGTCATGGTCAACACCTCCATAGGCCGCGTGAAGGAGGAGAACCTCCGGCGCAATCCCAACGTTTCGCTGTCCCACCATGACCCCGAGAACCCGTATGACCGTGCGGAGATCCGGGGGCGGGTGGTGCGGTTCGTTGAGGGGGAGGAGGCGGAGCGGTCCATGGACCGGCTCGCGAAGAAGTACCTGGGGGAGGAGCGGTATCCGTGGCTGCTTCCGGGGGAGCGGCGGGTGATGTTGTTGATCGAGGTGGATCGGGTGCGGCGGGTGGTGGGGGTGGAGGCGTTTCGGCGCGGGGTGCTGCCGGAGGGTTCCTGACTGGGGAGGGGGCTACAGGAGGTGATCGGCCTTTCCGGCTTTGATGTCGCGGATGAGGGTGCGGAGGGCTTCGCGGGTGTCGGTGAGGTAGTGGTCTTCTTGGCCGGCGAGGGCTATGTAGGCGTTGCCGGTGGGGTCGGTGCCGAGGCGGAAGCAGTTGTTTCCTTCCGCGCAGAAGGGCTCTTCCCAGGTGATGTCGGGCATGCGGCTCTCCTCAAAGTTGCTGGGCGATGGCGTGGATCAGGTCGCGCGAGTCCTGTGGGTTCAGGGTGTGGGCGTACCACCAGTCCATGTGGGTGCGGTACTTGGCGAGTTGGGCATCGGCGTGGGTGAACTCTCCGCCGTGGGCGGAGTCCAGCTGAACGGCGTCCAGCTGGGGCACGGCACCGTCGGCGTACAGGACGGCGTGCCCGGCGCCGGGGAACGCCCCGGCCTCCACAGGGAGGACGCGCACCTCGACGTGCTCGCGCTCGGACGACTCGCAGAGGTGCAGTAGTTGCTCCCGGGTCGCGCGCCACCCACCGAACTGCATACGCAGCGCCCACTCGTGCACGTACGCGACGTAGTCGACGGGGTTGTCGCGGTCGAGGACCTGCTGACGCTGCATGCGCTGCATCACCCGCAGTTCCACTTCCGACTTCGGTAGCGGGGGCAGCGCGGAGGAGAACACGGCTCGGGCGTAGCTGCTGAGCTGGAGCAGCCCGGGGATGTGCACGGTCTGATAGCTCCGCAGCCGGGAGGCGAACCACTCCAACTCGGCGACGTCCAGCAGCCCTTGGGGAAGAGTCCCCCTGAACTGGTCCCACCAGCCCCGCTTGCGCAGGTCGGCCATGGCGGCCAGGGCTTCGACGTACGCCTCGTCGGAGCAGTCGTAGTTGCTGGCAAGTATCCGGACCCGTTCGGGGGAGGTGGCCCGGACACCCGACTCCATGTTGGACACCTTCGTGCGGTCCAGCCCGAGCAGCCCGGCGGCGTACTCCGTGGTCCGCCCGGCCGAGAGTCGCATCTTGCGAAGCTCGGCGCCCAGGCGCTTCTGACGTTCCGTCGGCGCTGGCCGTGTCGGCATCGACGAGTTCCTCCCGCTTGGTCGGGGGTCAGTCTGCATCGTGCGTGGCTCGGCGGTCCACCTGGATGGGGGCAATGTGAGGGAGTAGGTGGCACTCGTGCCACATTAAGCTCTACATTCAGTGACGAGTCGCTTACGGCCCGATGTCGTTCGGAAGCGCATTGCGCGAGCCTGCCCGCGTTCTCCTCCCCTGGGAGGGGTGGGCCCGCGTCAGGGAGACAGGCCACTGGTCGAGCCGTGATTTCACCGAAGGTCCAACCCAGCCAAGGGAGTTGCCCATGTCCGCGTCGCCCGCCGCCTCGGCCTGCCCTGTCTCCATCGACGTACGGGAGACACCGCCCCCGCCGTCCCCCGACACCCTCGCCTACAGCCTTACGTTGCCCGCCGGGCCGGTGAGTTCGCGGATCGCCCGCGCGGCGACCCGGGTCGCCCTCCAGGCGCACGGACTTGAGGACATGGCGGACGCGGCCGTACAGGTGGTGGCTGAACTGGTCGCGTGTGCCTGCCGGTTCACGCCCGACGCCGAGGTGTACGTCTCGCTGCGGTACTGGGACGGTGCGTTGCGAGTGATCCTCTACGACGGGCATCCGCGGCATGCCCATCCCCGGCTCGCGGCGGTTTGCGATGCGCGGCGGCGGGGGGCGTTGCGGGTGTTGGGGTGCGTGGTGCGGGTGTGTGGTGGGGACTGGGGGTTTGGGGATGCCCGGGAGCCGGGGGGTGGGACTCGGATGTGGGCGGTGCTGCCTAGGGAGGGGGTAGGGGCTTATGTGGCGGAGGGGATTGGGCGGGGGTGAGGCACGGGGTGGGCGCGGAGCTTGCCATTATTTCTGGGCTTCTACGCCTTCTGCCTTCTCCGCCTGGGTGCGGGCCTTGGCGGCTTCCTCGGTGGCGCTGGCCTGAGTGAAGGCGTCGGCGGCCTGGAGCCACGCTGCTCTGGCCTCAGCAGGGCGGTGGGCGGCCTCGTGGGCGCGGGCGAGGTTGCCGAGGATCAAGCCCGCCCGGTACCAGTCCTCGAATTCCCGGCAGATCTCCAGGCCCGTGCCGTATGCCTCGATCGCCTTTTCCGCCCTGCCCGTCTGTTGTAGGGCGATGCCCAGGTTGTTCCATGCCCCACTCTCGCTGTGGCGGTCTCCTGCAGCCTGGGACAGATGGCGGGCTCGGGCGTGGGCGTCGATCGATTCCTCCACGCGGCCCGCCAGCCGTAGGGCGCTGCCGAGGCCGTTCCACGCCGTGCCCTCACGCCGGCGGTCCCCTACGGCCTGGAATAGGTCGCGGGCGCGGACGTGGGCGTCGATCGACTCTTCCACGCGGCCCGCCAGCCGCAGGGAGATGCCGAGGCTGTTCCACGCCATGCCCTCCGGCTGGGGGGCTCTCACGGGCTGGAATAGGTCGCGGGCGCGGATGTGGGCGTCGATCGACTCTTCCACGCGGCCCGCCAGCCGCAGGGAGATGCCGAGGCTGTTCCACGCCATGCCCTCATACTGGCGGTTCCCTGCGGCCTGGAATAGGTCGCGGGCGCGGGCGAGGAGGCCGATCGACTCCTCTACCCGACCCGTCCTACGTAGGGCGATGCCGAGGTTGGCCGACGCCACGGCCTCGCCGTCCCCGATACGTCGGGCACCCGCACAAGCAGCCCGCCCGACGGTGATTCCGTCATCGAAGTACCGCCGCCACGCCAAATACTCCCCCAGACACCCGGCGAGCCCCACCGCGGCACCCGCGTACCGCTCCTCCTCCGCCCACTGCACCGCCGCCACCAACGCCGCCCGCTCTTCATCCAGCCACGCCAGAGCCTCTCCCCGCCCGGCGAATCGCCCCGGCACCGAATCGCCCGGCAGCCACCGCAACCAGTCATCAGCTGCATCCGCCCACCGCCAGTAGAAGGCCAGCACCCGCCCCCGAGCCGCCGCCCCCTCCTCCCTCAGCCCTGGCTCAACAGCCAGCACACCGGACCCGTACGCCCGCACCAAGTCATGCAACCTCCACCGTGGGATGGGATCCCGGTCGCCCACACCAGGGACCGCGGTGACCAGATGAGTTGCCGCCAGTTCTTCCAGCAGGGCCAGAGCGGAGTCGGTGTCGAGATCGGCCAAGGCCGCCACCGCGTCCGTGCCGGTCTCCGGAGCTGGAGCAAGGGCAAGCAGGCGCAGCATCCGGGCCTGGTCGGCCGGTAGGCGGCGGTACGAGGTCTCCAGGACCGGCCGTAGGGCGAGCGAGCGACCGTACTGGTCCGTCCCCAGGTTGCCGCGGTCGAACGCCGTCGTGGGGTCCTCCGCCTCCTTGATCTCGGTGACCAGCGAGCCGATGCCGCGATGTCGACGCCTGCGCAGCATCGCTGCCGCGATCTGGAGGGCGAGGGGCAAGTGGCAGCAGAGGGCGGCGAGTTCACGCAATGCATCCGGTTCGCGGGCCGGACGGTCGTCGCGTTCGTCGGCGTCCTGGAGGGCGCGGGTGATGAGGGCGGCGGACTCGGTCGGGTCCAGTGCTTCGAGGTCGATGAGGCGGACCGGGAGCGCGTCGGGGCGGTCTCGGGAGGTGATCACGACCCGGTGGTGGTCCGTGCCCGGGAGGAGGGGGAGGAACTGGGCCGGGTCCGAGGCGTTGTCCAGGATCAGCAGCATCCGGTCCGGGCGTTCGGCGAGGAGTTGGCGGTAGGTGTCGTACTGGCGCGCCGAGGTGAGTGGCAGGTTTGGGCCCCGTACGCCGAGCGCGTCCAGGAGGGCGAGGACTGCCTGGTCAGCGGTGACAGGGTTGTCGTCGTAGCCCCGTAGGTCGACGAAGAGCGTGCCGCCGGGGAACCAGTCCTTCGAAAGTGCCTGGTGAGCGGCCTCCAGTGCGAGCGCCGTCTTGCCGATGCCGCCCATACCGGTGACGGCGAAGATGAGGAGCGGGGGTGCGGTCGTATCGGCCGGGGCGGGTTCGAGGTGGGGCAGCAGGCGTCCCAAAGCCTCCAATCGTCCCGTGAAACCGGCGGGGCGCGGAGGGAGGGTGGCGGTCGCTACCGGGACTGGGCCGTGGCTACCGCCCGTCGTCCCGGCGCCCGTTGTCCCTGCCCCGGTCGACCGACTTGGCGGTGAAGGGGCCGTTGAAGGTGCTGCCTCGGAAGTCGAGGTGGTCGCCGCCATACGTGGAGGGGCGAAAGGGACCCTCCCGGGGGTCGGTGGCGGGATCGCCGGGAGCCGTCGGCTTCGGTTCCAGTTCGCGGATCACGGCGAGCGCCGCGTCGGCCGCGTTCTGGGCGGCGCGGGGCTGCGAGCCCTCCGCGTCCGCCTGCGTCTTGTCCGCGTCGGCCTTGTCGCTGATCCCGCGGATGATCAACGCGCCCGCCGTACCGGCGAGATGGGCGGCGTGCGCGACGCCCGAGCCCTCCATCTCGATGGCGACGGCGTCGCTGAACCGCGTCCGGATGCGTTCGGCGAGGGCCGAGACCGCGTCGGCGAGAACCACCTCGCCCACCGCGATCGGCTTGAAGCGGACATGCGACTGCCCGCGCAGGGCGTACCGGGCCGCCGACTCCAGATGGTGCGAGGCGTGCCATGTCTCCGTGCGGTCGAGGAAGCCCTCGGGGGTCTCCTTGCCGCCGTGGATGGCGTACACCTTGGTCGCGACGACGACGTCGCCGAGGGCGATCTCGTCCTTGAGCCCGCCCGCGACGCCGACGAAGAGCACCGCCTCCGGGGAGAACCACGACATCACACGCTCCGTGAGCGTGGCCGCCGTGCGCGTTCCCTCGCCCATCTCCACGAGAACGACATGCCAGTCGGTCCCGGCGAGCCGGCCGATCTCGGCCCGGGTGCCGTACTCGGGGTGCACGCGCTTCTCGACGTCCGTGAGATGGGCGCGCACCGCGACGTATTCGAGCGGGAGTGCGGTCAGGACGGCGACGGTCGGCATTGTCTCGGGCACGGATCAACCGTACTGCCAAGTCGCCTGTCCAGACCGTGTGTTGGGCGGGCCGGGGCGGCGTACCGTGATGTCACGGGAGGCGGTACGCAGGGTACGGGGGACGGCACGATGACGAACGGGTATGACGGGGACCATCTCGACTTCCGGGGCGGGAAGTTCACCGGTCCCTTCACCGCGAAGGCCGAGTACCACGAGCACGGACCGGCGCCCACCGCGCTGGACGCTCTGCCCATGCGGGTCGGCGGGTTCACTGGCCGTGACGACGAACTGCGCATGCTGCTGGACGCGTTGGACCCGTCGGCGTACGGAGCTCCCGAAGCGGTGGTCGTGACGGCCGTGTCGGGGCTCGGCGGCATCGGCAAGACGGCGCTCGCGGTGGAGGCGGCACACCAGGCGTGCGCACGCGGCTGGTTCCCCGGTGGGGTGCTCTTCATCGACCTGCACGGATACGACTACAACGAGGAGTCGGTCAGCGCAGAGCAGGCTCTTGAGGCCCTGTTGCGCGCTCTGGGCACTGCGTCCCAGCACATCCCGACCCGAGTCGACGACCGGGCCGCGCTGTACCGGTCGGCCCTCGCCCAACGGGCCCGGGAGCGGGGCCCGATGCTGGTCCTGGCCGACAACGTCGGACTGGCCGAGCAGGTACGGTTCCTGCTTCCCGGCGGCGGGGCGAACCATCGCCTGCTGGTGACCTCTCGTGAACGCCTGCCCCAACACGGGGCCAGACTTCTGCCATTGGACGAGTTGACGTCGGAATCCGCGTACGACCTCCTCGACCGAGCTCTGCGGCTGGCGAATCCGTACGACAATCGGATTCGCTACGAAAGGGTGGCGGCCGAGGAGCTCGCCGCCCTTTGCGGGTATCTTCCCCTCGCCCTCCAGCTCGCGGTGGCCCGTCTCGCTCTGGACCGCTCCAAGCCGGTGGCGGAACTCACCGCCGAGCTCGCCGAGTCATGGGATC
Organism: Streptomyces sp. R21; assembly: GCF_041051975.1. Lineage (GTDB taxonomy): Bacteria > Actinomycetota > Actinomycetes > Streptomycetales > Streptomycetaceae > Streptomyces. The sequence goes on along the minus strand of NZ_CP163435.1, from coordinate 3,348,421 downwards.
GGCTCGACCTCGACGACGGCGAGCGCAGTGTCCGCGCCGCCTTCGACCTCTCCTATCGCCGACTGCCGTCGGAGCAGACCCGTCTGCTCGGTCTGCTCGCCCTCGCACCCGGCCCCGAGGTGACCACGCAGGTGATCAATGCGCTGGTCGGTGCGGAGACGCCGCCGGTCAGGGCTTTGGACGCGTTGGCTCGTGCACATCTCATCGAGCAGGGCACCAAGCGCGGCCGATGGCGGTTGCACGACCTCGTGCGGGCGTTCGGAATCAGTGTGGTGAACGGGGACACCGCCCTGGCGCAGGAAGGGGAGGCGGCTCGTTCGCGGGTGCTGTCGTTCTTCTGTCGGTGGGCGGAGGAGGCGGATGCCCGGTTGCGATGGCTGGCCGGGATGCCGGAATCCGAACTCTTCGCCGACCGGGCGGCCGCGCTTGCGTGGTTGGACGAGGAGCGAGCCGGGCTGGTGGCTGCCGTGCAGTGGGCGCAGGAGGAGCGGTACGCCGCCGCGGCGGTGCGGCTGGCCGAGCTGCTGGCCGTGTACCTGGACTGGCGGCGCCACTTCGACGACCTGATCGTGGTGAGCAGCGCCGCCCAGGAAGCCGCGAAGCATGCCATGAACCACAGAAGCGAGGCCGCCGCCTGGAGCAACCTCGGCAATGCCCTGGGGGGTGCGGGCCGGGTGCAGGACGCCATCGACGCACTCACCCGGGCGCGCGAGTGCTACCAGCGGGCCGACGACCGCCATGGCGAGGCGATCGCGTTGAGCAGTCTCGGCGCGGCCCTTCGTGACGCGGGAAATGCCGCGGAGGCGATCGACGCCCTCAACCGCGCCCTCGCGCTGTATCAGTTCGGCGCCGGGGACCGGCATCGCGAGGCGATCGCCTGGACCACCCTTGGCCTCGCGCTCGCTCAGGACGGCCGGCCGGAGGCGGCCATCAACGCCCACACCCGCAGCCAGGACCTGTTCCAGGCGGCCGGGGACCGCCACCGCGAGGGCATCGCGAGCAACAACCTCGGCAGCGCGCTGATGCAGGCCGGACGTGTGGAGAATGCGATCGTGTCGTACTGCAGAGCCCTGGAGATCTATCAGGAGTTCGAGGACTGGTACCGGACCGGCCGGACCCTGGAGAACCTTGCCAGGGCCCATCTGGTGGCTGGTACCCGTGGCCAGTCACACCAATGCTGGCTGCGGGCCGGCCAAGCCTTCACCCAGGCCGACGCGCCCGACCGGGCGGCCAGTGCCTTCGCCGAAGCCGACGCCATCATCGCCCCCTCACCCGCCAAGGTCCCTGCCGTGGTCGACGCTCCGGACCCCGCGTCCAAGGCCGCCCCCGCCGAGACCGGCTGGGGCTACCCCCACGGACCGCTTCCTCTGCAGCTGCCCCCTGGCGGTCCCCAGGTGATCTCCGGCCCGTCCATCTACCTACCCCTTGACCGCACCGCCGAGCGCGAAACCTCCGCCCAGTCGTCGGGCGATCAGGAGGTAGAGCACCAGCACGGGAGTTGAGTAGACGACCGAAAACGCCGCCAGCTGCCCATAAACAACCATCCCCCGATTCCCGAAGAACTCATTGATGCTCACGGACGCCGGCATCTGATCCGGCGTGAGCAGCAGCATGAACGGGACGAAGAAGTTGCCCCACATCATCACGAACGAGAAGACCGTCACCACTGCCACACCCGGCCCCATCAGCGGCAGCACGATCCGGATCAGCGACTGAAATGAAGAAGCGCCGTCCGTCCACGCCGCCTCCTCCAACTCCTTCGGCACCCCATCCATGAAATTCTTCATCAGCCAAATGGCGAACGGCAGTTGGGACGCGGCGAAGAAGAAGATGGTGCCCTGCGTCGTGTCGATCAGGTTCACCTGGACGAACAGTGCGTACACCGGAACCATGATCGCCGTGATCGGCAGGCTCGTCGCGAAGAGGATCGTCAGGAGGAACGGGCGGTTGAGCCGGGACCGGAACCGCGACAGCGGGTACGCCGCCAGGGCCGCGCACACCACCGTCAGCAGCGTCCCGCCCCCGCACAGGATCAGGCTGTTGAGCAGCGGTGTGAACGTGATGTCCGACGTCAGGACCGCGTCGAAGTTGTCCCAGGTCACGCCGTCCGGGACCTTCACCTGGAGGTCGGCCTTCGGGTCCAGCGAGGACAGGATCACCCACGCCAGGGGGAGGGCGAAGGCGGCCGCCACGGCGAGGAGGCCGGCGTCGGCCGCCAGGCGGCGCGACGAGCGGCGGGACGTGAGAGTGCGCGGCATCCTCACACCTCCGTTCGCAGCAGCCGCATGTACACGACCGAGAACAGCGAGCCCACCACCAACAGCAACAGCGCCACCGCCGTCCCGTACCCGATCATGCTTTTCTGGAAGGCCTGTTCGTACATGAAGAGGGGGAGGGTCTGGCTCTTGTTGCCGGGGCCGCCCCGGGTCATCACCCAGATCAGGCCGAAGACGGACAGGGTCTGGAGCGTGTTGAGCATCAGGTTCGTGCCGATCGAGCGGCGGATCATCGGCAGCGTGATGTGCCACATCCGGCGCCAGCCGCCCGCCCCGTCGACCTCCGCGGCCTCCGTGATCTCCTTCGGGATCTCGTTCAGCGCCGCCGAGTACACGAGCATGGAGAAGGCCGTGCCCCGCCAGACGTTCGCGAAGGACACCGCCAGGATGGGGAGGGTGAACAGCCAGTTCTGGGACGGGAGATGGAGCCAGTCCAGGATCGCGTTCAAGGTGCCCTCGCGGCGGAAGAAGGCGTAGAGCAGGAAGCCCGCCACCACCTCGGGCAGCACCCACGCCGTGATCACGATGCCGCCCACCAGCGTACGAATCGGCTTCGACGACCGTTGCATGAGCGCGGCCAGCGCCAGGCCCAGGGTGTTCTGGCCGATCAGCGACGACACGAGCGTGAACACCAGCGTCAGCCACACCGCGTTCAGGAACGCCTCGTCCTTGAACGCGGCCCGGAAGTTCTCGAAGCCCACGAAGGACGAGTGGGCCTGGCCCGTCAACTGCAGGTCGGTGAAGGCGATGTACGCGCAGTAGACGATCGGGCCTGCGAGGAAGAGGGCCAGCAGGACGACGGCCGGAGCGACCGGGAGCGCGCGGGTCAGGGAGCGGCGAGCGCTTCCCCGGGGTTGGGGCGGGGAAGCGACCTTTCCCCGCACCGGGGACACTGTCCGCGTGCCGACGCTCACTTCTTGATCACTTGGTCGTCGGTGGCCGACTTCAGCTCGTCGTCGTATCCGCTCGCCGCCTTCTCAGCCGAGGAATCACCCGTCGTCACGGCTTCCATCGCCTCCTGGATCGCCGTGGAGACCTTCGGGTACGCCGGATACGCCGGGCGGTAGTGGGTGCTCGCCACCAGGTCGGTGAAGAACTTGATGCCGGGCTGCGCCTTCACGTACGCGGGATCGGACGCCACGTCCTGCCGTACCGAGATACCGGAGTTGGCGATGTACCACTTCTGGGCGTTCGCCTTCGTCTGCATCGTCTCGATGAACTTGAACGCCAGGTCGGGGTTGGACGCCTTGGACGGGATGGCCCAGGTCCAGCCGCCGGACATGCTCACCTTGCCGGGGGCCTGGCCGTGCTGGGTCGGCATATGGGCGAGTCCCAACTCCTGTGACCACTGCGGCCATTCATGTCCGCTGCCCTTCAGCCAGTCCTGCGGGAGCCAGGAACCGTCCAGGTCGATGGCGAGCTTGCCCTTGGGAAGCAGGTCGCCGCGCACGATGGTCTGGATGTTGGGGTCGAGGGCGACGTCCACGGAGGGGCCCAGCTTCTCCTTGTAGACCGTCTCGACGAACTTCAACGAGTCCTTGAAGCCCTGGCCGCCCGCGATCCACTTCTTCGACGCCGTGTCGTACAGGGGGTCCGACTTTCCGTCGCCCGTCCCGTACAGGAGCATCTCCATGCCCTGCATCGTGGCGGCCTCGCCCGCCGGCTTGCCCGTGTAGACGTTGAGAGGGGTGACGCCGGGCACCTTCCGCTTCACCGTGCGGGCGGCGTCGAGGACCTCGTCCCACGTCTTCGGCTGCCAATCGGCAGGCAGGCCCGCCTTCTTGAAGATGTTCTTGTCGAACCAGAGGCCCCTGGTGTCCGTCCCGTCCGGGACGCCATACGTCTTCCCGTCCTGCGCCTTGGCCGCCGTCTTCGCGGTGTCGATGAACTGACCCCAGTCCTTCCACTTCGCGAGGTACGGGTCGAGCGGCTTCAAGTACCCGCTGGTGATGTCCGAGTTGATGAGGAAGGTGTCCTCATAGACCAGGTCGGGAGCCGTCTTCGGGGAGCGCAGCATCTGCTGCAGTTTCGTGTAGTACTCCGAGTCCGGCGCCTTGATCGGGACCAGCTCGACCTTCTTGCCGGGATTCGCCTTCTCGAACTGCTTCTTGATGTCGGCCAGGTAGGTGTCCATGATCTTGATCGAGTTGTCCGTGGACTGCTTGAACGAGATCTTGACGGTGTCCGGATCACTTCCGGAACCAGAGCTGCACGCGGTGAGGGACGCGGCGGTGATCAGCGTTGCGAGGAGAAGTGGAGCGGCGGCGGTGGGGCGCACGGGCACGACCTCCTACTGGCCTACGTCGTTGTGGCCGAGTCGAGTTGTCTGCCCGGTGAACGTAAGAGGAGTGGTCTAGTCAGGTCAATGACCGTGCAGCGGCTCTGGGTCTTAGGGTGCTGCCAAGTCGCCCGCGCAGAGGGTGCATCCGGTGGTTGTGTGCGGGGAGGGCGGGGGACGCATGTCGGAACGATCGGAACGCGGTGTCACCAAGGGGCAGTTGCTGCTCGCCGAGTACCAGAGCGTCAAGGACGAGCAGAAGGCGCGGATCGGGTTTCGGGACAACCTGCTCTATGTGACCCTCGCCGTGGTGGCCGCTGTCGTGGCCGCCGCCGCGCAGGCCAAACAGACATCCATGCTGCTGGCGTTGCCGCCCGTGTGTGTCGTCCTCGGGTGGACGTACCTCGTCAACGACGAGAAGATCTCCGCGATCGGCGCCTATGTGCGGGGGGACCTGGCGCCGCGGCTCGCCGAACTCGCCGACACCGACGTCGTGTTCCGGTGGGAGACCGCCCATCGCGGTGACACCCGCAGGGCCTCGCGCAAAGTGATCCAGTGCGGAATCGACCTGCTCGCCTTCTGCGTCGTGCCGCTCGCCGGTCTCGGCGTCTACTGGGGCAGTGGCCAGGTCGGGGCGGGGCTGCTGGTGTTGTCGGTCGTCGAGGCGCTGGCGGCGGTGGGCCTCGGGGTGCAGGTCGTGTCGTACGCCCGTGGGCCGGTGGCCGCCGTACAACCTCCTGCCGTCACCGGACGTCCACCTCAAGGGAGTTGAGTGCCGGAGCTCTCAATCTGCCGGGACTCTCAATCCCCCGCCCGGGTCTTCCTCAGGGGGCGACATGACGTCGGACGGCAGCGAACGCACCAACTTCACCGGAGCGGTACGGCGGTTCTTCCGGCTGCCCGCGCAGGCCACCCGGGATCCCGCTCCGGTCGTCCCACTGGCCCGGGTCTGGCTCATCGGCTGCCTCGCCTTCGGAGCCGGGCTGGCCGCGATGGGCTGGGACGACGAGTTGAGCCTGATGGGCGTCGTCACCGTGCTGTCGCTGCTCGACGACGTGATCAAGGGCGTACGGTATCGCTGGCCCGCCTTCGCGAGCGGGCTGCTGGCCGGGTGGGCCGTCACTCGCCTCGCGAACGCCGTGATTCCCGCCCCCGACGATCCCGACTGGGCCGACTACCCCGGCCTCGCGCTCGGGACCCTCGCCGCGTTCCTGACCTTCGCGGCGATCACCCGCCTCCGGCCGCGCCGCCGTTGAGCGGCGCCCATGTCAGCCCCGCACCTTCAACGCCGCCGTTGACCGGCGCCCGCGTCAGCCCCGCACCTTCACCCACCGGTACTGCAACTCCGGCCGCCCGACAGTCCCGTACTGCGGACTCCGGTCCGCCCGGCCCGCGTCCACCAGATGCTCCAGGTAACGCCGGGCCGTGATCCGGGAGATGCCGACCGCCTCGGCGACGCCCGCCGCCGTGAGGCCCTCGGCGGCGTCCCGCAGCGCACGTGTGACCCGTTCCAGCGTCGGGGCGCTCAGGCCCTTCGGCAGGGCGGCCGGACCGGGGGCGCGCAGCGTGGCCAGGGCCCGGTCCACCTCGTCCTGGCCGCTCGCCTCGCCCACCGAGGCGTGGAACTCGGCATACCGCACCAGCCGATCCCGCAGCGTGGCAAAGGTGAACGGCTTCAGCACGTATTGGACGACGCCCAGCGACACCCCTTCCCGCACCACCGCTAGATCCCGCGCGGACGTCACCGCTATGACGTCGGCGTGGTACCCGGCGGCCCGGAGAGACCGCGCGAGCTGCAGCCCATGCACGTCGGGCAGGTGCAAATCCAGAAGCAGGAGGTCCACCGGCGTACGGTCCAGGGCGCGGCGCGCCTCCGCCCCCGTATGGGCCTTGCCGACCGCCGTGAAACCGGGGACCCGGCCGACGTACATGACGTGCGCGTCGGCGGCGACGGGGTCGTCCTCGACGACGAGCACGCGAATCGGTGGGTGGTCGGAGGTGGGGCCGGTGTCGGTCATACGTCGCCTCCAGGCAAGGCGTGCTGGGCGGCACGGGGGTCTTGTACGGGTGCGGCAGTGGCCCTTTCACCCGCGGACGGCACCGGCGCCTCCGCCGAGCCCACCGTAGGCAACGGCAACCGCACCTCGAACTCCGCCCCGCCCCCGGCCGCCTCGGCCACCGTCAAGGTCCCCTCGTGCCGGGCCACCGCCTGGCGGACCAGCGCGAGCCCGAGCCCGCGCCCGCCCGGCCCCGCCGGTTTCGTCGACCAGCCGCGCTGGAAGACGGCCTCGGCGTGCGCCGGGTCGACGCCGGCGCCGGTGTCGGCGACCCGCAGGACCAGACCGTCGGCGTCCGTGAACGCCGTGACCGTGACGCGGGCGCGCACCGTGCCCTGCGCCGCGTCCACCGCGTTGTCGATCAGGTTGCCGAGGACGGTGACGAGGTCGCGGGCGGGCAGCGAGTCGGGCAGGAGGCCGTCGTCGATGGCGCTGTCCTCCGACACCACCAGTTCCACGCCCCGCTCGTTCGCCTGGGCCGCCTTGCCCAGCAGCAGCGCGGCGAGGACCGGCTCGCTGACCGCCGAGACCACCTGGTCGGTGAGCGCCTGGGCCAGTTCCAGTTCGGAGGTCGCGAAGTCGACGGCCTCCTCCGCGCGGCCCAGCTCGATCAGCGAGACGACCGTGTGGAGCCGGTTCGCGGCCTCGTGAGCCTGCGAGCGCAGCGCCTGGGTGAATCCGCGCTCGGAGTCCAACTCGCCCATCAGCGACTGGAGTTCGGTCACGTCGCGCAGAGTCACCACGGTGCCGCGGCGTTCGCCGCCGGACACCGGGGAGGTGTTCACGACCAGCACGCCCGTCTCGGTCAGGTGCACCTCGTCCACCCGCGGCTCCGCCGACAGCAGCGCGCCGGTCAGCGGGGCGGGCAGGCCCAGCTCCGCCACCGAGTGGCCCACCACGTCGCCGCTCACCCCGAGCAGCTCCCGTCCGCCGTCGTTGATCAGCGCCACCCGGTACTGCCCGTCCAGCATCAGCAGCCCCTCGCGTACGGCGTGCAGGGCGGCCTGGTGGTAGTCGTGCATGCGGCTGAGCTCGCCCGCGTTCATGCCGTGCGTCGAGCGGCGCAGCCGGGCGTTGATGACATACGTGCCGAGACCGCCCAGGGCCAGGGCGCCCGCCGCGACCCCGATGAGGGCGGTGACCTGGTCCTGCACCCGAGAGGTGATCACCTCGACCTTGATGCCCGCGCTGACCAGGCCGACGATCACGCCGTCGTCGTAGACCGGAGTGACGGCGCGCACGGACGCGCCGAGGCTGCCCGTGTACGTCTCCGTGAACGAGACGCCCTTCAGCGCGGGGCCGATGTGGCCCAGGAAGTGCTTGCCTATCAGCCTCTTGTCGGGGTGGGTCCAGCGGATGCCCTGCGGGTTCATGATCGTGATGAAGTCCACGTCCGTGTCCCGCTGCACCTGGAGGGCGTACGGCTGGAGGGTCTTCGTGGGGTTCGCGGTGCGGATCGCCTCCCGCACCGACGGGGCGTCCGCCACGGACCGGGCGACGGCCGTGGCCTGGCGGGCCGCCGCGTCCTCGGCCTGGCTGCGGTCGCTGACGTACGTGAACAGCGCGTACCCGGCGACGAGGACCGCGATCAGCACGGCCTGCATGCCGAAGAGCTGACCGGCCAGGCTGCGAGGTCGGGGAACGCGGGGGAGGCGCATGCCATCAGTGTGCCCCTGCGCTCATGCGTGAACTAAATGAACGGAAGGGTGACCGCCCTCACAGGCCGGGAGATAGTCACCGCATCCCGGGATCGATTTTCCCGGCCCGACACGGGATTCAGGTTCCCGTTTCGGATCCCCTCCCGGAAGCGAGCCGCACTCCGGGTTCCGCCGGACGTGAGCCGCACGCCGGAATGATGCCGACGTCGTCGTCAAGGAGGCCAGCCGTGGCCAGCACCGCCCGAACGGCACCTGCCGCACCCGCTGGGAAGCGGGACCGCACCCACTACCTCTACATCGCCGTGATCATCGCGGTGCTCCTCGGTATCGCCGTCGGCTTCGCCGCGCCGGACTTCGCCAAGGAGCTCAAGCCGATCGGCACGGGCTTCGTCTCGCTGATCAAGATGATGATCTCGCCGATCATCTTCTGCACGATCGTGCTCGGTGTCGGCTCCGTACGGAAGGCCGCCCAGGTCGGCAAGGTCGGAGGGCTCGCGCTCGGCTACTTCATCGCCATGTCCTTCGTGGCGCTCGCCATCGGCCTGGTGGTCGGCAACATCATCCACCCGGGCAGCGGGATGCACCTGACCGAGGCCGTCAAGGGCGTCGGGCACGAGCAGGCGGCGAAGGCCGCCGAGGGGCCCGTCGACTTCCTGCTCGGGATCATCCCGACCACGTTCGTCTCGGCCTTCACCTCGGAGACGGTGCTCCAGACCCTCCTCGTGGCGCTGCTCGTCGGGTTCGCGCTGCAGGCCATGGGGCGCTCCGGTGAGCCGATCCTGCGTGGGGTCGAGCACATCCAGAAGCTGGTCTTCCGGGTCCTCGGCATGATCATGTGGGCCGCGCCCATCGGTGCCTTCGGTGCGATGGCGGCCGTGATCGGCGAGACCGGGATGGACGCGCTGAAGGCGCTCGTCACGATCATGCTCGGCTTCTACGTCACCTGTCTGCTGTTCGTCGTCGTCGTGCTCGGCACGCTGACGAAGCTCGTGGCCAAGGTGAGCATCTTCCAGCTGCTGAAGTACCTCGGCCGGGAGTTCCTGCTGATCGTCTCCACCTCGTCGTCCGAGTCCGCGCTGCCGCGGCTCATCGCGAAGATGGAGCACCTGGGAGTCGGCCGTCCGGTCGTCGGTATCACCGTGCCGACGGGCTACTCCTTCAACCTTGACGGCACGATGATCTACCTGACCATGGCCTCGCTGTTCATCGCCGACGCGATGGACCAGCCGATGGGCATCGGCCAGCAGATCGGGCTGCTGCTCTTCATGATGGTCGCCTCGAAGGGCGCGGCCGGTGTCTCAGGATCCGGTATCGCCGTCCTGGCCAGTGGTCTGCAGTCGCACAAGCCCGCCCTGGTGGACGGCGTCGGCCTGATCATCGGCATCGACCGCTTCATGAGCGAGGCCCGCGCCGTCACCAACTTCGCGGGCAACGCGGTGGCCACCCTCCTCATCGGCACCTGGACCGGCGAGGTCGACAAGGACCGTGTGAACCGTGTCCTCGCCGGCGAGCTGCCCTTCGACGAGAAGACCCTGCTGGACGACGACGAGGACGACGCCCGGGCGGCGGTGCCGGAGCAGGGCGGCGAGAAGGAACTCGCCAAGGCGTAGTTCCCCGGGGTCTGCCACCCCCACAGCCCCGAGCGGCTGGGTCACTCCCCCGTAGGCCCGGCCGCTCGGTCCCCAGCTCAGCGACGCTCAGTCGCTCAGCTTCGCCACCAGCTCGGTGGCACGAGAGGCGGGTACGCCCGCCGCGGTCAGCATGGTGACCGCGGCGGAGCGGCCCGCCTCTTCCGCTGCCAGCAGGCCGTCGTTCACCGCCTCCATGAGCGCGAACAGCGACTGCTCGTGTACGTAGGCCAGGGCGCCCGGCGGCAGTGGTGACTCGAACACGCCCTGGTCCAGGCCGCGCCGGAGGGTCTCGACGCAGGCCTCGCGGACGGGGGTGAGCCGGTCGCGGATGCCCTGCATGGTGACGCTGCGCTGGGCGAGCGCGACCAGCAGCCGGTAGCGGTCGGCGATCTCCCAGACGGCGAGCGTGGAACGGGCGAGCGACTCCGCCGGGTCCGCGACCCCTTCGCGGCCGGCCGCGTGCGCCGCCGCCACGGTCTCCACCGCCTCGTCGACCAGAGCGCCGACCAGGGCCTCGCGGTTCTGGAAGTGCCCGTACACGGTGCGCCGTACGACCCCCGCGGCCCGCGCGATCTGGTCCATGGACGCGTCGGGGTCGCGCAGCAGCTCGGCGAGGGCGACGTCGAGGATGCGGCGGCGGTTCACATCCGCGCGGCTGGGGCTACCCGTGGTCATGACAGCCATTCTGCACGCCGTTCGCCGGCCCGCGTCCTCTCGTCCACAAGGCCTCCACCTCCTCCATTTGCACAGTGCTGTGCAGTCGACGTACATTGCGCATGGTTGTGCAATTGCACGCCACTGTGCAAGTTCCCGTGCCGGCCGACCGCCGCGCCCGCCGATCGAGAAGGGGCGACCCGTACCCATGCATCTCGTCATCAACGAACCGGTCGAGAGGATGGACCGGCCCTACGCCCGGCGCTGGTGGGCACTGCTCGTGCTCTGCCTCAGCCTGCTGATCATCGTGATGGCGAACACCGCCCTCACGGTCGCCGCACCCGACATGACCCAGGACCTGGGCCTGTCCAGCGCGGACCTGCAGTGGGTCATCGACGGCTACACCGTCCCGTACGCCGCGCTGATGCTGCTGCTCGGAGCGATCGGCGACAAGTACAGCCGTCGCGGCGCGCTCCTGCTCGGGCTCGTCGTCTTCGGCGGCGGGGCGGTCGCGGGCTCCCTCGTCGACAGTTCCACGGGGGTCATCGCGGCCCGTGCCGTGATGGGCGTCGGCGCCGCGCTGATCATGCCCGCCACGCTCTCCCTGCTCGCCGCGACCTTCCCGCGCGCGGAGCGGGCCAAGGCGATCACCCTGTGGACCGCCACCGCCGGACTCGCCATCGCGGCGGGCCCGTTGGTCGCGGGCGCGCTCCTGGAGCACCACGGCTGGTCGTCCACGTTCCTGATCAACGTGCCCATCGCCGCCGTCGCCATCGTCGGCGCCCTCGTCCTCGTACCGCCGTCGAAGGCCGCGCACCACAACCGCATCGACTTCGTCGGCGGGCTCCTGTCGGTGGTGTGGATCGGCGCGCTCGTCTACATGATCATCGAGGGCCCGCACTTCGGCTGGGGCGTCAAGGCGATCACGGCGGCGGTCGTCGCGGGCGCAGGATTCGTGCTCTTCGTCGTCTGGGAGCTGCGCCACCCGCGCCCCGTCCTCGACGTACGCCGCTTCGCGCAGCGCCGGTTCGCCGGCTCGAACCTCGCCGTCGCACTCTTCTTCCTCGCCGTCTTCGGCGCCTTCTACTACCTCACGCAGCACCTCCAATTCGTCCTGGGATACGACGCGTTGGACACCGGCATACGGATGCTGCCGCTCGCCGGGGCGGTCTTCGTCGGCTCGGCACTCACCGGCTACCTCACCCCGCGCATCGGCATGAGGATCACGGTGACCGCGGGCATGGTCGGCGGCACCGCGGCCCTCGCACTGCTCACCCAGGTGGACGCGGCGTCGACGTACGGCGACTTCGTACTGCCCCTGGTCATCCTCGGCCTCGCGATCGGGCTCGCGCTCTCGCCCTGCACGGACGCCATCATGGGCTCGTTCCCCGAGGCCGAACTCGGCGTCGGTGGCGCGGTCAACGACACCTCGCTGGAACTCGGCGGCTCGCTCGGCATCGCCATCCTCGGTTCCGTGCTGGCGAGTTCGTACTCCTCGCACCTCTCGGACGCCACGGCGGGCAGCAGGCTTCCCGCGAACGCCCTCGGCCAGGCGCAGGACTCGGTCGGCGCCGGTTACGCGGTGGCCCAGGGCATCGGCGACAAGGCCCGGCAGCTCGGCGAGCAGGCCGCCCACGCGAGCAGCACCCAGCAGGCCGCGCAGCTGAAGGCGCAGGCCGACCAACTCGCCCAGGGCGCACGCCAGATGGCGGATGCCGTCGGCTCCTCCTTCGCGGACTCCGTCGCCCACACCAGCCTGGTCGGCGCGGTGGTCCTCGGCGTGGGGACCGTGCTGGTGGGCTTCCTGCTGCCGCGCAAGGGGCGTACGGCGGATGCCGAGCAGGCGGCCTCCGACGCCTCCGCAGAGGAACGCGAACCGGCGGAGAGTGCGGCGCGCTGAAGCCGCCGGGAACCCAAACCCCCGAGATCGTCGTCTCGTGCAACATGCACTACCGTGCCGAGCCGTGCCGGACCGACCGGTGCGGCACGGCACGTTCTGCGGAGTACGGCGTTCTGCGAAGGGCAGCGGGAGTTATGAAGATCGACTGGGACCGGCGGACATGCGCGCGGCGCGGCCATGTGACGTACGCACCCGACGACCCCCGCCTGCGGGTGCGGCTGCACGCCGACACCGCGCTCGGTGAGGTCTGGCGGTGCCTGCGCTGCGGCGACTTCGCGCTCGGCGAGCCGCACGGCTCGGGGCCGGCCGCCGACGCCCCGCTCGTCCCGCGCGGCAAGGTGCTGCGCGACCTGTTCATCCTGCGCTTCCTGGCGATCGAGCGGGCCGTGCGCGGCGTGTTCATCGTGCTGGTCGCGGTGGCCGTCTGGAAGTTCAGCAACAGCCAGGACTCGGTGCGCCGGCTCTTCGACGAGTACCTCGACGTCCTCAGGCCGGTCTTCAGGCACTTCCACTACGACCTCGACCACGCGCCCGTGGTCGGCACCATCCAGAAGACCTTCGACTACAAGCACTCCACCCTGATGCTGGTGGCCGCGCTGCTTCTCGCGTACGCCGTCATCGAACTGGTCGAGGCCGTCGGCCTCTGGTACGCCAAGCGCTGGGCGGAGTACCTGACGGTGGTCGCCACCGCCGCGTTCCTCCCGCTGGAGATCTACGAACTCACCGAGCACGTCAGCTACTTGAAGATCGCCACGCTCGTCCTCAACATCCTCGCCGTGCTCTACATCGCCCTCGCCAAGCGCCTGTTCGGGCTGCGGGGCGGACGCAAGGCGTTCGAGGAGGAGCGGCACAGCGCCTCACTGCTGGAGGTGGAGGAGTCCGCGGGGGTCATGGTCTAGGGGCACCGACCGCTGTACGAATGGACCCGTGGGCCGGAGTCAGGCCCACGGGTCCGTGATGTCCCGCAGCAGCGTCAGTGCCTGCCGTAGCTGCGTCATGCGCCGCTTGCCGAGGTGGTCCTCCCACTCCTTCTCGACCTCGGCGACCACCGCGTCGGCGACCTCCTTGGCCGCCCAGGCGCGCTCCGCCCCGCACACCAGCCGGGCCCGCTTGTCCGTCGGGTCCGGCATCCGTCGTACATAGCCCGCCTTCTCCAGCTGGTCGACCAGGAAGCCCGCGGTCTGCTTGGTGATCTGGGCCTGTTCGGCCAGCTCCGTCAGCCGCGTGCCGTCCGGGCCGATGCGCTGAAGCACCCGGGCCTGGGCGGGGGTGAAATCGTCGAAGCCCGCGTCGGCGAGAGCGGCGAAGACACGATTCTCCAGGGCCCGGTACGGGAGGAACAGGAGCACGCCCGTGTTGAGCTCGCTCTCCGTCACCATCGTCGAAACACTCCTCTGTGATGTCGCTTCCGCCTTGACACTGGTCAGAATCTCTGACTAATTTGGTCAGAGAAGCTTACCACTTGAGTGGGTGATTCCCATGGGCGTCGTACTCGGGACGGATGAGCGCTGGCAGCTCGTCGACCGCGAACGGGCAAGCCTGGCCGATCTGTTGGAGGGGCTGAGCCCCGAGGAGTGGGCGACTCCCACACGGTGCGGGGACTGGCGGGTGCGGGACGTCGCCGCACATCTGACCGTCGCGGCACGCTACTCGTACGCGGCGGTCATACGGGAATTCGTCCGCGCCCGCGGGAACGTCGACCGCATGATCCACGACTCGGCGGTCCGCGAGGCCGCGCTGCCCGTCGAGGAGACCGTCGCCAACCTCCGCTCGATCATCGGCTCCCGCCGCCTCGCGCCCGGTACGACCCCGCGCGAACCGCTTCTCGACGTCCTCGTCCACGGCCAGGACATCGCTCTGGCGCTCGGCCGGGACCGCGTCATGCCCGCCATCGCGGCCCGCGACGCCGCCGAACGGGTGTGGGCGATGCGCTTCCCGCCCCGCCCGTGGCCGCTCCCGCGCGCCCGCCTCGTCGCCACCGACGTCGAGTGGGCCCGTGGCGAGGGCGAGGAGATCAGCGGTCCCATCTCCGCCCTCCTCCTGCTGCTCACCGGGCGTACGGCGGCGGCCGGGCCGCACCTTGTACGGGGCTGTGCCGGCGGGGGATCGAGCGGGCAGTGCTGGCTTGGGGGCGAGCCTTCGGCGGCCGAGACCACGGGCGCGCTGGGGGACGGGAGCGGTTGAGGGGACGGGGGTGACGGGGGGGCGCAGGGGAGCGGGGGTTCGGGGGAGACGGGGGGCACGGGGCCACGGGGGATCGGCTCGCCGGGCTCAACTCGACGGCACCCCTTCGAAGTTGAGCCCTGGTCCGGCCCGCTTCAGCGGGTCGCGCGGCGGTTGGGGGACGCGCCGCGAACGGTCGGGGCGGTGGGTCGCAGAGGGCCCGCCGCCTTGATCGTGCGCAGCACCGGGGCACTCTCCACCGCGCGGATCGCCTCCAGGGAGCCGAGGCGGCGGGTCAGGTAGTCGTGCAACGCGGCCGGGTCCGGGCACAGGGCCTGGGCGACGAGGTTGGTGGGGCCGGTGGTCGCGGCGACGAACGCCAGCTCGTCGTGGCCGGCCAGGGCCCGCGCCACCGTGTCGAGGTGCGCCGGGACGACCGACATCCACAGCAGGGCCTGGGCGGTGGCGCCCAGCAGCGTGTCGTCCATGTCGACGTCGAAGAACAGGGCGCCCGAGGACCGGAGTTCGGCCAGCCGGCGGGCGACCGTGGCCGGGGACCATCCGGTGGCCGCGGCCAGCTCGGCATGGCTCGCCCGGCCGTCGTGCTGAAGGGCGTCGAGCAGGGTGCGGTCGGCGTCGGTGAGCGGCCGAGCCTCGGTCGACTCACCGCTCTCCGCCACCAGTTGACGTTCCTGGCGCTCGCTCAGGGCGCCCGCCCGGCCGCCCCAGGCCGTCGGCCCGCCCAGGTAGGTGTGGAGCAGACAGTGCGCCGAGACGGCGGTGATCCCGGCCGTGCGCGGAATGTCGTGCAGCAACAGCGCGTGCCCGTCGGAGGCGTCGGCCGGTGTCCGCACCACGGCCAGGATCTCCGTACCGCCCGACGCGAGCCTGACCCAGGAGGTGTCCGCCCGGCGGGCCAGCGCGTGCGCGAGGTCCTGTGCGGCGTGCGGGCCCGCGGTCAGCCGCAGCAGCCACTGGATCCGCCCGGCGCGCCCCGGATCGGCGAGCCCGACAACCCGCAGTGACGCCTCCGCGCACAGCCGCCGATAGCGCCGCGCCACGGTCTGTGTCGATACACCGAGGACGGCACCGATCCGGCTGAACGGCGCCCTGCCGTCGAGGTGCAGCGCGTGCACCAGACCGCGGTCGATGTCGTCGAGCATGGCGTGATCCTTCATCCAGTGGCTTCTGATGGAAGAAATCCACAGGCTCCGCGTCAGATGTGGAACACCGACAGTACGCTCCCGCAGGCTCTACGACGAACGCGCCGCCGCCGCGCGAGACGTCACCGCCGGACGGCGCCCCCGTCGACGTACCGGAGGAATCCGCCGATGACCCCGCCGCCGCTCCTGACTCCGCCCGCTGTGAGCGCGTACCCGCGCCGCTGGGCCGCGCTCGCCGTCCTGCTGGTCGCCGAGGCGATGAACCTGCTCGACGCCACGATCATGACCGTGGCCGCCCCGGCCATCCACGCCGACCTCGGCGGTCCCGTCTCCGACATCCAGTGGTACGGCGCCGCGTACACCCTGCCGTTCGCGGTGCTGTTGATCGCGGGCGGGCGGCTCGGTGACATCGTGGGGCGTCGGCGGGTGTTCGCCATCGGTGTCGCCGGGTTCGGACTCGCCTCGCTGGCCTGTGTGTTCGCGCCCGCTGCCGGACCGCTGATCGCCGCCCGCGCGGTACAGGGGGCCGCCGCGGCGCTGGTTGTGCCGCAGACCATCGGGCTGATCCGCGCCATGTTCACCGGCGACGAACTGGCCCGGGCCATGGGCAGCATCGGCCCGGTGATGGGTCTCGCGGCCGTCTGCGGGCCGGTGGCCGGAGCAGTACTGACGCATGTCGCCTCCTGGCGTGCGGTGTTCCTCGTCAATGTGCCGCTCGCCGTCGCTGTGCTGCTCGCGACCCCGCTGCTCAGGGAGGACCGGTCGGCACGGCGGCCCCGACTGGACCTCGTCGGCACGGTGCTGGTGGCCGGGGCGGTCGGGCTGCTGACGTACCCCCTGATCCAAGCCGCCGACTACCGTACGTATACGACGACTTGGGCTGCCTCGACCGCACTCCTCGCCGTCCTCGTGCTCCAGCAGCGCCGCCGGTCCCGTCGCGCGCTCAGCCCCCTCGTCGAGCCGAGCCTCTTCGCCGACCGGGGATTCTCCGCCGCGCTGCTCTGCTCTCTGCTGTTCTTCGCCGTGGTCGGCGGACTGATGCTGGTCGTGGTGATCCAGCTCCAACTACGCACGCATGTCGGCGTGTTGGCGGCGGGACTGACGCTGCTGCCCTGGTCCTGCGCGATGGCCCTCGCGTCGTGGACCGCGGGCACGCGCCTGGTGCCGCGCTACGGAGCCCGGATGATGTACGTGGGCCTCGGCGCCCTCCTCGCGGGCGTCCTCGGCGCCATCGCCGTATACGCCGCCGCACCGGCCGCCGGCTACCCGTGGCCGCTGCTCGCCGCGCTCGCCGTGTGCGGGCTGGGGCAGGGGCTGTTCGCCGTGCCCTTCTTCACCACGGCGCTGCACCGGGTCCGCCCGCACGAGACCGGATCGGCGGCCGGGCTGCTCAACGCGGTGCAGCAGCTCGGATCCACCCTCGGGGTCGCGCTCCTCGGCAGCGTCTTCTTCGGGGCCGGGGTCGAGGGCGCTTTCTGGGTGGCGGCCGGGCTGCTCGCCGTCGCGGGGGCGGCCGTGGCCGGAATGTCCGCGCGACCTCGCGCACGGGAAGGCGCGCCCTCGTCGACCCCGGAGAGGACGACGACGGGGGCGACGGGGACGGCTGGTTCAGGGGCGCCCCACCGCGGCGTCCAGTCGGCGGATTTCCTGGGCCCGGAGTAGCAGGTCCGCGGCCCCCGCCGAGTCCCGGATGGTCTCGGGACGACTGGCCCCCGGAATCGGAACGACCGTAGGGGAGAGCGCCAACAGCCAGGCCAGGCACACCTGTTGAGGGCTCACGCCGTGCTCGCGGGCCACCGCGTGGAAGGCGCCGAAGCCCTCCGGCTCCAGCTGCGAGGGGCCGTCCAGCGAGCTCCGGGAGATCCCGCCCAGCGGGCTCCACGGCAGGAACGCGATGCCCAGCTCGGCGCAGAGCCGGAGTTCGGCCTCGCTGTCCCGGACGGCGGGCGAGTACTGGTTCTGGACCGAGACGAGGCGGTCGCCGAGGATCGCACGGGCCTGTCGGATCTGCCCGGTGTCCGTGTTGGAGATACCGGCGAAGCGGATCTTGCCCTCGTCGATGAGGTCGCGCAGGGCGCCCACCGACTCCTCGAACGGGACGGCCGGGTCGGGCTTGTGCAGCTGGTAGAGGCCGATCGCCTCCACGCCGAGCCGCTTGAGGGAGGCCTCCGCCGCGGCCTTGAGATGGGACGGCGAACCCGTCACCGTCCAGCTGCCGTCGGCGGGTCTGCCCCGGCCGCCCTTCGTGGTCACCAGCACGTCGCCGGTGTCGCCGCCGTACGCCGCAAGGGCTCGGGCCACGAGCAGCTCGTTGTGGCCGGGCTCGTCACCCGGCAGGTGGTAGGAGTCCGCGGTGTCCAGCAGCGTCACGCCCGCGTCGAGAGCGGCGTGCACCGTGGCCATCGCCCGCGTCTCGTCGGGACGCCCCTCGATGGACAGGGGCATTGCGCCGAGCCCGATCGGGCCGACCCGGAAGTCTCCAATTGTGCGGTAATTCATGTCAGTTGACCTTTCCCAGCGTCTCGGCGACAGCGCGCGGCAGCCAGTCCCGTGCCTCGCCGAAGGTGAAACCGAGCTTCGTGGCCCGGGAGTTGTCCATCCCGTACGAGCGGGTGAAGGAGAACGGCGAGACCTCCCCGACCTCGACACTCCGGAACACGGTCCTCCCGCCCGGCAGGTGCGCGGCCACGGCCTGGCACAACTCCTCGGTGGAGAGCCGCCCGTGGGACGCCGCGTTCACCGGTCCGGTGAAGTCCGCACCCGCCGCCCACACCAGGAAGTCCGCGATCTCCTCGACGTGGATGTAGGTCGCCGGGTGGTTCACGGCGGGTACGGCGATGGGCTCGCCGGAGCGGATGCGGGAGACGTAGTGGTCGACGCGGCCGGTGAAGTCGTCGGCCCCGCCCAGCACATGGGCGACGCGCACGGCGACGTACGGAAACGCGGGGTCGGCCGCGAGGACCGCCTCGGCCTGCCGCTTGCCCTCGCCGTAGTGGGCGTCGAGGAACTCCGGGTCCTCCCAGGGGAGTTCGAGGTCGACGGCGACCGTATGAGGATCCACGGCGTCCTCCCGTACGAGATCGCCCGAGGCCGTGTTCTCGTATTCGTACACCTCGACGGTGGACGTCATGACGTACCGCCCGGTGCGGCCGGCGAAGACCCGTCGGGCGATCTCCGCCTGCCGCGGTGTGTAGAGGACCTGGTCGACGACGACGTCGAAAGTCCGTGAACCCAGTGCCTTCTCCAGGGAATTCCCGTCATTCCGGTCCGCGACGAGATGGACCGTTCCGGCGGGGGGTGCGGACGAGCCGCGATTGAGGACGGTGACCCGGTCTCCGGCGGCCAGCAGGCGCGTTATCAGCCGCTTCCCGAAATACCGGTTTCCGCCTATGACCAATACGTCGCGCACGACGTCCTCCCCGTTATCCGATTCGCTGTGCTCCGGCCCTGTGGTGATAATTCTCCCGAGGGACACGTGAGCTTTGAAGGGGGAGTCATGGGAGATCCGGCCGCGGCACCGAAAGAACCACGGCATCTGCGAGCCGCCGCCAACGAAACGTCGGTGGCCTTCGACGCGCTGGACCGGCAGATCCTGGAGCTGCTGCAGAGCGACGGCCGGATCAGGCTCAGCGAGCTGGGCCGCCGGGTCCGGCTGTCCCCGGCGGCCGTCGCCGAGCGCGTGCGCCGACTGGAGTCCGCCGGAGCGGTCACGGGATACGGCGCCCATGTCTCGCCGTCCCGCCTCGGGTACGGCATCCAGGCCTTCATCCGCGTCAATCCGCACGGCGGCTACACCCTCAAGCACCCCCGCACCCTGGAGCTGCTCGACCGCCCCGAGGTCATCGAGGTGCACCACGTCGTCGGCGAGGACTGCTGGATCCTCAAGGTCGCCGTCGAGGACACGATCCACCTGGAGAACGTCCTGGAACAGACCTCCGCCCTGGGCCGTACGACGACGTCGATCGTCCTGTCCTCCCCGGTGGTCCGCAAGCCGCTGCTGCCGCCCTTGCCCTGATGCTGCCGCCCTTGCCTTGACGTCGGCGTCAAGGATTACGGTCGGCTCATGCGAATCGGCGAGCTGGCGGAACGTGCCGGGACCACCACGCGGACGCTGCGGTACTACGAGTCGCGGGGGCTGCTGCCCGCGCGGCGCGGCGAGAACGGGTACCGCACGTACGACGAGGACGACCTGAAGCTGCTGCGGCAGATCAGGACGCTCCAGGACTTCGGGTTCGACCTGGAGGAGACGCGCCCCTTCGTGGAGTGTCTGCGGGCCGGGCACCCGGAGGGCGACTCGTGCCCCGCCTCGCTCGCCGTCTACCGCCGCAAGCTCGGCGAACTCGACGCGCTGATCGACGAGTTGCTGTCGGTGCGTGCGCAGGTCGGCGAGCAGCTGGCGCGGGCCGAGCGGGCCCGCGACGAACTGGCGGCCGATGCGGAGGTTCCGGGGGGTCCGGAGCCGACATGCGAACTGGGAGGGCAGACACGGTGATCAAGGCGGCAGGCGTGGCCGAAGTGAGCGACGGGGACTTCGAGGCGGAGGTGATCGGGGCGGAGCTGCCCGTGCTGGTGGAGTTCACGGCCGACTGGTGTCCGCCGTGCCGGCAGATGGGGCCGGTGCTGCGCGACCTCGCCTTCGAGGAAGGGGACCGGATCAAGGTCGTCCAGCTCGACGTGGACACCAACCCGGAGACCACGCTCGCGTACGGCGTGCTCTCGATGCCCACGTTCATGGTGTTCCGCGGCGGCGAGCCGGTGCGGTCGATGGTGGGCGCTCGGTCCAAGCGGCGGCTGCTGGAGGAGCTCGCCGACGTGATGTGACGCTGACGACGCAGGCCACGTGGGCGGGGTGCGGGCCCGTGACGAAGAAATCCCCCGGGCAATTGTGCTCGGGGGATTTCTCTGCGTATATTGAATGGTTCGCGACTTCAGACTGTCGGGCTTAATGGTGCTGGGTCGCGAAGAAGTTCAGTAGGCGCAGTATATCCGGGCGGGAGCGGAAGTGTCAAACACCGAATTTACCGATGGTGAATTGCGGCTTGAGCAGGAATTCATTGACGTGCTGTACAAGCGCGTCGACGCCCTGCGCGGCGGCACCGAGGCCTCCGTGGCGGACGCGCTGGCGCAGGGCAACACACCGATGCAGGCCAGGCTGGAGCGGGACATCCTCGTCGCCGAGCGCTCCGGGCTGCTGGCCGCGCTGAACGCCGTGGACGGATCGCTCTGCTTCGGCAGGATCGACCTGACCACGGGCACCACCCATCACATCGGCCGCATCGGCATCCGCGCCGACGACGTCGAGCACACTCCGATGCTGATCGACTGGCGGGCACCGGTCGCCCGCCCCTTCTACCTCGCCACCGGACACACCCCGATGGGGCTGCGCCGCCGTCGGCACATCACCACCGACGGCCGCCGGGTCGCCGACCTGCACGACGAGATCCTCGACCTCGGCGACCAGGAGCGGACCGGGCACGAGGACCGCACCGGCGACGCCGTCCTGCTCGCCGCGCTCAACTCGGCGCGCACCGGCCGGATGAGCGACATCGTGCAGACCATCCAGGCCGAGCAGGACCGCATCATCCGCGCGCCGCACCGGGGCGTGATGGTCGTGGAGGGCGGCCCGGGGACGGGGAAGACGGCCGTCGCCCTCCACAGGGCCGCGTTTCTGCTGTACGAGCACCGCGAACTGCTCGCCAAGCGGGCCGTCCTCATCGTCGGCCCCAACCCCGCCTTCCTCGGCTACATCGGCGAGGTGCTGCCCTCGCTCGGCGAGACGGGCGTGCTGCTCGCGACCGTCGGCGAGCTGTTCCCCGGCGTGAAGGCGACGGCCGCCGACGCGCCCCGGGCGGCCGCCGTGAAGGGCCGCGCGGGGATGGCCGAGGTGCTCGCCGCCGTCGTACGCGACCGGCAGGCGCTGCCCGATCCGGTGATCGCGATCGAGCACGACCGGGAGATCCTGATGCTCGACGCCGGGCTCGTCCGGGTCGCCCGCGAGCGCACCCGTGAGGCGGATCTTCCGCACAACGTGGCACGCGAGTACTTCGAGGGCCACATCCTCAACGCGCTCACGGACATGGTCGCCGAACGCATCGGCACCGACCCGTTCGACGGCTCCAACCTCCTCGACCCCAGTGACATCACCCAGATCCGCGACGAACTGGCCGAGAACCCCGAAGTCTGGTCGGCCATCGACCAGTTGTGGCCGCGCCTGACCCCGCAGCGGCTGGTCGAGGACTTCCTCGCCGAGCCCGACGGCCATCTGCCGCAGGAGGACGCGGACGCGATCCGGCGTCCCGTCACCCTGGCCTGGACCACGGCCGACGTACCGCTGCTCGACGAGGCCGCCGAACTCCTCGGGGAGGACGACCGCGTGACGAAGGCGCTCGCCGATCGCGAGCGGCGCAGCCAGATCGCTTACGCCCAGGGTGTGTTGGACGTCTCGTTCGCCTCCCGTACCTACGAGTTCGACGACAAGGACGAGGAGGACTCCGAGGTTCTGTCCGCGCACGACATCATCGACGCGGAGCGGTTCGCCGAGCGGCACGAGGAGGACGATCACCGCAGCGCCGCCGAGCGCGCGGCGGCCGACCGCACCTGGGCGTTCGGGCACATCATCGTCGACGAGGCGCAGGAACTGTCGCCGATGGCCTGGCGGTTGCTCATGCGGCGGTCGCCGACCCGGTCGATGACGCTCGTCGGTGACCCCGCGCAGACCTCCGAGGCGGCGGGTGTCGGCTCGTGGGCCGAGATCCTCGCCCCGTATGTCGAGGACCGCTGGGAGCACACCCGCCTCGCCGTCAACTACCGCACCCCGTCCGAGATCATGGACCTTGCGGCCGGTGTGCTGCGGGCCGAGCGGGCCGATTTCGAGCCGCCGAGTTCTGTGCGGTCGACGGGGGTACGGCCGTGGGTGCGGGACGCCGGGGGCGACCTGTCCGGAGCGGTGGCCAAGGCCGTCGCCGAGCTCACTCCCGCCGAGGGACGGCTTGCGGTGATCGCTCCTCGTTCACTTCACGAGGCGCTGGCCGCCGTGCTGGACGGGGTCTCGGCCGGGGAGGAGCCCGATCTCACCCGGGCCGTGGTGCTCCTTGATCCCCGGCAGTCGAAGGGGCTCGAGTTCGACTCGGTGTTGGTGGTGGAGCCTGGGCTTTACGGGACGAGTGATCTGTACGTCGCGCTGACTCGGGCCACGCAGGCGTTGGGGGTGCTGTACACGGGGGAGCTGCCGGAGGGGCTAAGTCTTTAGCCCGTCGTGGGGGTCCCCCCGCTCGAGCGAAGCCGAGAGTGGGGGAGTTTGAGGACGAGGCCGTTCAGGCCGAAGCGGGGGTCTGGGGGCGGCAGCCCCCAGGTCCTACGCCGGCCGCAGCCACACCGTGGCCAGGGGCGGCAGCGTCAGGCGGATGCTGGCCGCGCGGCCGTGCCACGGCTGGGGGTCCGGTTTCAGGGGGTCGAGGTTGCGGACGTCGGTGCCGCCGTAGCGGGTGAGGTCGGTGTTGAGGACCTCGTGCCAGGCGGGCACGTCATCGGGCACCCCGAGCCGGTACTCGTGCCGGACAACGGGCGAGAAGTTCGACACCGCCAGCAACGGGGAGCCCTCGGCGTCGAAGCGGAGGAAGGCGAAGACGTTGTCCTCGGCGGCTTCCCCGGCGATCCAGGCGAACCCGGCTGCTTCGGTGTCCCGTTGCCAGAGGGCAGGAGTGTGCCGGTAGACGGTGTTCAGGTCGCGCACGAGATCCCGTACACCGCGATGGTCGGCCTCGGCGCCGTACGCGGGATCGAGCAGCCACCAGTCGGGACCGTGCGCCTCGGACCATTCCGCACCCTGGGCGAACTCCTGCCCCATGAACAGGAGTTGCTTGCCGGGGTGGGACCACATGAAGGCGAGGTAGGCGCGCAGGTTGGCCCGCTGCTGCCACCAGTCGCCCGGCATCTTCGAGACCAGGGAGCGCTTGCCGTGCACCACCTCGTCGTGGGAGATGGGCAGGACGTAGTTCTCGCTGTAGGCATACACCATCGAGAAGGTCATCTCGTGGTGGTGGTACCGGCGATGGACCGGCTCGTGCTGCACATAGCCGAGCGAGTCATGCATCCAGCCCATGTTCCACTTCAGCCCGAAGCCGAGCCCGCCGAAGCCGCCGGGCCCGGAGTGATGGGTGGCCCGGGTGACGCCGTCCCAGGCGGTGGACTCCTCGGCGATGGTGACCACGCCCGGGTTGCGCCGGTAGACGGTGGCGTTCATCTCCTGGAGGAAGGCGACGGCGTCGAGGTTCTCCCGGCCGCCGTGCTCGTTGGGTGCCCACTGGCCCGGCTCGCGCGAGTAGTCGAGGTAGAGCATGGAGGCGACGGCGTCGACGCGCAGGCCGTCGATGTGGAACTCCTCGCACCAGTACACGGCGTTGGCGACAAGGAAGTTGCGGACCTCGCGGCGGCCGTAGTCGAACTCCAGGGTGCCCCAGTCGGGGTGCGCGGCGCGCAGCGGGTCCTCGTGCTCGTACAGGGGCCGTCCGTCGAACTCGGCGAGCGCCCAGTCGTCGCGCGGGAAGTGCGCGGGCACCCAGTCCATCAGGACGCCGATACCGGCCCGGTGCAGGGAGTCGACGAGGTACTTGAAGTCGTCGGGGGTGCCGAGGCGGGCGGTGGGGGCGTAGAAGCCGGTGACCTGGTAGCCCCAGGAGCCGCCGAAGGGGTGCTCGGCGACGGGCATCAACTCGACGTGGGTGAAGCCCAGGTCGGCGACGTACGCCGGGAGTTGATCGGCAAGCTGGCGGTAGGTCAGTCCCGGCCGCCAGGAGGGCAGATGGACCTCGTACACCGAGAACGCGGCCTCATGGGCGGGCTTCAGCGCGCGCCCGCTCATCCAGTCCTCGTCCCGCCAGGTGTGGTGCGAGGCGTGCACGATCGACGACGTGTTGGGCGGGGTCTCGGTACGCCGGGCCATCGGGTCGGCGCGCAGCGTGTGCGTGCCGTCGGGGCGGGTGATGTCGAACTTGTACAGCTCGCCCTCGCCGATCGCCGGCACGAACAGCTCCCACACCCCGGAGCCGCCGAGCGAGCGCATCGGATATCCCGTGCCGTCCCAGAAGTTGAAGGTGCCCGCCAGCCGTACGCCCTGTGCGTTCGGCGCCCACACCGTGAAGCGGGTGCCCGTCACGCCCTGGTGCACCATCGGCTCGGCGCCCAGGGCCTTCCACAGCTGCTCGTGGCGCCCCTCGCCGAGCAGATGCAGGTCGAACTCGCCGATCGCGGGCAGGAAACGGTACGCGTCCTCGGTCTCCTGGACCGACCCCTCGTACGCGATGACCAGCCGGTACGCCTCCGGGACCGCGCGCAGCGGCAGTACGCCGGAGAAGAAGCCGTCGCCGTCGTCGTGCAGCTCGGCCCGCAGGTCCTCCATGACGACGGTCACCGACAGCGCGTACGGGCGCAGCGCCCGGAACGCCACGCCGCCGGGCACCGGGTGTGCGCCGAGCACTCCGTGCGGGTCGTGATGCGTGCCGCCGAGCAGCCGCTCGCGGTCCCCGGGCTCCAGGACGGCGGAGCCGTTGCCGACGACGGCCTTCTTGGCGACGGCCTTCTTTGTGACCTCTTTCTTGGCGACCGTCTTCTTTGCGACCGGTTTCTTGGCGGGCGCCTTCTTGGCCACCGGTTTCCCAGCGGCGGACTTCTTCACCGCGGACTTCTTCGCCGCTGCCTTCTTCTCGGTGGCGGCCGTCTTCTTGGCGGCGGACGCGGTCTTCTTCGCGCTGGTGCCGTTCTTCTCGGGGCTGTCGTCGGACGGGGGGCGGGGGGTCACGGGCAGGGCCTCCTCGGCAGGGGTGCGGTGGTCCGGGTCAGAGGGCGTGCTCGGGAGCGCCGTCGTCCGCGGCGAGCCGGTGTATCGCGGCCATCGGCACCGGCAGCCAGTCCGGCCGGTGACGCGCCTCGTACAGGACTTCGTAGATCGCCTTGTCCGTCTCGTACGCGCGCAGCAGTACGGGATCGGTGCGCGGGTCGCGCCCGCTGACCTCGGCGTATCCGGTGCAGTACGCGGCCCGGCAGGCGTCGGCCCAGCCCGGCACCGGCGGATGCCCCGACAGGGCGGCGTAGTCGAAGGACCGGAGCATGCCCGCGATGTCGCGGGCCGGTGGCTGCGGCATCCGGCGCTCGGCGAGCGGTTTGGACGGCTCGCCCTCGAAGTCGATCAGCGACCACGCGCCGTCGGGCGAGCGCAGGCACTGTCCGAGGTGCAGGTCGCCGTGGATGCGCTGGGCGATCCAGGTCCGGCCCTCGTCGGAGAGGTCGGCCAGCGCCTCGAACGCGGTGTGCAGGCGGGGCGCGTACCTCTGCAGCGCGGGCACCGCCTGGGCCGCGGCTTCCAGGCGCTCGATCATGCCGTCGACCAGCAGCCGCATCTGGGTGTGGCCGAGTGTCATCGTGGGCAGCGCGCGGGCGAGCGCCGTGTGCACCTCGGCGGTGGCCCGGCCCAGCGCCCGCGCCTCCGTGCTGAAGTCCTCGCCCTTGGCCAGTTCGCGCAGCGCCAGCTCCCAGCCGTCGGCCGCGCCCTGGACGAAGGGTTGCAGGACACCGAGGACGTACGTCTCGTCGGCGGCGTCCGTCGTGCCCGCGGAGTCCGCCAGCAGCCACGCCGCCGGGGCGGGCACCCGGGGGCAGCCTTCGCGGGCCAGGGCCAGCGGCAGTTCGAGGTCCGGGTTGATCCCGGGCACGATGCGGCGCAGCAGCTTCAGGATGAACGTATCTCCGTAGACGATGGAGGAGTTCGACTGCTCCGACGTCACCAGGCGTGGCACCAGGTCGCCGCGGATCTCCTGTCGGTCGCACTCGAAGCGCAGCGCGCCGATACGGGCCTGTGTGCGGAGCGCTTCGAGGAGCACTCCGGCGGGCCTCGGGTCGTACAGCGCCTCGTACACGGTGCGCCCGGCCAGCGGCCCTTCCTTCAGGTGTCCGATCAGCGCGGGTGCGAGCCGCGGTGGCAGTGCCTCGCGTACGCCGATCAGCAGCTGGTAGCAGTCGGCGGGATGGGAGAGGGCGCCCTGTGTGGGGGCCAGCGGCTGATGTGCGCGTACGAGCAGGTGGTACAGGCCCAGCTGGGTGTCGGCGGGCAGCAGCTCGGTGGCCGCGACCAGCGAGAACCCGCTGACCGGCCGTCCCTTGCCCGCGAACCAGCGCTGCCGCGGCAGCCACTCCCGCAACAGCGGGTCCAGCGACGCGAGCAGGCCCGGTGGTGCGGCGGGGCGATGTGCGCCCGCGGATCGTGTGACGGCTTCCGACATGGCGTCGCGTCCTTTCCCCGGGAGACTCGGGGTGTTACTGATGCGTGCCCAGGGCGGGACGGTGAAAACCGCCCCGCCCCAGTTCTACGCGGCGTCCTTGCGGAGCCGGAACCAGTAGAAGCCGTGGCCTGCGAGGGTGAGCAGGTACGGGAGTTCCCCGATGGCGGGGAAGCGGACGCCGCCGATCAGTTCGACCGGGTGGCGGCCGTTGAAGGCGCTCAGGTCCAGTTCGGTGGGCTGGGCGAAGCGGGAGAAGTTGTGCACGCACAGGACGAGGTCGTCCTTGTACTCCCGCAGGAACGCGATCACTGCCGGGTTGGAGGACTGCAGTTCGGTGTAGGAGCCGAGTCCGAAGGCCGGGTTCTGCTTGCGGATCTCGATCATGCGGCGGGTCCAGTGCAGCAGTGACGCGGGCGAGGACATCGAGGCCTCGACGTTGGTGACCTGGTAGCCGTAGACGGGATCCATGATGGTGGGCAGGAACAGCCGTCCGGGGTCGCAGGAGGAGAAGCCTGCGTTGCGGTCGGGGGTCCATTGCATGGGGGTGCGGACGGCGTCGCGGTCGCCGAGCCAGATGTTGTCGCCCATGCCGATCTCGTCGCCGTAGTAGAGGATCGGGCTGCCGGGCAGGGAGAGCAGCAGGGCGGTGAAGAGTTCGATCTGGTTGCGGTCGTTGTCGAGCAGGGGGGCGAGGCGGCGGCGGATGCCGATGTTGGCGCGCATGCGCGGGTCCTTGGCGTACTCCGCGTACATGTAGTCGCGTTCCTCGTCGGTGACCATTTCGAGGGTGAGTTCGTCGTGGTTGCGCAGGAAGATGCCCCACTGGCAGTTGTTGGGGATCGCCGGGGTTTTCGCGAGGATTTCCGAGACGGGGTAGCGCGATTCACGGCGTACGGCCATGAAGATGCGGGGCATGACGGGGAAGTGGAAGGCCATGTGGCATTCGTCGCCGCCGGAGGGGAAGTCGCCGAAGTAGTCGACGACGTCCTCGGGCCACTGGTTCGCCTCCGCCAGCAGCACCGTGTCCGGATACTGCGTGTCGATCTCCTTGCGGACCCGCTTGAGGAACTCGTGCGTTGCCGGAAGGTTTTCGCAGTTCGTTCCCTCTACTTGGTAGAGATACGGCACCGCGTCGAGGCGGAAGCCGTCGATGCCCAGGTCCAGCCAGAACCGCAGCGCGGAGATGATCTCCTCCTGCACGGCCGGGTTCTCGTAGTTGAGGTCGGGCTGGTGGGAGAAGAAGCGGTGCCAGTAGTACTGCTTGCGGACCGGGTCGAAGGTCCAGTTGGACGCTTCGGTGTCGACGAAGATGATGCGGGCGTCCTGGTACTGCTTGTCGTCGTCGGCCCAGACGTAGTAGTCGCCATAGGGTCCGTCGGGGTGGGCGCGGGACTCCTGGAACCACGGGTGCTGGTCGCTGGTGTGGTTCATGACGAAGTCGATGATGACGCGCATGCCGCGCTGGTGGGAGGCGTCGACGAACTCGACGAAGTCGGCGAGGTCGCCGAACTCGGGCAGGACAGCGGTGTAGTCGGAGACGTCGTAGCCGCCGTCCCTCAGGGGGGACTTGAAGAAGGGGGGCAGCCACAGGCAGTCGACGCCGAGCCATTGCAGGTAGTCGAGTTTGGCGGTGAGGCCCTTGAGGTCGCCGACGCCGTCGCCGTTGCTGTCCTGGAAGGAGCGGACCAGCACCTCGTAGAAGACGGCGCGTTTGAACCATTCCGGGTCCCGGTCCTTGGCGGGCGTGTCCTCGAAGGTGTCCGGGACGGGCTCGTTGACGATCATGTTGTGGGTGACCCTCCGATCTGCGGTGAGGACGGTCGCAGGACGGTCAGGATGTGCGCGGGCCGACGGCCCGGTTCGAGGCGCACATAATTGGCCCTGCCCCAGTTGTAGGTCTCGCCGGTGAGCTCGTCGCGCACCGGCACGGACTCGTGCCAGTCCAGGCCGAGTTGCGGCATGTCCAACGAGACCGTGGCCTCCTGGGTGCGCCGGGGGTCGAGGTTGACCACCACCACAACCGTGTTCGAACCGCGGGCGTCCGTGACGGACTTCGAGTACACGATCACCGCTTCCTGGTCCGCGTGGTGGAAGTGGAGATCGCGCAACTGCCGAAGAGCCGGGCTGCGCCGCCTGATCGCGTTGAGCGCGCCTATCAATGGCGCGATGCTACGTCCGTCACGCTCAGCCGACGCCCAGTCGCGCGGCCGCAGTTGGTACTTCTCGGAGTGCAGGTACTCCTCGCTGCCCGCGCGCAGAGCACTGTTCTCGCAGAGTTCGAAGCCGCTGTACACGCCCCACGTCGGCGACAGCGTGGCGGCGAGCACCGCCCGCAGCTCGAAGGCGGGACGCCCGCCGTGCTGGAGGAACTCGTGCAGGATGTCCGGGGTGTTCACGAAGAAGTTCGGCCGCATGTACGCGGCGGCCTCGCCGGACAGCTCCGTCAGATACTCGGTCAGCTCTTCCTTGGTGTTGCGCCAGGTGAAGTAGGTGTACGACTGCTGGAAGCCGACCGCCGCGAGGGTGTGCATCATCGCGGGCCGGGTGAACGCCTCGGCCAGGAAGATGACGTCGGGGTCGGTGCGGTTGATGTCCGCGATGACCCGCTCCCAGAACACCACCGGCTTGGTGTGCGGATTGTCGACGCGGAAGATCCGTACGCCGTGGTCCATCCAGTACCGCAGCAGCCGTACGGTCTCGGCGATCAGGCCGGGCATGTCGGCGTCGAAGGCGATCGGGTAGATGTCCTGGTACTTCTTCGGCGGGTTCTCCGCGTACGCGATCGTGCCGTCCGGACGGTGGTGGAACCACTCCGGATGCTTCTGCACCCACGGATGGTCGGGCGAGCACTGCAGCGCGAAGTCGAGGGCGATCTCCAGACCCTCGTCGTTCGCCCGCTGCACGAACGCGTCGAAGTCGTCGATCGTGCCCAGGTCCGGATGGATCGCGTCGTGCCCGCCCTCCGGGGAGCCGATCGCCCACGGCACACCGACGTCGTAGGGACCCGGGGACAGGATGTTGTTCCGGCCCTTGCGGAAGGTGGTGCCGATGGGGTGGATCGGCGGCAGGTACACCACGTCGAAGCCCATCGCCGCGACCGCCGGCAGCCGCTCCGCGGCCGTCCGGAAGGTGCCACTGACCGGCGGCTTACCCTCCTCGACCACCGCTCCCTCGGAACGCGGGAAGAACTCGTACCAGGCGCCGTACAGCGCCCGTTCACGCTCCACCACCAGGGGCAGCGGCTCGGAGGACGTGACGAACTCGCGCAGCGGATGGCGGGCGAGGACCTCGTCCACCTCGGGGGTGAGCGCGGCGGCGAGCCGGGTCGCGGCGGGGCGGCCGGGGTCGCGCAGCGCGTCGACGGCCGCGAGGATCGTGTCCCGGCTCCCCTTGTTCTTGGGCACCCCGGCTGCCGCCCGTTCGTACAGGCGCGCGCCTTCCTCCAGGACCAGCTCGGTGTCCATCCCCGCCGGGACCTTGATGCCCGCGTGGTGGCGCCAGGTGGTGATCGGATCGCCCCACGCCTCGACCTGGTACGTCCAGCGGCCCACCTTCCCGGCCGTCACGGTGGCGCCCCAGCGGTCGGTGCCGGGGGCCAGCTCGCGCATCGGGGTCCAGGGGGCGGGGCGGCCGTCCGGATCACGGAGGACGACGTTGGCGGCGACCGCGTCGTGGCCCTCGCGGAAGACCCTGGCCGAGATCTCGAAGGCCTCGCCGACCACCGCCTTGGCGGGCCGCCGCCCGTGCCAGACAACCGGGCGGACATCGAGGACGGGGATACGTCCGATGGTGTCGTCGCTGCTCACGGGGGGTGCCGGAGCGGCGGGCGGATCGGTGTCGGTCCGGCGTATCGGTGCGTTGTCGGCGGTGCCAGTGGTGGCTGTGGTGCCGTTGGTTGCTGTGTCGGGGGTGGCGGCCGCAGAGGCCGAGGTGCGCGTCGGGGGTGACGACGAGTGGTGCGTTGCGGGCATGACCGCTCCTGTCCGCATCAACGTGGGTGGGCGGATGAGGGTGTGGGGAGGTGGGGCCTGCGGGGCGTACCGGAGGAGCCTTCCCACCCTATGCGGGTGCGCATTCCGGCACTTTGTTAACTACTCACGCGTATGTCTGCACACAAGACCGGCCTCGTCCGGTGAGGACGAGGCCGGTACGTGTCACAACCGCTCACCCGAGGCCGTTGACCTGGGTGGTTGGCGAGTTTCGCCCCCGCACGGTTATGAATTGTCGACTTGGAGGAGCTTGTTCGGCGAGCCGGGGCCCGCGTCCGAAATTCTCCCCGAAGCGGCATGTTTTACCAGAGCCTTGCTCACGTCGGCCGGAGCCGCCCGAGGGTGGTCGGCGAGATAGAGCGCGGCGGCGCCCGCGACGTGCGGACTCGCCATCGACGTACCGGAGAAGATCGCCTTCCCCGTGTCGCTCGCGTACGACGCCGAGGTGATCGCCACGCCCGGCGCGAACAGGTCCAGCGCGGCACCCGTGTTGGAGAAGCCCGCCCGCGCGTCCGCCTTGTCGCTGGCGCCCACGGTGAGCGCCTGCTTGACCCGGGCGGGGGAGTACAGGTTCGCCGGCAGCCCGTCGTTGCCCGCCGCGACGGCGTACGTGACGCCCGACGCGATCGAGTTGCGCACCGCCGCGTCGAGCTGGCGGTTGGCGTAACCGCCCAGGCTCAGGTTCGCCACCGCGGGCTTGTGCGCGTGCCGGGTCACCCAGTCGATACCCGCGATGACCTGCGCGGTCGTACCCGAACCCGCGTTGTCGAGGACGCGGACCGCGACGACCTTCGCCTTCTTCGCCACGCCGTACTTCGTGCCGACGATCGTGCCGGCGACATGCGTGCCGTGCCCGTTGCCGTCCCCCGCGGACTTGTCGTTGCCGACGAAGTCCCAGCCGTAACTGGCCCGGCCCCCGAAGTCCTTGTGCGTGATCCGGATGCCGGTGTCGATGACGTACGCGGTCACGCCTGCGCCCGCCGATTCGGGCCATGTATAGCCCTTGTCGAGCGGCAGGCGCTTCTGGTCGATGCGGTCGAGGCCCCAGGACGGCGGGTTCCTCTGGAAGTGGTCCAGCGCGACCCGGGTGTCCTGGACGACCGAGGCCACGCGGGAGTCCGCCGCGAGCCGCCGCGCCTGCCGCTCGTTGACCTTCACGGCATAGCCGTTCAGGGCCGTGCCGTACGTGTGGCTGATTCTCGCCCCATACTTCTCGACGATGCCTTTACCCGCCGCCGACGGAGCCTTCGTACTCCCTTTGAGCGTCACGATGTAGCTTCCGCCGACGGAACCGGGATCGCCGGCGCCGAGTATCTGCCCCTCGGGGGCGGCGTGCGCGGGCAGGGTGATGGCCGAAAGTGCCGCGGCCGTGGTGACGGCGGCAAGGCCCCCCGCCCAGCGCAGACGCCTCTCTCGCGTCCGTGCCATGGCTTGAGTTCCCCTCCTCAACGGGGCGTACGACGGCCGTGGTTCGCCACGTCTGGCCCACACGGTCCGGTACGCCACCGCTGGCAGCCTCTCGTGTGTCGTGAAGCATCACAAGAACGCACAGGCAGGCGGAATCAGCCATATCGCTCATGGGGTACACGTGATGGTTGCGGCAGTTTTCCGCCGAAGTCGCCAAGGTGGCGCTCAAGCCGGGTGTCCGGGGCGGCGATGCGCCGTAGTTGGATCGGCGTCCGCGCCGCTACCGTCGTAGTGACGAAGGGCGCACGACGAGGTGCGCCCTTGAGCGGACCCGAGGAAGCTCGGGCACGTCCCCACGCCGCCCGGCACGGGAACGCGTCCGCACCTCCCCGGCGCCGCTCGGACCGCACTGCCGCGTACGTCCTTCGTGAAGGTGGCCGCTGTGAAGGCAATCCGCAGACTCACCGTCCGTCCCGTACTTCCCGAAGCCCTTCACCCGCTCAGTGACCTGGCGCGCAACCTCCGCTGGTCCTGGCATGCCGAGACACGCGATCTCTTCCAGTCCGTGGATCCCGAGCACTGGGCCGCGTCCGACGGCGACCCGGTACGGCTGCTCGGCAGTGTGCCGACGGCGCGCCTCGCGGAGCTCGCTGAGGACCGCCGCTTCCTGCGCAGGCTGACGACGGCCGCCGACGACCTGCGCGACTATGTGACCGGCGACCGCTGGTACCAGGCCCAGACCACCGATCTGCCCGCCGCCATCGCCTATTTCTCGCCGGAGTTCGGCATCACGGCCGCGCTGCCCCAGTACTCCGGCGGCCTCGGCATCCTCGCCGGAGACCATCTGAAGGCGGCCAGCGACCTGGGCGTCCCACTGATCGGCGTCGGCCTTCTCTACCGGCACGGCTACTTCCGCCAGTCCCTGTCGCGCGACGGCTGGCAGCAGGAGCACTATCCCGTCCTCGACCCCAACGAACTGCCCGTCGCCCCGCTGCGCGAAAGCGACGGCACCCTTGCCCAGGTCTCCCTGGCGCTGCCCGGCGGCCGCGCGCTGCACGCCCGCATCTGGCTCGCCCAGGTCGGCCGGGTCCCGCTGCTCATGCTCGACTCGGACGTCGAGGAGAACGACCTCGGCGAGCGCGGTGTCACCGACCGGCTCTACGGCGGCGGCAGCGAGCACCGGCTCCTCCAGGAGATGCTGCTGGGCATAGGAGGAGTGCGCGCCGTACGGACGTACTGCCGTCTCACCGGCCATGCGCAGCCCGAGGTGTTCCACACCAACGAGGGGCACGCGGGGTTCCTCGGCCTGGAGCGGATCGCCGAACTCGCCGACGGGGGGCTGGACTTCGACGCGGCGCTGGAGGCGGTCCGGGCCGGCACCGTCTTCACCACGCACACCCCGGTCCCCGCCGGCATCGACCGCTTCGACCGGGAGCTGGTCGCCCGCCACTTCGGCAGCGACGCCGAACTCCCGCGCATGGACGTCGAACGCATCCTGCGGCTGGGCATGGAGACCTATCCGGGAGGCGAGCCGAACCTCTTCAACATGGCGGTGATGGGGCTCCGGCTCGGTCAACGCGCCAACGGGGTCTCCCTGTTGCACGGTCAGGTCAGCCGGGAGATGTTCTCCGGGCTCTGGCCGGGCTTCGACCCGGAGGAGGTGCCGATCACCTCCGTGACCAACGGTGTGCACGCCCCGACCTGGGTGGCACCGGAGGTGTTCCGCCTCGGCGCCCGGCAGATCGGCGCGCAGCGCACCGAGGACGCGCTGACGGTGGGCGCCTCGGACCGCTGGGACGCGGTGGCGGACATCGCCGACCAGGAGATCTGGGACCTGCGTCGGGTGCTGCGGGAGCAGTTGGTGGTGGAGGTGCGCGAACGCCTGCACGCGTCCTGGCGCCAGCGCGGCGCGGGCACGGCCGAACTCGGCTGGATCGACGGCGTGTTGGACCCCGACGTACTGACCATCGGCTTCGCGCGCCGCGTCCCTTCCTACAAGCGCCTGACGCTGATGCTGCGCGACCGCGACCGTCTGATGGACCTGCTCCTGCACCCCGATCGCCCGATCCAGATCGTGATCGCGGGCAAGGCGCACCCGGCGGACGACGGAGGCAAGCGCCTGATCCAGGAGCTGGTCCGGTTCGCCGACGACCCGCGCGTACGCCACCGGATCGTGTTCCTGCCCGACTACGGCATGGCGATGGCGCAGAAGCTCTACCCGGGCTGCGACATCTGGCTCAACAACCCGCTCCGCCCCCTGGAGGCCTGCGGCACCTCCGGCATGAAAGCCGCCCTCAACGGCTGCCTCAACCTCTCCGTCCTGGACGGCTGGTGGGACGAGTGGTTCCAGCCCGACTTCGGCTGGGCGATCCCGACGGCGGACGGCACGGCGACGGATGACGACCGCCGTGACGACCTGGAGGCCGCCGCCCTCTACGACCTCCTCGAACAGCGGGTCACCCCGCGCTTCTACGAGCACGGCCAGGGCGGCCTGCCGGACCGCTGGATCGAGATGGTCCGCCAGACCCTCACGCATCTCGGCCCCAAGGTCCTGGCGGGCCGCATGGTCCGCGAATACGTGGAGCGCCTCTATACCCCGGCCGCCCACGCCCACCGCGCCCTGTCCCCGGACCCGGCCCGCGAGCTGGCCGCATGGAAGGGCCGGGTGCGCACGGGCTGGCACCACGTGAAGGTCGACCACGTGGAGGCGTCCGTCGCCACGAGCACGGCCGAACTCGGCACGACCCTTTCGCTGCATGTGCGGGTGGGTCTGGGGGAGTTGGGGCCGGACGACGTCGAGGTCCAGGCCGTCTCCGGTCGCGTCGACTCCGACGACGGCATCGCGGACGCGACCTGCGTCCCCCTCAAACCGGCGGGCGGCCCCGACCACGAGGGCCGCTGGCTCTACGAGGGCCCCCTGTCCCTGGACCGCACCGGCCCCTTCGGCTACACGGTCCGCATCCTCCCGACCCACCGACTCCTCGCCTCCAGCGCGGAGTTGGGGTTGGTGGCGGTGCCTTCGGAGGAGACGGGGGAGGGGGCGGGGGTTCTGATGCGGTGAGACGGGCCCGCTTCTCGCAGCGCGGCTGGGCCTACTCCTCGTACGGCGCGCACATCTTCCGCAGTACCGCCCCGCATCGCCGTGCGTACGCGTGCTGCAACCCGCGCGTGGCCGGGCCGCCCGCGCGGGCGTACCACTTGGCTGCGCGGCTGAAGGCGGTCACGGTGAGCCAGACCGTGCCGTCGCCGGTGCGTTCGATGATGAAGGACTCCTCGCCGCACTCGGGGTGGCCGGGGAGGGTGCCGTAGGCCCAGCCGGTGCGGCGGTACTCCTCGACCGTCCAGACGATGCGGCAGGGGGCCTTGATGAGGGGGCCGAGGGCGACGGTGACATGGACGCCGGGGGCGGCCTTGTCGGCGTCCGCGGTGATGCCGACGCCCAGCGCGCGGTGCATCTCCCAGGTCATGACGGCGTCGGCCGCCGTACGGAAGACGGCCTCGCCCTCGCCGATGCGGGCGCGCACGTGGAGGGGGTGGAACCCGGGCGGGCAGCGGCCGTCGCGGGTGGCGCCCACGTCCTCGTAGCTGAAGGGGGTGTCCGGGGAGAGCATGGGGGACAGCCTAGGGCGGTACCCGGAGTTGCCTTCTCTCCGGGTACCGCCCAGCGTCGGTCAGGTACCGACTAGCTGACGTTGACCGCCGACCAGGCCGCCGCCACCGCGTTGTACTCGGTGCTGCCGGAGCCGTACAGGGCGCTCGCAGCCGAGAGCGTGCCGGTGCGCGCCGCCTTGTAGTTGGTCGACGAGGTGAAGTACGTCGTCAGCGCCTTGTACCAGATCTGCAGCGCCTTGGCGCGGCCGATGCCGGTGACCGTGGAGCCGTTGGACGTCGGGGAGTTGTAGCTGACCCCGTTGATCGTCTTCGCGCCGCTGCCCTCGGACAGCAGGTAGAAGAAGTGGTTGGCCGGACCCGACGAGTAGTGCACGTCGAGGTTGCCCAGGGTCGAGGACCAGGAGTCCTTCGAGCCGCCGTCCTTGCTGGGCTTGTCCATGTAGCGCAGCGGGGAGCCGTCGCCGTTGATGTCGATCTTCTCGCCGATGAGGTAGTCACCGACGTCGTTCGAGTTCGCCGCGTAGAACTCGACGCCCGTGCCGAAGATGTCGGAGGTCGCCTCGTTCAGGCCGCCGGACTCACCGCTGTAGTTGAGACCGGCGGTGTTGGCGGTGACGCCGTGGCTCATCTCGTGGCCGGCCACGTCCAGCGACGTCAGCGGGTGCGTGTTGCTGTCGCCGTCGCCGTACGTCATGCAGAAGCAGTCGTCGTCCCAGAAGGCGTTGACGTACGAGCTGCCGTAGTGGACGCGGGAGTAGGCGCCGACACCGTCGTTCTTGATGCCGCTGCGGCCGAACGTGCTCTTGTAGAAGTCCCAGGTCTCCTGCGCGCCGTAGGCGGCGTCGGCGGCCGCGGTCACGTCGGTGGTGGAGCTGGAGGCGGCGCCCGTGCCCCACGTGTTCGTGGTGTTGGTGAACAGGGTGCCGGTGCCCGTGCTGGTGGTGTGCTTCAGGTTGTACGTCTTGTGGCCGCCGCGCGAGGCGTCGGTCAGCGAGTACGTCGTGCCCGAGAGGCTGGTGGTGAGGCTGACCGTGCCCGAGTACAGCGTCTTGCCGGTGCCCGTCGCGTTCTCGATGCCCTGGTACTCGAAGAGCTTCTTGCCGGTGGCGGCGTCGGTGATGACGTGCAGACGGTTGGGGGTGCCGTCGTCCTGGAGGCCGCCGACGATCGTCTCGTACGCCAGGGTGGGGGTGCCGTTGCCGGCCCAGATCACCTTGCGGGCGCCGTCCGCGGCGGTCTTCGCCGAGCCCGCGGCCTGCGCCGCGGTCAGGGCCTGCTTCTCGGCCTTGGCGACGGCGATCTGCGGCTTGAGGGAGGCCACCTTGATGGTCTTCGTCGTCGCCTTGGTCACGGTCTCGGCCTTGCCCGGCTTCTGGTGGACGACCAGGTCGCCGCCGAGGACCGGGAGTCCGGCGTAGGTGCGCTCGTAGCGCGTGTGCACCGTGCCGTCGGCGTCCTTGACGACGTCCTTGACGACCAGCTTCTCCTTGGCACCGAGGCCTATCTGCTGAGCCGTGGCGGCCGTGCCTGCGTCCGCCTTCTGGATCAGGGCGGTGCGCGCGGCCGCGGACAGCTGGACCGGGGCGGCGGTGCCCGAGGCCGAGGCGGCGTTCTGGGCGGAGGCACCGGTGGTCATACCGGTGGTGAGCAGGGCTCCGGCCGCGACAGCGGTGGCGATGGCCAGAGTGGTGCGCTTGTGACGCGCGTAGAACTGGGTCACGCAAGCTCCTCGTGTGGGGGCGCCCGGACGACGTGGGGTGGTCGTACGGGCGGTGTGAAGTTGCGGTGCGGGTGAGCCGTGCGGTGGAAGAGTGACATCAGGGGCACATAAATGTCATGACCCCGACTAGATCTTGTCTGAAAATCAACCATCGGGTGAAGGGTGGGGGTCGCAGCCGACCCGTCTGATCTTGGTAAGGCGGCAATCAAGTCGAGGTCAGGGCATGGCAAAGAGGGCGCCGCCCCGGGGAGTTGAACCTCCGGGACGGCGCCCTGCACTTTGCCCTGTGTCGAGCCAGGGTTTACGGGAAGGTCAGCTTCCAGCTGTTGATGTAGCCGGTGTCCTGTGCCGCCTTGTCCTGGACCCTCAACTTCCAGGTACCGTTGGCGACTTCGGAGGAAGCGTTGACCGTGTAGGTCGTCTGGACGTTGTCCGCCGAGTCGGAGGAGCTGAACGCCTTCAGGTTGTAGACCGAGCCGTCCGGGGCCACCAGGTCGACGACGAGGTCGCCGCGCCAGGTGTGGATGATGTCCACCGCGACGGCGAGGTTCGTCGGCGCGTTGCCGGTGCGGCCGCTGACCGTGATCGACGAGGTGACCGCCGCGCCGTTGTCCGGAATTGATACGTCGGCCGTGTTCTCGAACGACGTACCGCCACCGCCGCCACCGCCGGGCCGCGAGCCCACGTTCACACCGGCCCACGCGTTCTGCACGGCCGTGTACTCGGCGCTCGTGGTGCCGTACAGCTCGCCCGCCGCCGCCAGCGTGCCCGTGCGGGCCGACGCGTAATTGGTGGTCGAGGTGAACTTCGTGGTGAGCGCGCGGTACCAGATCTGCAGCGCCTTGTCGCGGCCGATGCCGGTGACCGGCAGGCCGTCGGAGGTGGGCGAGTTGTAGCTGACGCCGTTGATGACCTTGGCGCCGCTGCCCTCGCTCAGCAGGTAGAAGAAGTGGTTGGCGACACCCGACGAGTAGTGCACGTCGAGGTTGCCGACGCCCGAGTACCAGGAGTCGGCGGAGCCGCCGTCCTTGCTGGGCTTGTCCATGTAGCGCAGCGGGGTGCCGTCGCCGTTGATGTCGATCTTCTCGCCGATGAGGTAGTCGCCCACGTCGGTCGAGTTGCCCGCGTAGAACTCCACGCCGGTGCCGAAGATGTCCGAGGTGGCCTCGTTCAGGCCGCCGGACTCACCGCTGTAGTTGAGACCGGCGGTGTTGGAGGTGACACCGTGGCTCATCTCGTGGCCGGCCACGTCCAGCGAGGTCAGCGGGTCGGCGTTGCCGGAGCCGTCGCCGTACGTCATGCAGAAGCAGGTGTCGTCCCAGAACGCGTTGACGTACGCGTTGCCGTAGTGCACCCGGGAGTACGCGCCCACACCGTTGTTCTTGATGCCGCTGCGGCCGAACGTGTTCTTGTAGAAGTCCCACGTCTCCGCGGCACCGTAGTGCGCGTCGGCGCCCGCGGTCGCGGCGTTCGACGTGGTGCTGTTGCCCCACGTGTCGCTGGTCTGCGAGAACAGCGTGCCGGTGCCCGACGTCCCGTGGTTCAGGTTGTACGTCTTGTGGGCGCCGCGCGCGCTGTCGTTCAGCGTGAAGTTCGACCCCGACTGGGTGGTCGTCAGGGACACCTGGCCGCTGTACTGCGTGTTGCCGATGCCGTTCTTGATGCCCTGGTACTCGAAGAGCTTCTTGCCGGTGGCGGCGTCGGTGATGACGTGCAGCTGGTTGGGGGTGCCGTCGTCCTGGAGGCCGCCGACGACGGTCTCGTACGCCAGGGTCGGCGTGCCGTTGCCCGCCCAGATCACCTTGCGCGGTGCCCGGTCCGCGTCGGTGGACTTGGAGCCGGCGGCCTTCGCGGCGGACAGCGCCTGCTTCTCGGCCTTCGCGGCGGTGATCTGCGGCTTGACCGAGGCGACCTTGATGGCGGCCTTGGTCGCCTTGTAGACGTGCCCGGTCTTGCCCGACTTCGCGGTGTCGACGACCAGGTCGCCGCCGAGGACCGGGAGACCGTCGTAGGTCCGCTCGTAGCGGGTGTGGACGGTGCCGCTGGCGTCCTTGATGACGTCACGGGCGACGAGCGACTCCTTCGCCCCGAGGCCCAGGTCCTTGGCGGTGTCCGCCTTGGCCGCGTTGGCGTCGCGTATCAGCTCGGCGCGCTGCGAGGGGGTGAGCTTGAGGGCGACGGCGCCGGGGTTGATCTTGCCCGCCGACGGTGCCTGTGCCGGGGCGGCGCTCGCGGCGCCCGACTGTACGGCCGCGGCCAGCAGGGCGGTGACGCCGACGAGGGCGACGCCCGCGATCCGGCGCTGGGTGTGGGAGGTGCGTCTGTGGGAGGAACTGCTGCTCAACACTGACTCCTTCTGCGTGGCCGCGGGTCGCACGGCCAGGGGAGACCGGACGGAGGGTGACCCGTCCGGGCACAACAGGGAAGTACGCAGAAACAGGTGCATGGGGTGAAGCGGACACGGCACAGCGATGGGACTGTGAGGTTGCTGTGGAGTGGCCGTGGGAAGAGTGGCAGGAGATCGCATCATCTGTCAGGACCGCATCAACATGTTGGCCAGAATTGGTCCGTTGTCCGGGGAGTCATGTTCGGTATACGGACTTGTTGGCTGCCGTACGCACAGAGTTGAACAATCCCCAAGTCGGACGGGGGCGGAAGCGCGTCGACGGAGGGGGCCGGCGAGGTGCCGCGGTGTGACGGGAGTTGGCCAGAGAGGTGGCCGGGGTGCGAGGGGCAACGAGTACGGCCGGGCGTGACGACGCACACCCGACCGCGGTCCTTGGCTTCAGTCGTGCGCGTCACTCGCGCCCTCGCTCGGTCGTGCGCGTCACTCGTACCTCGGCTCGGTCGTGCGCGTCGGACGCGCCTTCGCTCAGTCGTGCGCGTCGGACGCGCCTTCGCTCAGTCGTGCGTGTGACCGTCGCCGTGCCACGAGCGCCACAGCGCCGCGTACGCGCCGTCCGCGGCCACCAGGTCGTCGTGCGTGCCGAGTTCGGTGAGGCGGCCGTCCTCCATCACGGCCACGCGGTCCGCGTCGTGCGCGGTGTGCAGACGGTGCGCGACGGCGATGACGGTGCGGCCCGCGAGTACGGCGGCCAGCGCGCGCTCCGTGTGGCGGGCGGTCGCCGGGTCGAGCAGAGCCGTGGCCTCGTCGAGGATCAGCGTGTGCGGGTCCGCCAGCACCACTCGGGCCAGGGCGAGTTGCTGAGCCTGCGAGCCGTCGGTGACAGCCGTCCCGCCCGGCCGCGCCGAGCCGGAATCCGGGGAGAGCGCCTCCGAGCCCAGCGGGGTGTCCAGGCCGTCCGGCAGCTCGGCCACCCACCCGGCGGCGTCGACCGCGGCGAGCGCCGCCCACAACTCGGGGTCGGTGGCGGACGGTTCGGCGATCAGCAGGTTGTCGCGGACGGTGCCGAGGAACACATGATGCTCCTGGGTGACCAGCACGACCTGCCGGCGCAGCTGTTCGGGGCCCAGATCGGCGACCGGCACCCGGCCCACCGTCACGGTGCCCGAGGTCGGCCGGTCGACGCCCGACAGCAGCCTGCTCAGGGTGGTCTTGCCCGCGCCGGACGGGCCGACGAGCGCCAGCCGTTCCCCCGGTCGCACGGTCAGGTCGATCCCGCGCAGGACCTCGCCCCCGCGGTCGTACGCGTACCGCACATCGCGTACGTCGATCAGGTCGCCGTCCGGCACCGGGGAGTCGGCGGCCCCGGCCCGCGGCGCGCGGGCCAGCCCCTCGACGCGGGCGAAAGAGGCGCCGCTGCTCTGCAACTGCTCGACCCGCATCAGGATGGTGTCGAGCGGATCGCTGAGCTGGCGCAGATACAGGGCGGCCGCGACCACCGCACCCAGGCTCATCGCGCCCCGCGCGTGCAGCGCGCCGCCGAGCAGCAGCACCCCCGCCACCGGGACGATGTACGACACCTCCACGGCAGGGAAGAACACGCTGCGCAGGAACAGCGTGTACAGCCGCGTACGCCGGGACGTCTCCAGGGCCTCCCGGCTCGCGGCCACCCGGTGCTCCTGGAGCCCGAAGGCCTCGACCGTGCGGGCGCCCGACGCGGTGGCCGAGAGGATCTCGGCGACGTCCGAAACGGCCGCGCCCTCCGCGAGATAGGCGGCACGCGCCCGGCGCAGATACCAGCGCAGCGCGAACCAGATCCCGACCAGACCGACCACTCCGCAGCCGCCCAGCAGCGGATTGATGACGAAGACCGCGCCGAGGATGAACAGCGCCTGCACGGAGGCGATGAGCAGTTCGGGCCCGGCGTCGCGCAGCGTGGCGCCGACCATGGCGACGTCGGCCGTGCCGCGCGCCGTCAGGTCGCCGGTACCGGCCCGCTCCACGACCGACGCGGGCAGCGCGAGGGTCCGCTCGACGAACTGCTCGCGCACCCGCGCCAGCGTCCGCTCGCCGAAGCGGTGCCCCACGTACCGGGCCCAGCGCGCCAGCAGCAGCTGCACGAGCGCGCACAGCAGGATGACCAGCGCCAGCCGGTCCACGGCGGCGACGCCGCCGCCCGACCGGACGTCGTCGATGATGCGCCCGAGCAGCCACGGCCCGGCGAGACCGGCACCGGCCGCCAGCGCGTTCAGCGCGAGCAGGGCGGCGAACGCCCGCCGGTCGGCCCGCAGCAGCCGCAGCGCCGCCCGCCGCACATCGGCCTGCTCGGCGACGGGCAGATGCCCCGACGCCTCCCTCGGAGGTTCCGTCGCCCGCGTCACCGTACGACCTCCTCGGCGTCCTCGGCGTCCTTCGTGGTTCCGGCGTCTGCGGCGTCCTCGGCGTCCTCGTCCCGGGCGACCAGCGCGCGGTATCCGGGCTGCTCGGTGAGCAGCCGGGCATGGCTGCCGCTCGCGGCGACCTTGCCGTCGACCAGGAAGTACACGGTGTCCGCGCGGTCGAGGACCAGCGGGGAGGTGGTGGTGACGACGGTCGTACGGCCGCTCCGCGCCGCGCGCAGCCGGTCCGCGACGGTGGCCTCCGTGTGGGCGTCGAGCGCCGAGGTCGGCTCGACGGCGAGCAGTACCTCGGGGTCGGCCAGCAGCGCCCGGGCCAGCCGGACGCGCTGTCGCTGGCCGCCGGAGAGGTTGCGGCCCTGCGCGTCGATCGCCGCGTCGAACCCGTCGGGCAGGCCCTGCACGATGTCGTCGGCGACGGCCGCGTGCACGGCCCGCGTGAGCTCGTCCTCGCCCGGGTTCCGGCGCCCGCCGACAAGGTCGCGCAGCGGGCCCGCGAACAGGTCGGCCTCGTGGTCCGCGAGCAGGATCCGCTCGCGCAGCCGCGGCAGGGCGATCTCGTCGAGCGGCACCGAACCCCAGGTCGCCGCCGACGGGGCGTACCGGCCCAGGCGGTCGAGCACGGCCGCGGACTCGGCGGGACGGGCACCGGCCAGCGCGGTCAGCCGCCCGGGCAGCACCCGCACCCCGGACTCCGGGTCGTGCAGTGCCGACGGCTCGGCCGGCGCGTCCCGCGTGCCGGTGCTCTCCAGCGGCTCCAGCCGCAGGAATCGTACGACCCGTCGTGCCGCCACCAGACCGCGGCTGATCTGGTAGCCGCACTCGATGAAGAACGCCACCATCGGCACCACGACCGCGACGTAGCCGTACACCGACACCAACTCGCCGACGGTGATGTCCCCCTCGGCGGCCAGCCGGGCCGCCAGCCAGGTCACCACCGCGAGGAACACCGTCGGCAGCCCGATGCCCAGTGCCTGGATCCAGCTGGTCACCGCCCCGACCCGGTACCCCTGCGCCCGCAGCCGCTGCGAGTCCCGCTCGAAGGCGTCGGCGAACAGCCCCTTGCCGCCCAGCCCGTTGAGGACCCGCAGCCCGCCCGCGAGATCGCCGATCCGCGCGGTCAGCACGCCCTGCCGTTCGCGGTACGCGGTCTCCGTGCTCTGCAGCCGCCCCATCAGCGGACCCACCACCACGATCACCACCGGCAGGCCCAGCAGGATGACCCCGGCCAGCAGCGGCGACACCGACAGCAGTAGCCCCGTGACGAACAGATAGGAGACGGCGGCGCCCACCCCCGGGCCGACGACGGTCAGCGACTGGCTGATCGTCTGGACGTCGCCCACGCCGATCGTGACGACCTCCCCGGCCCCGACCTGGCGCGACAGCGCGGCGCCGAGCTGGACCGCCTGCCCCACGACGACCTTCACCGTACGGAAGTTGGCGTCCATCCGGACCCGGGTCATCGTGCGGTGGCGCATGATGCTCAGCCAGGCGTTGAACG
Source organism: Streptomyces sp. R21 (assembly GCF_041051975.1). Classification (GTDB taxonomy): domain Bacteria; phylum Actinomycetota; class Actinomycetes; order Streptomycetales; family Streptomycetaceae; genus Streptomyces. Next base: position 3,304,399 of record NZ_CP163435.1, on the reverse strand, counting down.
CCCCGACACCGAACAGGACGGCGGCCCAGCCGGCCAGCGCCGCCTGGTCGCCCGGCTCCAGACCGTCGTCGATCGCACGGGACAGCAGGTACGGCGCCACCGCCATCAGCACCAGCCAGATGCTGCCGAGCAGCGCCCCGGCGACGGCGCGCCCCGGCTGCCGGGTGACCAGCCACCACAGGTAGCGGCCGCCGCTGCGACAGTCGGGCCTGCCCGGATCCCCGTACGCGTCAATCATCCGATCCCCCTCGACCCTCAAGCACCCGTGTCCGCTACACCAGGCTGTCGCGCCACGCCCGGTGCAGGTCCGCGAACCTTCCGGTGTCCGCGACGAGCCGGTCCGGGCTGCCGTCCTCGACGATCCGGCCGTGCTCCATGACCAGCACCCGGTCCGCGATCTCCACCGTGGACAGCCGGTGGGCGATGACCACCGCCGTACGGCCTCGCAGGACGGTCAACATGGCCCGCTGCACGGCCCGTTCGCCGGGGATGTCCAGCGAACTGGTCGCCTCGTCCAGGATCAGGACCGCCGGGTCGGCGAGCAACGCCCGTGCGAACGCGACCAGTTGGCGCTGGCCCGCCGAGATACGGCCGCCCCGCTTGCGTACGTCGGTGTCGTAGCCCTCGGGCAGTGAGCTGATGAAGTCGTGGGCGCCGATCGCCTTGGCCGCCTGCTCGATGTCCTTGCGGGACGCGTCGGGGCGGCCGATCGCGATGTTCTCGGCGACCGTGCCGGAGAACAGGAACGCCTCCTGGGTCACCATCACCACGCCGCGCCGCAGTTCGGGCACCGACAGCTCACGCAGGTCGACGCCGTCGAGGAGGACCCGCCCGTCGGAGGGGTCGTAGAAGCGGGCCAGCAGCTTGGCGAGCGTCGACTTGCCGGCGCCCGTCGAGCCGACCACGGCCACGGTCTGCCCGGCGGGCAGGGTGAGGGAGAAGTGCGGCAGGACCTCGCCGCCGGTGCGGTAGGCGAAGCGCACGTCGTCGAAGACCACTTCCCGGCCCGGGTGCTCGGACTCCAGGGCGGGCAGCGGGCGCGGCTCGGACGGCTCCGGCACCGACGGCGTCTGGGCGAGCAGCCCGGCGATCTTCTCCAGCGAGGCCGCCGCCGACTGGTAGGAGTTGAGGAACATGCCGAGGCGGTCGATGGGGTCGTAGAGCCGGCGCAGATACAGCACCGCCGCCGCCAGTACACCCAGCTCCAGCGAGTCGTCCGCCACCCGGTAGGCGCCCCACAGCACGATGCCCGCCACCGCCGTGTTGGCGACCAGGCGGGAGCCGGTGACATAGCGGGCCATCTCCAGGATGGCATCGCCGTTGACGCGTTCGTGGCGCTGGTTCAGTACGCGGAAGTCCGCGTCGTTGGCGTCCTCGCGCCGGAACGCGCGCACCGGGCGGATGCCGTTCATCGTCTCCGCGAACTTCACGATGACCCCGGCGATCGCGGTGGAACGCAGCTGGAAGATCCGGTCCACACGGCGCCGGTAGAGCCGGATGAGCAGATACAACGGGACGAACGAGGCCACCGCCGCCGCGCCGAGGCCCAGGTCCAGCCAGAGCAGCATCGCCGAGATGTAGCCGAACGACAGGATGACCATGACGAGTTCCTGCAGGCCCTCGCTGAGGAGTTCGCGCAGTGACTCGACGTCCGTGGTGGAGCGGGAGATCAGCCGGCCCGAGGTGTAGCGCTCGTGGAAGTCGATGCTCAGCGCCTGCGCGTGGCGGAAGATCCGGCCGCGCAGATCGAGCAGCACGTCCTGGTTGACCCGCGCGGACGCCCGGATGAACGCGTACTGCAGGGCGCCGGAGAGCACCGCGGACAGCGCGTACGCCACGCCCACCGCGATCAGCGGCCCGTGGTCGCCCCGGCGGAACGCCGGTACCCCGCGGTCGATGGCGTACGCCACCAGCAGCGGGCCCGTCTGCACCGCCGCCTGCTGGACCAGGAGCAGCACCGTGGTGAGCACGACGCGCGACCTGAGCGGGGCCAGCAGGGAGCGCAGCAGCGCGGCCGTCGCTCCCTCAGGCGTGGGGAGGGCGTCGCGGTCGAAGGGGTCGCCGTGGTCGGCCGGTTCACCGACGGGCCCCCGCTCATCGCCGCTGCCCTTGTCCGGGTCCTTGTCCGGCGCGGTCTTCGTCGGCGCCGTCATCGGTGGTCCTCCTCGCTGCCCGACATCAGCCAGGCGTACTCGGCGTTGGTGCGCAGCAGTTCGTGATGGGTGCCGACCGCCGCGATGCGGCCGCCGGAGAGCAGGGCCACGCGGTCGGCGAGCAGCACCGTGGACGGGCGGTGGGCCACGATCAGGGCGGTCGTCCCGTCGAGCACGCGGCGCAGCGCGGCCTCCACCGCGGCCTCCGTGTGGACGTCGAGGGCGGAGAGCGGGTCGTCCAGGACGAGGAAGCGGGGGCGGCCGACGACGGCCCTGGCCAGGGCGAGACGCTGGCGCTGCCCGCCGGACAGGCTCAGGCCCTGCTCGCCGACCTGGGTGGCCGTGCCGTGCGGCAGCGCGTGCACGAAGTCGGCCTGTGCGACGGCCAGCGCCCGCTCCAGCTCCGCTTCTCCCGCGGCGTCCGGGGCGCCCATGAGGACGTTCTCGCCGACGCCCGCCGAGAAGAGGGTGGGCTCCTCGAAGGCGACGGCGACGAGCTCGCGCAGCCGGGCCCGGGGCATCGCCGTGATGTCCGTGCCGTCCAGCGTGATCCGGCCGGACGTCACCTCGTGCAGCCGCGGGACGAGCGCGGTGAGCGTCGTCTTCCCGGTGCCGGTCGCGCCCACCAGGGCCATCGACTCGCCGGGGCGAATGTGCAGGTCGACGCGGTCGAGGACGGGGGCCGCGTCGGCGGGGGCGTCGGGGTAACGGAACCGGACGTCGTGGAAGCGGAGTCCGCCGTCGGCCGCCGCGGCGGGCACCCGCGGTGCCGGGGTGTCCGCCGGCTCGGGCTCCTCGTCCATCACCTCGAAGAACCGCTCCGTCGCCGTGGCCGCCTCCTGGCTCATGGCGAGCAGGAAGCCGATGGACTCGACGGGCCAGCGCAGGGCGAGGGCGGTGGAGAGGAAGGCGACCAGGGTGCCGGCCGAGAGGTCGTTGTCGGCGACCTGGACGGTGCCGACGACGAGGGCGGCGCCGATGGCGAGTTCGGGCAGGGTGACGATGACGGCCCAGATGGCGGCGAGGAGCCGCGCCTTGTCGAACTCCGTGCCGCGCAGGGTCGACGAGAGGTCCCGGAACGCGCGGGCCTGGCTGCGGTGCTGCCCGAACCCCTTGATGATCCGGATGCCGAGCACGCTCTCCTCGACGACCGTCGTCAGATCACCGACCTGGTCCTGGGCCCGCCGGGCCACCTTCGCGTACCGCCCCTCGAACAGCGAGCACATGATCATCACCGGGATGCCCGGACCGAGGATCACCAGGCCCAGCGTCCAGTCCTGGAGCAGCATGATGGTCACGCCCACCACGATCGTCACCGCGTTGACCAGCAGGAACGTCAGCGGGAAGGCGAGGAACATGCGCAGCAGCATCAGGTCGGTCGTGCCGCGGGAGAGCAACTGCCCCGAGGCCCACCGGTCGTGGAAGGCGACCGGCAGCCGCTGGAGATGCCGGTAGAGATCCGCCCGCATCCCCGCCTCGACACTCGCCAGCGGCCGTCCCACCAGCCAACGCCGCAGACCGAACAGCAGCGCCTCCGCGACCCCGAGCAGCAGCAGATACAGCGCGCCCAGCCAGATGCCCCGGGTGTCCCGGTCGGCCACCGGCCCGTCCACGAGCCACTTCAGGACGAGCGGGATCACCAAACCCAGACACGATGCCACGACCGCCACGAAGGCGGCGGTGAACAGCCGCAGCCGTACCGGCCGCACATACGGCCACAGGCGCAGCAGCGTCCGTACGGCGGAGTGATCCTTGGTGGTTGCACGTGTCGTGGGCATCAGGGGCGAGCCTACGGATCGGCACTGACAACGCCCACCGAGTTTTGGCCGGACCGAGTCCGGTCCTTGGTCCTACGACCTGCACGTTCGAGGGATCGAACCCCGAGATCCCCCGGAGTCGTACCCCCGCATCAACCGATCGGCTGATGCCCCTTCGAGCGCGATGGCCGATGTGCCGGGACCCGCTGGGCCGGGATTCTCGAAGCATGTCAGCCACACCCGTCATCGAAGTCAGCGGACTGCGCAAGTCCTACGGCGGCCGGACCGTCGTCGACGGTGTCTCCTTCGCCGTCGAGGAGGGCGAGATCTTCGGGATCCTCGGCCCGAACGGCGCCGGCAAGACCACCACCGTCGAGTGTGTCGAGGGCCTGCGCGTCCCCGACGCCGGCCGCGTCCGCGTCACCGGACTCGACCCGGTCGCCGACCACGAGAAGGTCGCCCGCGTCCTCGGAGCCCAGCTCCAGGAGAGCGAACTCCAGGCGAAGCTCACCGTCCGCGAGGCGCTGGAGCTGTACGCCGCCTTCTATCCGCGCCCGGCCGACTGGCGCCCGCTCGCCGAACGCCTCGGCCTCACCGCGCAGCTCGGCACGCGCTTCGCCAAGCTCAGCGGTGGCCAGAAACAGCGCCTGTTCATCGCGCTCGCCCTCGTCGGCGACCCCCGGGTCGTCGTCCTCGACGAGCTGACCACCGGCCTGGACCCACGGGCCCGCCGTGACACCTGGCAACTCATCGAGGACGTCCGCGCGAGCGGTGTCACCGTCCTCCTCGTCACGCACTTCATGGAGGAGGCGCAGCGGCTGTGCGACCGGATCGCCGTGATCGACCAGGGGCGGGTCGCCGCCCTTGACACCCCGGCCGGACTGATCCGCCGCTCGGCGGGCTCCACGGTCATCAGCTTCACGCCGTCCGCCCCGCTGGACGAGCGTGACCTGAACACGCTCCCCGCCCTCGCGTCCGTCGAGCACAAGGACGGCCGCCTCACCCTGTCCGGCACCGACGAGACGGTCAACGCGGTCATCACGCTGCTCGCCCGCCATCGCGTCACCGCCCACCAACTCCGCGTCACCGACGCCACCTTGGACGACGCGTTCCTCGACCTGACGGAGACCGCAGCATGAGCACCCTCGCGAACCCCGCCGTGAACACCACCGCGAACTCCGCAAGGAAAACCGCCCTGAACCCCGCCGTCCTGCGCACCGAGATCCGGCTCTTCCGCCGCGAACCGGCCGCCCTCTTCTGGGTCATGCTGTTCCCCACCCTCCTCCTGGTGATCCTCGGTTCCATCCCGTCCTTCCGCGAGGCCGACTCCTCCTACGGCGGGCTGCGGCCGGTCGACGCGTACGTACCGGTCACCGTGCTGGTCGGCCTGATCGTGGGAGGGCTCCAGTCGATGCCCCAGACCCTCACCGGCTACCGCGAGCGCGGCATCCTGCGCCGGATGTCCGCCACGCCCGTACGGCCGGGCGCCCTGCTGTCCGCGCAGATGCTGGTCTACGGAGGGGCCGCCCTGGCGTCGGCGCTGTCCGCCCTCGCGGTCGGCAGGATCGCCTTCGACGTACGCCTGCCGAAGCAGCCCTTCGGCTACGCGCTGGCCCTGCTGCTCGCCGTGCTCGTCGCCCTCGCGCTCGGCGGGGTGGTCTCCGCCCTGTCCCGTACGACGAAGATCGCGGGGGCGATCGGGTCGGCCGTGTTCTTCCCGATGATGTTCTGCGCGGGCGTGTGGCTGCCGGTGCAGGCCATGCCGGACACCCTCGCCCGGATCGTCGGGTACACGCCGTTCGGTGCCGCCGCCGAGGCCCTGAACCGGGCGGCGGCGGGCCACTGGCCGGGCTGGACCCACCTGGGTGTGCTGGTGATGTGGATCCTGCTGCTGTCCGGCGCGGCGACGCGCTGGTTCCGCTGGGAGTGACCCCGGCCGTGCACGAGACTGGGGCCATGGCGGACAAGGCGGGGGTGGAGGGGGCCGTGACCGACGGAGCACGGGCGGGCGGTACGACGGCGGTCATGACCGCGATGCCGGGCATCGCGACCAGGGCGCACGACGTGATGGTCGCGCCGCGGCGGGCGGCGTTCCACCGCTGGGCGCCGTACGGGCTGCTGGCCGTCGGGACCCTCGCCTGCGCCGTCTCGGCCGCCGCCGTGGGCATGGCCAGGGGCGAGGAGTACGCATGCGCCGTCCTTGTGCTCACGGCACTCGCCCTTCAGCTGGTGTGGGGCAGGGCGGCGCGGAGCCGGCCGGGTCCGTCCACGGCGGGCACCGTCTACTACTCGGTCCGCTGGGCCCTCGGCTTCGCCCTCTGCTGGCTCAACCCCTTCTTCGCCTTCTACGCCGTCGCCGGGTACTACGACGTCGGCCGGCTGCTGCGTCCCCGCCTGGTGAGGCTGGGTCTCTTTGCCACCGCCGTCACCATGGCCGGCGCCCAGGTCGGCGGGATGCCGCCGCAGAGCGGGGTGCTCTGGCTCGGCTTCGGCCTGGTGCTCGGCGTCAACGTCGGCCTGCTCGTCGTCTTCAGCCGCCTCGCCGCCCAGGACGACGAGCGCACCCGCGTCCAGACCGACACCATCGCCGAACTCGAACGCACCAACACGGCGTTGCAGCAGGCCCTCGACGAGAACGCCGCCCTGCACGCCCAACTCCTCGTCCAGGCGCGGGAGGCCGGGGTCGCGGACGAACGCCGCCGTCTCGCCGCCGAGATCCACGACACGATCGCGCAGGGCCTGACCGGGATCATCGCCCAGCTCCAGGTCGTCGCGGGCACCCCCGACCCGGCCGCCGCCCGGGAGCACCTCGAACGCGCCGCCGACCTCGCCCGGCACAGCCTCGGCGAGGCCCGCCGCTCCGTGCAGAACCTCGCCCCGGTGGCCCTCGCCGACAACGGCCTGCCCGAGGCGCTCAGGAGCACGGTCGCCGAATGGGGCGAACGCACCGGTGTCCGCGCCGAGTTCACCGTCACCGGCACCGCCGAACAACTCCACGACGAGGTATCGGCCACCCTGTTGCGCATCGCCCAGGAAGCCCTGTCCAACGCCGCCCGGCACGCGGCGGCCACCCGCGCCGGGGTCACGCTGAGCTTCATGGGCGACGAGGTCGTCCTCGACATCCGTGACGACGGCCGGGGCTTCGACCCGCTCGCCGTCCCCGCCCGCACCGGCAGCGGCGGCTTCGGCCTCGACGGCATGCGGGCCCGTGCCGAGCGCATCGTGGGCTCCCTCGCCGTCGAATCGGAGCCGGGGCACGGCACGGCGGTGTCGGCTCGCGTACCGTTGGTCCGCCATGACGGATGACGCCCTGATCACCCTGCTCGTCGTAGACGACCATCCCGTCGTACGGGACGGTCTGCGCGGCATGTTCGAGTCCGAGCCCGGATTCCGGGTCCTCGGCGAGGCGTCGAACGGCGTCGAGGCGGTCGAACGGACCGCGGTTCTCGACCCGGACGTGGTCCTGATGGACCTGCGCATGCCGGGCGGCGGCGGGGTCGAGGCCATCGCCCGACTGACGCGCGACGGTGCCCGGGCGAAGGTCCTCGTCCTCACCACGTACGACACCGACTCCGACACGCTCCCCGCGATCGAGGCGGGCGCCACGGGCTACCTGCTCAAGGACGCCCCGCGCGACGAGCTGTTCACCGCCGTCCGCGCGGCGGCGCAGGGCCGCACCGTCCTCTCCCCGGCCGTCGCCTCCCGCCTGGTCTCCGCGGTCCGCGCCCCCGGGGCTCCCGGCAACGAGTCGCTCTCCGCCCGCGAGCGCGAAGTGCTCGCCCTGGTCGCCAAGGGCACCTCCAACCGAGAGATCGCCCGCGAACTCTTCATCAGCGAGGCGACCGTGAAGACCCATCTCACCCACCTGTACGCCAAGTTGGGCGTCAAGGACCGGGCGGCCGCGGTGGCGGTGGCGTACGACCGGGGAATCCTGGGCTGATCAGGAGGTCACCCGGACACCCGCAACAACAGCACGGCCCGCGCCGGCACCGTGATCGTCGCCCCCGCCCGGTGCGTCACGCCCGGCGCCGCTCCCTGCTCCTCCCGCGAGGTGTCGACGACCACCTCGTACCGCTCCGCCCACGGCGGCCCCGGCAGGACGAAGCTCGCCGGCCGGTCCCCGGCGTGCAGGACCGCCAGGAAGCTGTCGTCGAGGAAGGGCGCGCCCCGCTCGTCGCGGCCGGGGATGTCCCGCCCGGAGAGGTACATGCCGAGCGTGGCGGCGGGGGCGTACCAGTCCCGTTCCGTCATCTCGGTGCCCCGCGCCGTGAACCACGCCAGGTCCCGCAGCCCGTCCGCCGAGTGGGCCCGCCCCGAGAAGAACGCCCGTCGCCGCAGCACCGGGTGACGGTGCCTCAGCTCGATCAGCCGGGAGGTGAGGTCGAACAGGGCCCGCCAGCCCGGCTCCTCCAGCAGGCTCCAGTCGACCCAGCTGATCTCGTTGTCCTGGCAGTACGCGTTGTTGCTGCCCCGCTGCGTGCGCCCGAGTTCGTCGCCCGCGACCAGCATCGGCACGCCCGTCGACAGCAGCAGCGTCGTCAGCAGGTTCCTCAACTGCCGTCGCCGCAGGGCCCGTACGCGCTCGTCGTCCGTCTCGCCCTCGGCCCCGCAGTTCCAGGCGCGGTTGTCGTCCGTGCCGTCCCGGTTGCCCTCCCCGTTCGCCTCGTTGTGCTTGCGCTCGTAGGAGACCAGGTCGCGCAGGGTGAAGCCGTCGTGGGCCGTCACGAAGTTCACCGAGGCGTACGGCCGCCGCCCGCCCCACGCGTACAGGTCGCTCGACCCCGACAGGCGGTACCCGAGATCCCGTACGTCCGGCAGCGCGCCCCGCCAGAAGTCCCGTACGGCATTGCGGTAGCGGTCGTTCCACTCCGTCCACAGCGGCGGGAACGCGCCCACCTGGTAGCCGCCCGAGCCCACGTCCCAGGGCTCCGCGATCAGCTTCACCCGCCGCAGCACCGGGTCCTGGGCGATGACGGCCAGGAACGGCGACAGCATGTCGACGTCGTGCATCGACCGCGCCAGCGCGGCGGCCAGATCGAAGCGGAAGCCGTCCACCCCCATCTCCGTCACCCAGTAGCGCAGCGAGTCGGTGATCAGCCGCAGTACGTGCGGCTGCACGACGTGCAGGGTGTTGCCGCAGCCCGTGTAGTCCGCGTACCTCCGGGCGTCCGGCTGGAGCCGGTAGTAGCCCCGGTTGTCGATGCCGCGCAACGACAGCATCGGGCCCAGCTCACCCGCCTCCGCGGTGTGGTTGTAGACCACGTCGAGGATGACCTCGATCCCGGCGGCGTGCAGGGCGCGCACCATGCGCTTGAACTCGCCGACCTGCTCGCCCGTCGTCCCGGACGCCGCGTAGGCCGCGTGCGGGGCGAAGTAGCCGATCGAGTTGTAGCCCCAGTAGTTGCGCAGCCCCTTCCTCAACAGATGGTCCTCGTGGGCGAATTGATGCACCGGAAGCAGCTCGACGGCGGTCACGCCGAGCTTCACGAGGTGCTCGATCGCGGCCGGGTGCGCCAACCCGGCGTAGGTGCCCCGCAGTTCCTCCGGAATCCCCGGATGCAGCTTGGTGAATCCGCGCACGTGCATCTCGTAGATCACCGAGTCCGCCCACGGTGTCTTGGGGCGGCGGTCGTCCGACCAGTCGTCGTCATCGTGCACGACGACGCCCTTGGGGACGTACGGCGCGGAGTCCCGGTCGTCGCGCACGGTGTCCGCGACCTGCTGCTGGGGCCAGTCGCGCACATGCGCGTACACCTCGGGCGGCAGGCTGAAGTCGCCGTCCACCGCGCGGGCGTACGGATCCAGGAGCAGCTTGGCCGGGTTCCAGCGGGCGCCGGTCCACGGGTCCCAGCGGCCGCGCACCCGGTAGCCGTAGCGCTGCCCCGGCATGGACCCGGGCACGAAGCCGTGCCAGATCTCGTGCGTCAGCTCGGTGAGCGGAACCCGGCTCTCCACGCCGAGTTCGTCGAAGAGGCACAGCTCCACCGCCTCCGCCCCGCCCGCCCACAGCGCGAAGTTGGTGCCCGCGACGCCGTCGGGGCCCACGCGAAAGCGCGCCCCGAGCGGGGTCGGGGCGCCCGGCCACACCGCCACGGCCGGCGCCTCGTGATGCGCGCCGTTCAGCACGGCGGCGGGGTGCGCGGACGCCCCACCGCCCGGAGCGACCCCTTCCGGGGCCGCCTGCTCCGGGACCGCCCCTTCCTGAACTGCCTCCTGCTTGGCTGCGCTCGACACCTGTCAGCCTCCTGCGGCTCGGTGGGACGAGCGCGAAAACGGGCGTACGGCGTCCCGGCCGCGGCTCCCCTTCGCGTCGTCCTCCCCACTGTTCTGCCCAGACCTTGGCTCGCACTCACGTTTCCCCAGAGGGGCATGGTCGTTGGGCCCTGTGTGATGCACGCACAGACGCGCGCGCGGCGCGCAGGGGCCGCGCTGGCCGCCGCACTGACATGGGCCGCCCTGCTGGCCGGGGCCGCCGGCTGCACGTCGGACGGGATGGACCAGGTGCTCGGCAAACCCCGCGCGCCCGAGGACGTCATCCGTATCTCGCCCGACGACGGCAGCCGGGCCGTACGCCCCGAGGAGCGGATCAGGGTACGGGTGCCCAGTGGCCGCCTGGAGTCCGTGAAGGCCGTCCGCTCCCAGGACGCCCAGGAGACCCCGGTGCCCGGGCACATCTCCGAGGACGGGCTCACCTGGGAGCCCGACGCCGAGCGGCTGGCGCTCGCCGCCAAGTACACCCTGGACGTGGTCGCCCTCGACGGACACGGGCGCCGCTCGGCACGGCACACGACGTTCACGACGTACGTCCCGGGGGAGCGGTTCATCGGGTACGTGACCCCCGAGGACCGTTCCACCGTCGGCACCGGAATGATCGTTTCGCTGGAGTTCAACCGGGAGATCGAGAACCGGGCGGCCGTCGAGCGCGCGATCCGCGTCGAGGCGAAGCCCGCCGTGGCGATCCGCCCGCACTGGTTCGGCAAGGACCGCGTCGACTTCCGGCCGGAGACCTACTGGAAGACCGGGACCAAGGTGACGGTCGACCTGCGGCTGCGGGACGTGGAGGGCGCGCCCGGCGTCTACGGACTCCAGTACAAATCCTTCTCGTTCACCGTCGGCCGCAGCCAGGTCTCCCTCGTCGACGCCACCGCGCACACCATGCAGGTACGCCGCGACGGCGATCTTCTCGCGACGGTGCCGATCACGGCGGGCGCTCCGAAGACGACGACGTACAACGGGAAAATGGTGGTCACCGAGATGCTGGAAGTGACCCGGATGAACAGCCGCACGGTCGGCTTCGGCGGCGAGTACGACATCCCGGACGTCCCGCACGCGATGCGGCTGACCGACTCCGGGACCTTCCTGCACGGCAACTACTGGGCGCCGAGCAGCTTCGGCAACACCAATGTCAGCCACGGCTGTGTGGGCCTCAAGGACGTGAAGGGCGGCAGCTCGGACACGCCCGCGGGCTGGTTCTTCGACCGCAGCCTCATCGGCGACGTCATCGAGGTCGTCCACAGCAATGACAAAAAGGTCGCTCCCGACAACGGACTCGGAGGGTGGAACATGGGCTGGAAGGAGTGGAAAGCGGGCGGTGCCGTGAAGTAGCGCGACATAGGGGTACGCATCGCGCGGACCCGAGCACGCCCCCACACGGCCCAAGTTGGGACTGAACAGTGACAATCCCGGGGAGCCATCGCCGCAGGCCGTGTGATTAATTAGCGCGATACGCGCGGGGGCCGCGCTGGAGTGCGGGCCTGATCAGGCCGTGCGAGGGGAGAACGACTGTGAACGGGCGACCGATATCGGGGGCGTCGGTTGGCGCACGGGCATACCGGAGCAAGGGCCTGCTGGCGCTGCTGCTCGGGGTGCTGCTGTTCGCCGTGACGGCATGCGGGGGAGGGGACTCGGATTCCGGGTCCGGCTCCGGCGACGCCAAGGGCAAGGATTCCACCAAGGCGGACACCAAGGCGTCGCAGGCCGTCGTGACGATCGCGCCGAAGGACGGCGCCGACGACGTGAAGACCAGCGGCGCCCTCAAGGTGAGCGCGGCCAAGGGCAAGTTGACCGAGGTCGAGGTCGCGGACACCAAGGGCAACGCGGTGGCCGGGAAGATCACGGACGGCGGCGCGACCTGGACGCCCGCCACGCACCTCGCCTCGGCCACGAAGTACAAGGTCCACGCGGTGGCCAAGGACTCCGGCGGCCGTGAGTCCGCCGAGGACTCCGCCTTCACCACGCTGACCCCGAAGAACACCTTCGTCGGCACCTATGCACCCGAGGACGGCTCAAAGGTCGGCGTGGGCATGCCCTTCTCGATCCGCTTCACCCGGGGCATCACGCACCCCGCGGACGTCGAGAAGGCCATCGAGATCAAGACGGTGCCCGCGGTCGACGTCCAGGGCCACTGGTTCGGCAACGACCGCCTCGACTTCCGCCCGGAGCAGTACTGGAAGGCCGGTACCAAGGTCACCGTCAAGCTCAACCTCGACGGCGTCGAGGGCCGCCCCGGCGTCTACGGCAAGCAGGCCAAGACCGTGACGTTCACGATCGGCCGCAGCCAGGTCTCCACCGTCGACGTCAAGACCCACAAGATGGTCGTCAAGCGCGACGGCAAGGTCTACAAGACCATCCCGATCACCACGGGCAAGCCGGGCTACGACACCTGGAACGGCCAGATGGTCATCAGCGAGCGCCTCCGGGTGACCCGCATGAACGGCGAGACGGTCGGCTACGGCGGCGAGTACGACATCAAGGACGTCCCCGACGCCCAGCGCCTGACCGACTCGGGCACGTTCATCCACGGCAACTACTGGGGCGGCGACGCCTTCGGCAACTACAACGCCAGCCACGGCTGCGTCGGCCTGCGCGACAACCGGGGCGGCGGCGACCGCAACGCGCCGGCGGCCTGGTTCTTCGACCACTCCATCACCGGCGACGTGGTCATCGTGAAGCACTCCAAGGACAAGACGGTCGCACCGGACAACGGCCTCAACGGCTGGAACATGTCCTGGGCGGACTGGACGGCGTAGGGCTTCGCCCCTTCCCGGCTTGCGGGCCCGGCGCCGCTGCTCACCTCTGTGAGCAACGGCACCGGGCCCGCTCCCGTTAATCACCGTTAACCTGGCCGGCATGACTGTGCATCTCGAAGTGGCAGAAGGCGTCGGAACGATCCGCCTGGACCGCCCTCCCATGAACGCGCTGGACGTCGCCACGCAGGACCGGCTCAAGGAGCTCGCCGAGGAGGCCACGCGCCGCGAGGACGTGCGCGCCGTGGTGATCTACGGCGGGGAGAAGGTGTTCGCGGCGGGCGCGGACATCAAGGAGATGCAGGCCATGGACCATACGGCGATGATCGTACGGTCCCGGGCGCTGCAGGAGTCCTTCACCGCTGTCGCCCGCATCCCGAAGCCGGTCGTGGCGGCCGTCACCGGCTACGCGCTGGGCGGGGGCTGCGAGTTGGCGCTGTGCGCCGACATTCGCATCGCCGCGGACAACGCGAAGCTCGGACAGCCGGAGATCCTGCTCGGCCTGATCCCCGGCGCGGGCGGCACCCAGCGCCTCTCCCGGCTGATCGGCCCCTCCAAGGCCAAGGACCTGATCTTCACCGGCCGGATGGTGAAGGCAGACGAGGCGCTGGCGCTCGGACTCGTCGACCGGGTGGTACCGGCCGACGAGGTGTACGCACAGGCGCACGCCTGGGCCGCGAAGCTCGCGCAGGGGCCGGCGCTCGCGCTGCGCGCCGCCAAGGAGTCGATCGACACGGGCCTGGAGACGGACATCGAGACCGGGCTCGCCGTCGAACGGAACTGGTTCGCGGGGCTGTTCGCGACGGAGGACCGCGAGCGCGGGATGCGCAGCTTCGTCGAGGAGGGCCCGGGCAAGGCCAAGTTCCTCTGAGTCCGCGCTCCGTTCCGCGTCCCCGAAACACGCCGTGGGGGTACGGAAATTCACTCCTCAACTTCTGCTGATCCACTTGCAGTTGACGCGATGTCTCACCCGGTGTCCCCCGAAGGGGCGGTTTATGGGAGCCTTAACGCAACCTTAAGCCTGCCGCTTCGGGGGGCTCTGGCGATTGCCTCAACTGCCCAGTATTTGCAGGTCAAACCGGCTGCAACCGCAACCGAAATGCCCCTGGCATATGCCGATCGGATCTTGCGGAATAGGGGGTTCCGGGGGGCGTATTCCTTCGGAACGGCCCCGAAGGGCGCGTTGGGCGGCCATGATGGAGGCATGGCGGGGCCGGAGGGTATCGAACAGCCGCGGCGGCACGGGAGTGCGACCGCGGCGCGCTGGTCGCCTGCGGTCGAGGACGAACAGGCGCTGAAGGCGCTGGAGTTGTTCGGAAACCCGACGGAGGCCGAGGTGCCGTTGCCGTCCCGCCCCGAGTCCGCGGCCACCGCGCGGCGGCTCACCCAGGTGATCGTCCTACGGCACTGGGGGCTCTCGCCGAAGATGACCGAGGATGCCGTCCTGCTCGTCTCCGAGCTCGTCGGCAACGCCGTACGGCACACGGGCGCCCGCGTGTTCGGGCTGCGGATGCGGCGCCGGCGCGGCTGGATCCGCATCGAGGTCCGTGACCCCTCGCGGGGGTTGCCCTGTCTGATGCCGGTCCAGGAAATGGACCTGAGCGGCCGAGGCCTGTTCCTCGTCGACAAACTCTCCGACCGCTGGGGCGTAGACCTGCTCCCACGCGGCAAAACCACGTGGTTCGAAATGCGAGTCGCCGACCGCTGACCCCGGTCACCGTCTTCTTTCCTTCGCACACGATGCCCGCAGGGAGGACGGACCCGCCGCCATGCGAGCGACCACGCACCCGCAGCCGCGTACGCACGGAAGGGGCCGTGCCGGTACGTCTCTGCCCGTCGCGTAGCAGATCGCCCGCCGAGTCTCGCCGTGTTTCAACCCCGGGTAGTACGCCCACGCGGCGACGGGCAAGACGTACCGGCACGGCCCCGACCCACCCACCGCACCGCAGGCGCCCCGCGACAGGCGCCCCCGCCAGCAACCGCACACCACGACCCACCCCCTCCGCCAAACAGGTAAATAGGTACATTTCCCATCCCGCCCCCCTTAAATGGTCCACGTGACCACCACCGACCGCCGTTCGGCGCTGCGCGCAGGCGTCGGCATCGCCGCAGCCGGGGCGCTCGGCAGCGGGTGCGCGGCGCCCGGTGCCGCCGCCCACCCCGCAGCCGCGCCCCCGACCACCGCCAAGCCCCACCCCCCGCACACGCCGCTCGCAGCGCACCGCTTCGCCGGGCAACCCGCCCAGATCACCCACGGCCCCCGCACCCGCCCCCAAGTGGCCCTCACCTTCCACGGCCAGGGCGCCCCCGCCATCGCCCGGTCGCTGCTGGACGAGGCCGAGAAGGGCGGAGCCCGGGTCACCGTGCTCGCCGTCGGCAGCTGGCTGGACGAGCACCCGGAGATGGCCCGCCGGATCCTCGACGGTGGCCACGACCTCGGCAACCACACCCTGCGCCACCTCGACATCAACGCGATGTCGGAGGCTGACGCGAACGCGGAGATCCGCGGCTGCGCCGAGCGCCTGCGCCGTCTCACCGGTTCCGTCGGCACCTGGTTCAGGCCGTCGCGCTCCCCCCGCGCCTCTCCGCTCGTTGAACGGCTGGCTCGCCGCGCGGGGTACCCGCACGTCCTGTCGTACGACGTCGACTCGCTCGATTTCACGTCGCCTGGCGCCTCCGCCATCACCCGCAAGGTCGGCGGCGAGGTCCGCAACGGGTCGGTGGTGAGTCTGCATTTCGGGTACGCGGACACGGTCGCCGCGCTGCCCGCCGTCCTGGAAGAACTCGACCGCCGCGGCCTGCGCGCGGTGACGACCACGGAGCTGCTGAGCTGATGCACCGTACCCAGAACCGCACCCGCACCCAGAACCCCACCACCACCCACACCCAGAACCCCACCCTCACCCCCCACCCGCCCCCAAACCCCCCACCGCACCCTCCTGAAGCGCCCCCTGATCACGAGCCTCGCCCTCGTGGCCCTCGCCACCCTGGCCGCCTGCGGCGGCGAGGCCAAGAGCGGCCACGCGAACGAGGCCTTGGGCACCAAGGCCGCGCTCCAGCCGGCGCAGCCGAAGAGGGAGACGGTGCAGGGCCTGCCCGGCATGCCCCCGGTGCTCGACCCGACGGACGTCTACGCGGCGGACCGCCCCAACCAGCTCTCCCCGGCCGTCAGGGACTTCCCCTCCCGGGTCTACGTCCCCAACACCAACTCCAACACCGTCTCGGTCATCGACCCCAAGACGTACGAGGTCATCGAGACGATCCCGGTCGGCGCGCAGCCCCAACACGTCGTCCCCTCCTGGGACATGAAGACGCTGTGGGTCAACAACGACAGGGGCAACACGCTCACGCCCATCGACCCGAGGACCGGCAAGGCGGGCAGGACGGTCGACGTGCACGACCCGTACAACCTCTACTTCACGCCCAACGGCAAGTACGCGATCGTGATGGCCTCGCTCGACCGCGAGCTGGTGTTCCGGGACGCGCACACCATGAAGCGCGAGAAGACCGTGCCGGTCAGCTGCTACGGCGTCAACCACGCCGACTTCTCGCTCGACGGCAAGTACTTCATCGTGTCCTGCGAGTTCAGCGGAGAACTGCTGAAGGTCGACACGGAGAAGATGAAGGTCGTCGGCCAGCAGAAGCTGCCGTTCAACGGGGCCATGCCGCAGGACGTGAAGGTCTCCCCGGACGGCAAGCGGTTCTACATCGCCGACATGATGGCCGACGGCATGTGGGTCCTGGACGGCGACAAGTTCACCGAGCCGACCCTGCTGCCCACCGGCAAGGGCACCCACGGCCTGTATGTCAGCCGCGACTCCCGTGAGATGTACATCTCCAACCGTGGCGAAGGCACCATCTCCATCTTCGACTTCGCCCAGAACAAGCTGACCAAGAAGTGGCACCTGCCCGACGGCGGCAGCCCCGACATGGGCGGCGTCTCCGCCGACGGCAAGGTGCTGTGGCTGTCCGGCCGCTACAACTCCGAGGTGTACGCCATCGACACCCGCACAGGCGTCCAGCTCGCCCGCATCAAGGTCGGCAGCGGCCCGCACGGCCTCGCGGTGTACCCGCAGCCGGGCCGCTACTCGCTCGGGCACACCGGCATCTTCCGCTGAGGCAAAGGAAGTTCGGGACACGCCGTCGTACGAGTGATGATCCACGGCCCGCCGCCGCGGAGACGAGAGGGTGCTCTCCATGATCACCATCTCGTCTCTGCGGCGGCGTACCGCTGCCGTGGTCCTGTCCGTCTCGGCCGTCTTCGCGACCTCCGCCGCGACCCTCCCCACCGCCTCGCCCCTCACGCACGCCGTATCCGCAGCGCCCTCCTGCCCCCAGTTCGACGACCCGGTGAAGGCCGCCGCCGACCGCCGTGTGGACGTCGGCCGCATCACGCCCGAGCCCGTCTGGCGCAAGACGTGCGGCACGCTCTACCGCAGTGACGGCCGCGGCCCGTCCGTCGTGTTCGAGCAGGGCTTCTACCCCAAGGACGTCCTGACCGGCCAGTACGACATCGAGCAGTACGTCCTGGTGAACCAGCCCTCGCCGTACGTCTCCACGAGCTATGACCACGACCTGTACAAGACGTGGTGGAAGAGCGGCTACAACTACTACATCGACGCCCCCGGCGGCGTGGACGTGAACAAGACCATCGGCGACACCCACAAGTGGGCCGACCAGGTCGAGGTCGCCTTCCCCGGCGGGATCGCGCGCCAGTACATCATCGGCGTCTGCCCGGTCGACAAGACGACCAAGACCGAGATCATGAGTGACTGCGAGAGCAACCCGTACTACGAGCCCTGGCACTGAGCAGCACCTCGGAGCCGACGGGACGATAACCGGCCGCCTGGAACGCCCGCATACTGCGGGCGTTCCCTGCCGAGATCTGCGCCCACACCGGCTCACTCCCGCTCAACTGCCGTGCCGCCAGCGCGAGTTCGCGTCCGAGGCCGCGATGCCGTACACCTTCCTCCACCTCGACCGCGACCTCCAGCCGCCCGGCGACCCCACGCCCCAGGACGAGCAGGCCGCCCCCCTCCGTGGTCCACACCCGCACGTCGTCGCGCCGCTTGCGGGAACTTGCGACCCTCGGGTGGTCAGGGTCCGCGATCTCCCGCAGGCCGAGCGAGGGCTCGCCAGGCAGCGGAGAACCCACCGTCATCACGTCGATCGTGTCGCTCCCGCGCCCCGTGCGGTCCATGAGGGCGGCCAGGAAGCGGGCGTTCATGGTCGCGGCGAGGGCGTCGCAGTCGACGGCGCGCAGGGTGTCGTGGACCCAGTCCGGGTCCTCGTCCGTGGCGATCACCGTGTGCGCGGTGAAGGCGAAGACCCCCGCGTCCCGATGGCAGGCCTGCGGCACGACGGTCGTAGCACCGTTCGCCGGAGGGAAGACACCGCGGGCGGCCGCGTCGAGAATGTCCCGCAAGGTCTCCATCGCGCTCCTTGAGTCTCCACCCACTGGAAGGCCCAGACTCGCAGACATGCTGCACCATCCGGGGGGAGACCCCCCAGACCCCCCGTACGACGGCACCGCCCTTTTCACCATCGGCGAGCTGGCCCGCGCCACCGGTCTGACCGTGCGGACCATCCGCTACTGGTCCGACGAGGGCGTCCTGTCCCCGGTGACCCGTTCCACGGGCGGCTACCGCCTCTACGACGCCGAGTCCGCCGCCCGCCTGGAACTGATCCGCACCCTGCGCGAGCTGGGCCTCGGCCTGGCCGACGTGCGCAGGGTGCTGGACGGAGAGCGGACGGTGGCGGAGGTCGCGGCGGCGCACGTGGTGGCACTGGACGCACAGATCAGCTCCCTGAAGCTGACCCGTGCGGTGCTGTCGTCCGTGGCGCGACGCGGTTCGACCGCAGAGGAGATGACCCTGATGAACAAACTGGCGCGGCTGTCGGCGGCCGAGCGCAGGCGGATCATGGAGGAGTTCGTGGAGGAGATGTTCCGTGGGCTCGACACCGTGGATCCGGACATCCGCGAAAGGATGCGGAACACGGCGGTGAACCTGCCGGACGACCCGACGCCCGAGCAGGTCGACGCCTGGGTGGAAGTGGCCGAGCTGGTGCAGGACCCGGAGTTCCGGGCCCAGATGCGCGGGGCGGCCGAGCTCAATCACGCCGACCGGAGGCCCGAGACGCCGGCCGGGGCGTCCAGGTGGTTCGCCAAGCGGCTGGTCGAGCTGGTGGGGAAGGCGCGGGAGCACGGGATCGGGCCGCAGGCGCCGGAGGCCGAGAGGGTGCTGCGGGAACTGTTCGGCGACGCCGACCGCGCCGAGGTCCTCATACGCATCAGGGCGACCCACAATGTCCGGCTCGCCCGCTACCGCGAACTGATCGGGACGCTCAAGCAGACGCCCGTGAAGTCCCACGCGGAGGAGTTCGCCTGGGTGGTCGCCGCGCTGGAGGCTCGCGCGGCCAGCTAATCTGACCTGCGCCGGTAACACGGTGAGACAGCAAGACACTCAGGTACGACGAAAAGGGGCGGATCCGGTGGCGGACATCGAGGAAGCACGCAAGCAGTTCGAGCGGATCGACACGGACGGCGACGGCTCCATCACGGCCGCCGAGTTCAAGACCGCCCTCGCCCAGGGCGGCGACTGGAACGTCACCGAGTCGGTGGCCGAGGCGATCATCGCCAGCCGCGACCTCAACGGCGACAAGGTCCTCTCCTTCGACGAGTTCTGGGCGCACCTGAACAAGTGACCCGCCCACGAGGGGGCGCCGACCGGACTCCGGTGGGCGCCCCCTCGGCATGTCCGGCGGTGGCGGCTGCGGCGGCGGTCAGGAAGCCCGCTTCCGGTACTGGCCCGGTGGCACCCCGTACTCCCGTTTGAAGGCCTTGGCGAAGGCGAACTCCGATGTGTAGCCGGTGCGTTGGGCGACGAGACGGAGCGGGAGGTCGTCCGTGCGGAGCAGCCGCCCGGCGGTGATCATGCGCCACCAGGTCAGGTACGTCAGCGGGGGCTCGCCCACCAGGGTGGTGAAGCGGCGGGCGAAGGCCGCGCGGGAGAGGCCGCCGCGGGCGCCGAGTTCCTCGACCGTCCAGGGGCGCGACGGGTCGCCGTGGACGGCGCGCAGGGCCGCCGCGACGGCCGGGTCGGCGAGGGCGGCCGACCAGCCCGTGGGGTGCCCGCCGCCGTGCCGCTCGCGCTGCCACCAGGCCCGCAGGATGTACAGGAGGAGGGTGTCCAGCAGGGAAGTGACGATCGTGTCCGCGCCCGGCTGCGGCTCCTCCAGCTCCATGCCGAGGAGTTCGACGGCGGCGCGCAGCGAGCGGTGCGCGCCGATGCGGGTGGGGAGGTGCACCACCTCCGGCAGCTCGGCGAGGAGGGGGTGGGCGCGATGCCGGTCCAGTTGGTACGCGCCGCACAGCATCACGGTCGTCGGGCCCGACTCGTCTGTCGCGGGCGGAAGCCGGGGCCAGCGGCCGTCCGGGCCGAGCCGCACCTCCTCCAGCGGTACGTCGAGACCGCTGGCCAGTGCGTGCCCGCGCCCGTGCGCCAGGAACACCACGTCCCCGGGGCCGACCGCCACCGGTTCGCCGTCCGCCGGGATCAGCCACGCCGAACCCTGCAGCACCACATGGAACCCGGCCCCGTCCGAGGCCTCGAAACGCATGCCCCAGGGCGCGTGCTTGTCCCGGCGTGAGGAGTGCGGGCGCCCGGTGCGCATGGCGGCGATGGCGTCGCTGAGTACGTCCATGCCCGTACCGTAACCCGCCGACGCCCCGGCGAGACGAACGGACAGGAAAGGGAGACAGACAGGCATGGTTCGTCTCGCAGCCGCCTTCTAGCGTCGACGGCATGACTTCAACTACCGCCCGTGCAGTGCTCTTTCACGAACTCGGCGGCCCGGACGTCCTGAAGGTCGAGGACGTCGAGCTGCCCGCACCCGGCCCCGGCGAACTCACCGTCCGCGTCGAGGCGTTGGGACTCAACCGCGCCGAAGCCCTTTACCGTGCCGGGACTTATTACTACCAGCCGACCCTGCCCGCCTCCCGCAACGGCTACGAGGCCGCCGGCACCGTCGAGGCGGTCGGCGAGGGCGTGAGCACCCACGCGCCAGGCGACCCCGTGATGGCGGCGGCCAACTTCGAACTCAGTGCCCACGGCGTCTACGGCGACCGGATCCTGCTGCACGAGAGCGCCGTGGTGCCCCGGCCCGCCGGAGTCGACGCGGTCACCGCGGCCGCCGTCTGGGTCACCTACTCCACGGCGTACGGCGCCCTGCTGCGGACCGCGAGCATGCAGCCCGGCGACCGGGTGCTGGTCACCGGCGCGTCCAGCGGCGTCGGCACCGCCGCCCTCCAGGTGGTCCGCCGCGCCGGCGCGATCCCGATCGCGACCACCCGCACCGACGACAAGCGGCAGCGACTGCTCGACCTCGGCGCGGACCAGGTGATCGTCACCGAGCGCGAGGACGTCGTGAAGGAGACCAAGCGGCTCACGGACGGCCGCGGCGTCGACATCGTCCTCGACGCGATCGGCGGCCCCGGCTTCGCCGCCCTGGGCGACGCCGTCGTCCCGAACGGCACCCTGATCAGCTATGGCTGGCTCTCCGGGATCCCCACCCAACTCCCGATGAACTGGCCCCTCACCGTCCACGGCTACGCCAACCCGAACGTCTCCCGGACCGCCGAGGGCCGCCGCCGCGCCTCCCACTACATCAACTCGGGACTGGCCGACGGCACCCTGCGCCCGGTGATCGCCGAGGTCTTCGACGGCCTCGACGCCGTCCGGGACGCCCACCGGCTGATGGAGTCCAACACGCACACCGGCAAGATCGTGGTGCGGATCTGAGGACCGTCACTCATTCGCCCGGCACTCCGGAATAGGTCGTGCGCCCCCGGGGTTGATGCCTGCAGTCGGACATATGCACGTGCATCAATCCCGGAAGGGTCTGTCATGAAGATCGGCATCATCGGAGCGGGCAACATCGGCGGCAACCTGGCGCGGCGGTTCACCGCCGTCGGTCACGAGGTCGCCATCGCCAACTCGCGCGGACCTCAGACCCTCACCGCGCTGGCCGAGGAGACGGGCGCGACGGCCGTACCGGTCGAGGAGGCCGCGCGCGGCGCCGAGATCGTCGTCGTCACCATCCCGTTGAAGGCCGTACCGGACCTGCCGGACGGCGTCCTCGACGGGGCGGCCGAGAACGTCGCCGTCATCGACACCGGCAACTACTACCCGCAGCAGCGGGACGGCCGGATCGACGCCATCGAGGACGACGGCCTGACCGAGAGCCGCTGGACCGCCCAGCAGATCGGCCACACGGTCATCAAGGCCTTCAACGGCACCTACGCCCAGGACATCCTGGACCGCCCGCGCCCGGCCGGCGCCCCGGACCGCATGGCCCTCCCCGTCGCGGGCGACGACGCGGCCGCCAAGCAGCGCGTGCGGGACCTGATCGACGAGATCGGCTTCGACACGGTCGACGCCGGGGGCCTGGACGACTCCTGGCGCCAGCAGCCGGGCACGCCCGTCTACGGCCTCCAGGAGGGCCTCGACGCGGTGACCAAGGCGCTGACGGAGGCACCGCAGGAGCGCCCGGCGGACTTCCGCGGATAGTCCCTGCCGGGAGCTAGACGATTTCCTGCGGCCGGTGCGGTCCGTCCGGCAGCTCGACCTTGATCGAGTCCCCGGGCCGGACCGTGCCGCCGGTCACGACGACGCTCATGATCCCGGACTTGAAGCGGACCTTGCCGTCCTCGCCCCGGCCGACGACCTGCTTCAGCAGGCCCTGCCGGAAGGTGTCGATCTGCGCGCAGGGATTGCGCAGCCCGGTCACCTCCACGACAGCCTCCTCCCCGAGGTGCAGCAGTGTGCCGACGGGCAGCCCCAGCAGGTCGACGCCCCGCGTGGTGACGTTCTCGCCGAGCTGCCCCGCCGCGACCTCGAACCCGGTCTCCCGCAGCTCGTCGAACAACTCCTCGTGCATCAGGTGCACTTGACGCAGGTTCGGCTGCGAGGCGTCCTTCTCCATCCGGAAACGGTGCTTCACCGTCGTACCGGCATGCACATCCCCCTCCACCCCGAGCCCGGCGAGCAGCACGATGCTTTCCCGGTTCGGCTTGGTGAACGAGTACGACCCGTTGCTGCTGACCGCGGCGACTGCCCCACCCATGTCGTGACGCTCCCCTCTGACCTGCGGCCCTGTCGAACCGCAGGTCAGAGGGTAACGCTCGCCCAATCCCGCAGGGCCGCCCGGTCGGCGAAGTCGGCGACGTTCCGGTCCACCGGGTCGTCCGTGTACTGGTGGAAGCGCCACGGCGCCCGGATGCGCGGCTCGCCCGCTGTGACGTAGTCGGCTATCCAGAGGCCGTCGCCGGCGTACGAGGTGGTGTCGATGTTCAGCCAGTAGCTTCTGTTGCAGTAGAGCAGGACCCGGTGCGCCGGCCGCAGCTCCTTCACCTTGCGGAGGAAGCGGTCCTTCTCCGCGTTGGAGGCGTGGGTGCCCTCGCTGGTCGTCTCCCAGTCGACGGCGAGGATGTCGCCCGCCCGCTCGGGGGCGTGGGCGACGAAGTACTCCGCCTGGGCGGTGAGGTTGCCGGGCCACAGGAAGTGATAGAAGCCGACGACGAGGCCGGCGTCGCGGGCGCGCTTCGTCTGGGCGCTGAGCTTCGGGTTGACGTACGAACGGCCCTCCGTCGCCTTGACGAAGACGAAGGAGAGACCGGAAGTGGCGTACGAGGACGACTGATACGCGCTGACGTCGATGCCGCGGAGCATGGGGACTCCTTCAAGTGCCGGTGGGGGACAGCAGTTGACGGCTGCATCATGCCCCGAACCGGCACGGGCGATCCGTCCGCGCCGAAGCGGAGGCCTGACATACATCGAAGGATGCAGGCGGAGGTCGTCATCGCCGACGACGCCCACCTCCCGCGCGGACCCGAGGATGAGGAGGTACGAGGGAGGAGCCCGACGTGATCGTCACCCTGATCGTCATCTGCGAGGTCAGCTTCTGGGTGCTGCTGGCCGCCGGGCTCACCGCCCGCTATCTCTTCAAGCTGCGGCGCACCAGCGTGGCGTTGCTGCTGTGCGAACCGCTGCTGGAACTCGTCCTGCTGATCGCGACCTCGGTCGATCTCCGCAACGGCGCCGAGCCGGGTTGGCAGCACGGCCTCGCCGCCGTCTACATCGGCTTCACGGTCGCCTACGGCCACTACACGATCTCCCGGCTCGACGGTTGGGCCGCGTACCGCTTCGCCGGCGCGCCGCGGCCGCCGAAGCCGCCGAAGTACGGGATGCCGCGCGCCCGTCACGAGGGCGGGCTGTGGCTGCGTACGCTGCTCGCGGGGGCGGTCGCC
The DNA here is from genome assembly GCF_041051975.1 of Streptomyces sp. R21. Taxonomy (GTDB): domain Bacteria; phylum Actinomycetota; class Actinomycetes; order Streptomycetales; family Streptomycetaceae; genus Streptomyces. Next base: position 3,280,155 of record NZ_CP163435.1, on the reverse strand, counting down.
TGCGGCCTTCTGCAGCTGGCGATCCTGTACGTGGGGTCCGCCGAGGACGCCGCCGACGCCCTGCGCCTGTGGCAGCTCTTCGCGCTGCGCACGATCGGGATCCACGGCGTCATCGCGGTCACCTACCTGCTCTGGCCGAAGAAGGCACCGGCCAAGGCCTCATCGAGGCCTCGCTGACCTCCGCCAAGCGCCCGGGTCCCGCCCCCTCAGCACTCGATGATGTTCACCGCGAGCCCGCCGCGCGCCGTCTCCTTGTACTTGACGGACATGTCCGCGCCCGTCTCCTTCATGGTCTTGATGACCTTGTCGAGGGAGACCTTGTGGGAGCCGTCGCCGCGCATGGCCATGCGGGCGGCGGTGACGGCCTTGACCGCTGCCATGCCGTTGCGTTCGATGCAGGGGATCTGGACGAGGCCGCCGACCGGGTCGCAGGTGAGGCCGAGGTTGTGCTCCATGCCGATCTCGGCCGCGTTCTCGACCTGCTCGGGGGAGCCGCCGAGGACCTCGGCGAGGGCGCCCGCCGCCATCGAGCAGGCGGAGCCGACCTCGCCCTGGCAGCCGACCTCGGCGCCGGAGATGGAGGCGTTCTCCTTGAAGAGCATGCCGATGGCTCCGGCGGCGAGCAGGAAGCGGACGACGCCGTCCTCGTCCGCGCCCGGGATGAAGTTGATGTAGTAGTGCAGGACCGCGGGGATGATGCCGGCCGCGCCGTTCGTGGGGGCCGTCACCACGCGGCCGCCCGCCGCGTTCTCCTCGTTCACCGCCATCGCGTAGAGCGTGATCCACTCCATGGCGTGTGCCAGCGGGTCGCCCTCGGCGCGCAGCTGGCGGGCCGAGACGGCGGCGCGGCGGCGGACCTTCAGGCCGCCCGGCAGGATGCCCTCGCGGGACATGCCGCGGGACACGCAGGCCTGCATGACACGCCAGATGTCGAGGAGCCCCTCGCGGATCTCGTCCTCGGTGCGCCAGGCCCGCTCGTTCTCCAGCATCAGCGCGGAGATCGACAGGCCGGTCTCCTTGGCGACGCGCAGCAGCTCGTCGCCGGTGCGGAAGGGGTACTTGAGGACGGTGTCGTCCAGCTTGATGCGGTCCTCGCCGACCGCGTCCTCGTCGACCACGAAGCCGCCGCCGACCGAGTAGTACGTCTTCTCCAGCACGAGTGCGCCGGAGGCGTCGTACGCGAAGAGCGTCATGCCGTTGGCGTGGTACGGCAGGGCCTTGCGGCGGTGCAGGACCAGGTCGTCGTCGTAGGAGAAGGCGATCTCGTGCGTGCCGAGCACGTTCAGGCGCCCGCCGGTGCGGATCGTCTCCACGCGCGCGTCGGCGCCCTCCACGTCCACCGTGCGCGGTGAGGCGCCCTCCAGGCCGAGCAGCACCGCCTTCGGCGTGCCGTGCCCGTGCCCGGTCGCGCCCAGCGAGCCGTACAGCTCTGCGCGTATCGAGGCCACCGGGTCGAGGAGGTCCTCGTTGCGCAGGCGGCGGGCGAACATACGGGCTGCGCGCATCGGGCCGACCGTATGGGAGCTGGACGGGCCGATGCCGATCGAGAACAGGTCGAAGACCGAGATGGCCACGGTGACTCCTCAAAGCAGGGTGGAACACGGGGTGGGGCACCGCGCACACTCCAGTGTGCGGGGTGCCCCCGTAAAGCGGTACTACTTGCCCAGACCGGGGTACAGCGGGTGCTTGTCGGCCAACGCGGACACCCGGGCCTTCAGGGACTCCACGTCGTACGCGGGCTTCAGCGCCTCGGCGATGATGTCCGCGACCTCCGCGAAGTCCTCGGCCGCGAAGCCACGGGTGGCCAGCGCGGGAGTGCCGATGCGCAGGCCGGAGGTGACCATCGGGGGACGCGGGTCGTTCGGGACCGCGTTCCGGTTGACGGTGATGCCGACCTCGTGGAGGCGGTCCTCGGCCTGCTGCCCGTCCAGCTCGGACTCACGCAGGTCGACCAGGATCAGGTGCACGTCGGTGCCGCCGGACAGGACGTTCACGCCCACGGCGCGCACGTCGTCCTTCAGCAGCCGCTCGGCGAGGAGCTGAGCGCCCTCGACCGTACGGCGCTGGCGCTCCTTGAAGTCCTCCGAGGCGGCGACCTTGAAGGACACCGCCTTGGCCGCGATCACGTGCTCCAGGGGACCGCCCTGGAAGCCCGGGAAGACCGAGGAGTTCAGCTTCTTCGCGAAGTCCTTCTTGGCGAGGATGATGCCGCCGCGCGGGCCGCCCAGCGTCTTGTGGGTGGTGGAGGTGACGACGTCCGCGAACGGCACCGGGTTCGGGTGCAGCCCCGCCGCGACGAGGCCGGCGAAGTGCGCCATGTCGACCCACAGGAAGGCCTCGACCTCGTCCGCGATCCGGCGGAACTCGGCGAAGTCCAGCTGGCGCGGGTACGCCGACCAGCCCGCGATGATCACCTTGGGGCGGTGCTCCTTGGCGAGCCGCTCGACCTCGGCCATGTCGACCAGGCCGGCGTCGTCCACGTGGTACGCGACCACGTTGAACTGCTTGCCGGAGAAGTTCAGCCGCATCCCGTGGGTCAGGTGGCCGCCGTGGGCCAGGTCCAGACCGAGGATGGTGTCACCGGGCTGGGCCAGCGCGAACAGGGCGGCCTGGTTGGCGGAGGCGCCCGAGTGGGGCTGCACGTTGGCGTACTCGGCGCCGAACAGCTCCTTCACCCGGTCGATGGCGATCTGCTCGGCGACGTCGACGTGCTCGCAGCCGCCGTAGTAGCGGCGGCCGGGGTAGCCCTCGGCGTACTTGTTGGTCAGGACCGAGCCCTGGGCCTCCATGACCGCGACCGGAGCGAAGTTCTCCGAGGCGATCATCTCGAGGGTGGACTGCTGACGGTTCAGCTCGGCGTCGACGGCGGCGGCGACGTCCGGGTCCAGCTCATGGAGGGACTGGTTGAGAAGCGACATGGGTTCTACGACTCCTTAGCCGGCGGAGAAGGCGGTGTACTCGTCGGCGGAGAGCAGGTCGTCCGGCTCACCCGTGATCCGTACCTTGAACAGCCAGCCACCCTCGAAGGGCGCGGAGTTCACCAGCGACGGGTCGTCCACCACGTCCTGGTTGGCTTCGATGACCTCGCCGGTCACCGGGGCGTACAGGTCGCTGACCGACTTGGTCGACTCCAGTTCGCCGCAGGTCTCGCCCGCGGTGACCGTGTCACCGACCGCCGGAAGCTGGGCGTAGACGACGTCGCCGAGCGCGTTGGCCGCGAACTCGGTGATGCCGACCGTCGCGACGCCGTCCTCGGCGACCGACAGCCACTCGTGCTCCTTGCTGTAACGCAGCTGCTGGGGGTTGTTCATGGCCTGAATTCTCCTGTACGCGGGGGAGTGCTGGTGAATGGGGGACTGCTGGGGCTGCTGGTGAGCAGGGACAAGGCGCGGTGGAGCGCCCGGCGGTGTCCGGACCGCGCCGATGGCCGGGCCCGGACCCCGCCCAGTCTCTCTACTTCTGACGCTTGTAGAACGGCAGCGCCACGACCTCGTACGGTTCGTGGCTGCCCCGGATGTCCACGCCGACTCCGGCGGTGCCCGGCGCGGCGTGCGCGGCGTCGACGTACGCCATCGCGATCGGCTTGCCCAGCGTCGGGGAGGGCGCTCCCGAGGTGATCTCGCCGATGACCTGGCCGTCGGCGACCACGGGGTATCCGGCGCGCGGGACGCGGCGGCCCTCGGCGATCAGGCCGACGAGGACGCGCGGCGGCTCGGAGGCGGCGCGCTCGGCAGCGGCTTCCAGGGCCGTACGCCCCACGAAGTCGCCCTCCTTCTCGAACTTCACGACGCGGCCGAGACCGGCGTCGAACGGCGTGAGCGAGGTGGTCAGCTCGTGCCCGTACAGCGGCATGCCCGCCTCCAGGCGCAGCGTGTCGCGGCAGGACAGGCCGCACGGGACGAGGCCCACCGGGGCGCCCGCGTCCGTCAGCGCCTGCCACAGCTTCTCGGCGTGCTGCGGCTCCACGAACAGCTCGAAGCCGTCCTCGCCGGTGTAGCCGGTGCGCGCGATGAGGGCGGGGACGCCGGCGACCGTGCCGGGCAGGCCCGCGTAGTACTTCAGGCCGTCGAGGTCGGCGTCGGTGAGCGACTTGAGGATGCCGGGGGACTCGGGGCCCTGCACGGCGATCAGGGCGTACGCGTCGCGATCGTCGCGCACGAGGGCGTCGAAGCCCTCGGCGCGCTCGGTCAGCGCGTCCAGCACGACCTGGGCGTTGGAGGCGTTGGCGACCACCATGTACTCGGTGTCGGCGAGCCGGTAGACGATCAGGTCGTCCAGGATGCCGCCGTCCGCCTGGCAGATCATGGTGTAGCGGGCCCGGCCGACACCGACCGAGGCGATGTTGCCGACGAGCGCGTGGTTGAGGAGCGCGGCGGCCGCGGGACCGGTGACGGTGATCTCGCCCATGTGGGAGAGGTCGAAGAGACCCGCCTTCGTGCGCACGGCGAGGTGCTCGTCGCGCTCGGAGCCGTACCGCAGGGGCATGTCCCAGCCCGCGAAGTCGGTCATCGTCGCGCCGAGCGAGCGATGCACGGCATCGAGCGCGGTGAGACGGGGTGCGTTACTGCTCATCGGTGGGGCTCCCAAGGCATGACGGCAAGGCAAGACGGCGAGGCGTTCCTCCCCATCTGTCATCGGAACCTGAGAGGTTCATCAAGACCCCGCGAAACGGTGGTCCTGACTTGCACCTTGGGTGGAGCCACTGGAGAGCGGCCCGCTTTTCAGATGTGCCTCGCCCGCGCGGTAACGGGGCCTGAGAGATTCAAGGGAGGGACTTGCTCCTTCGGCGCCCGGGTACCCGTACGAGCAGTACGGTCCCGGAACTCTCCCGCGCGGATTCAAGCGGCCGGTATGCAGTTGGCGGGCACATCATTGCACGCGCCGTCCGGTGACGTCAGCCCGCGGCTGTAACCCGCCTGTGGCAGTCCGCGTACGGAAACAGGAAGCGCCGCGCATTACCTTCTCTTTACACTCGACGGGGATGGGGATCTCCAGACCCAAGGGGAGGACGATCACGGTGAACAGGACCTCGGCATACCGGACCTCGGCGTACGCGACGACCTCGGGCGTCGCGCTGCCCGAGCAGCCCGCCGCCCCGGCCCGGGAGGCGTACGGTTCGCGGCCGGTGGCCGTCGTCCGCGATCTGCGCGAGCGCTCCGGCCGCAGCCCGCACGGTCTGCGCTTCGGCGCGGCCGACCTCGTCGTCGTCACCGGTCTCCCCGGCAGCGGGAAGTCGACCCTGATGCGCCGCGCCGTCACCGGCCCCCGCATCGACTCGCAGGACACCCGCGACCGCTGGGACGAGCGGCTGGCCCGCCGGCTGCCGTACGCCGTCTACCGTCCCCTCGTCCGGCTCGCGCACTACGCGGGCCTGCGCCGCGTGCTGCGCTCCGGCGCCGGGGCCGTGGTCCACGACTGCGGTACGCAGGCCTGGGTGCGCCGCTGGCTGGCCCGCGAGGCCCGGCGCCGCGGCGGCACCCTGCACCTCCTGCTGCTCGACGTCACCCCGGGCACGGCCCTGGACGGCCAGCGCGAGCGCGGCCGGGGCGTCTCGCGGTACGCGTTCGCCCGCCACCGCGGCGCGGTCACCCGGCTGCTGCGCTCCGTGGAGAAGGGCGACCTCCCGGAGGGCTGCGGCTCGGCGGTGCTCATGGACCGGGACGCGGCGGACGTGCTGCGGCGGATCGACTTCGGCGGCTGACCGGTCGGGGGCGGGGCCGGTCGTACGACGGCCGATCGGCCGTACGGCGCCTGGGGGTTCGTACGAACCCATTAACCTTTCCAGCCGGAACAGTGGTTCGGAGCAGGCGGTAGGCAGATGGACATCCCGGCACAGGCACATCCCCATCCGCACGGCGGATGGCCCGGCAACGAGCTGGAGGAGGTGCTCGCCGCCTCTCTCGGCATCCCCGGGGCCGGCGGCCGCCTCGTCGAGGTCCTCGGCCGCAGCTTCCTCTGGATCCCGCTGCCCAGCGGCGGTGGCCCGCACCAGGGCCCGCTGGACCTGCCCACGATGGAGATCGAGGGCCAGGCGTACGTGCCCGTCTTCAGCTCCGAGGAGCAGTTCCGCCAGGTCGTGGGCAGCCATATGTCCTACACGATCGCGCCCGCCGTGGAGTTCGCCCGCGGGCTGCCCCCGCAGATCGGCATCGCCGTGAACCCGGACGGCCTGGTCGGCGTACCGCTGCCGCCCCTCGCGGTCGCCGAGCTCTGCCGTGCGGGGCGGACCCCGCTGGACGGGGCCGCGAGCGGTGGGCGCGTGCGGCTGTTCGAGCCGGACTGGCAGGAGGACCCGGTGGACTTCCTGGCCGCGGCCTCGGCGGAGTTCGCGGAGAGCGGCGTCGTGCTGAGCGCCCGCCGCTGCCTGGCCGCCATCGAGACCTCCGACCCGGTGATGTTCATCGGCGTCGAACTGTCCTCCTGGGAGGCCGACCGCACGCTCGTGCTGGACGCGCTGGGCCGCGCGCTGGGCCGGGTACCGGTGGGCCGCCCGGTGAACATGGTGTTCATGGACGTGGCACAGGACCCGGTCGGAGACTGGATGCGCGAGCGCGTGCGGCCCTTCTACCAGCAGGGCTACTGACCGTTCGACTCCAAGGACCGCGGCCACGGGGAAAGTGGTGAGGACACCTCCCTCGGTGTGCGTCAAGTCGCTGTCAGGATCGCCGCTTAAGCTGGTTTCATGGCTCGGTCGAAATGTTGACGAGTTCGGCGTGATGTCGGCTGTGATGTCGTGATGGTGGAGCGAAGGGGCGGTTGAAGGTGAGCGCGTCGGGCACGGCTGCGGCCGGTCAGGTCGAGCACATGCTGCGCCAGGTGACGCCCGGGCGTTACGACGCCTACGAGGCGCTTCTTCGCGCGCTCGCGACCCCGTCGTCCGGCCAGGTCTGGATGCTGCTCTGGCACGGCCAGGCAGGATCCCCGGACGCGCAGTACGGGAACATGGAGGTCGGCGGGTACGGGTACGCGCCGTGCGTCACCTCCGCCCAGGAACTCTCCGCCAGCGGCTGGAACCGCTCCTACGAGGTCGTCGACGGCCTCGACGTCGCCCGCACGCTCTACCCCGACCACTTCGGTCTCTGGCTGAATCCGCACGCCCCCGGCGGTGGCGTCGGCATTCCGTGGCTGGACCTGCGCCGGATCGCCACGGGCCTGGAGCGGCAGCCCGCGGGCCCGCTCCGGCTCTCCGAACCGGGCATCGAGATCCCGCAGTTCTACGGCCTGCTCACGCAGAACGCGCACCGCACCTCCGCCGTGCGCTCGCTGCGCCGCGCGTGGGTGCAACCCGCGCACGGGGCGCCGTATCTGGCCATCGGTCTCGACGTGTACGACACCTCGCCGCCCGCCGTGGACTCGGTGCGGGCGATGATGCAGCAGTCCATCTCCGCGGTGCCGGACGGGCTTCCCGTCTCGACCGTCGCGATGTCCGACGAGTACGACCCGGTGGCGATGTGGCTGCGGGCCAACGCCCGGCCGTTCTACGACCGCGAGGCGCACGTCGCTCCGGCGCAGGCCCAGGCGCCGGCCGCCGGTGGATACGGATACCCGCGGGCCTACTGACGTTCAGAGTCCCTGCCCCTTCGCGGAATCCAAGCCCCTGACCTGCGGCCTCGAATCCTTCGAGCGTGATGTCTGATTTGGGTAAGACGCTCCCATTTAGGGCTCCTGTATCCGCTGAAGAGCCCAAATATCCCCCGTCCGGCCCGCGTTACCCACCGTCCGGATAACGGAACCCTGCAGACAGCATCACGTTTAGGCATCCATTCACCTTCACGTCTTCCAACAGATCGCCGAGGCGTTGAAGACTCCCGCTCCAGGGGCGTTCGTCCCTGTGTACGACGGACTGATCATGCCGCTACAGCGGCAAGTGTGGGCCGGCCACCGCCGGTTGAGAGGGGTCCCTGCCACGATGACGGCACCATTGCACGAGCCGACCACGGACGCGGCCCCGAGCGCGGCCGAGGAAGCGGCGGTCGCGAGCGCTGCCGAGGCCAAGGCGGCGGTACAAGGTCGCTCTCTCGGGCGGATCGCCTGGGAGCGCCTCAAGCGCGACAAGCTCGCCCTGACGGGCGGTGTCGTCGTGCTCCTGCTGATCCTGATCGCGATCCTCGCGCCGGTGATCACGAACCTGGTCGGCCAGGACCCGGAGACGCACCACGAGGACCTGATCGACCCGCTCTTCTCGACCCCCACGGGGTCGATGGGCGGCATCAGCGGGGACCACTTCTTCGGTGTCGAACCGGTCAGCGGCCGCGACATCTTCGCCCGCATCATCTACGGCGCCCGCATCTCGCTCCTGGTCGGCTTCCTGTCCGCCCTGGTCGCGGTCGTCCTGGGCACGGTCCTGGGCATCCTCGCCGGCTTCTTCGGCGGCTGGATCGACTCCCTCATCAGCCGCGTCATGGACGGTCTGCTGGCCTTCCCGCAGCTGCTGTTCATCATCGCGCTGGTCTCGGTCATGCCGAACGAGATGCTGGGTCTGACGGGTACGGGCGTCCGCCTGTTCGTGATGATCCTGGTGATCGGCTTCTTCGGCTGGCCCTACGTCGGCCGAGTGGTGCGCGGCCAGACGCTCTCCATGCGTGAACGCGAGTACGTCGAAGCGGCGCGCAGTCTCGGGGCCGGGCGTATGTACATCCTGTTCAAGGAGCTTCTGCCCAACCTGATCGCGCCCATCATCGTGTACACGACGATGATGATCCCGACCAACATCCTCACCGAGGCGGCACTCAGCTTCCTTGGCGTGGGCGTCAAGCCGCCCACGGCCTCCTGGGGACAGATGCTCTCTTCGGCGATCGACTACTACGACTCGGACCCCATGTACATGGTGATCCCCGGTGTAGCGATCTTCATCACCGTCCTCTCCTTCAACCTCTTCGGCGACGGCGTGCGTGACGCGCTCGACCCGAAGGGTTCTCGCTGAACTGCCGTACCCCCGGGCCCGTGACCTATCCACGGGCCGCTACACACACGGAGGATCCGAGATCGTGACTACCCAACGCACCACAGGGCGGCGCAAGCAGGCCGTGGCCGCAGCTGCCGTGGTCGCAGCACTGCTCAGCACGGCGGCGTGCGGCGGCGGCGACAGTGACAAGGACAGCAAGAGCGGCGCGGCCGGCTTCAACGCGGCCAACAACAAGGTCGCCAACGCCTCCACCGCCAAGGGCGGCACGCTGAAGTTCGCCGGAGCGCAGGACGCCGACTCGTGGGACACCACGCGCGGCTACTACGGCTTCGCCTGGAACTTCATGCGCTACTACAGCCGCCAGCTGGTCACCGGCGCCACGGCGCCCGGTTCCGGTGGCACCAAGATCACGCCGGACCTGGCCACCAGCGCCGCCAAGATCTCCGACGACGGCAAGACCTACACGTACACCCTGCGTGACGGTGTGACGTGGGAGGACGGCAAGCCGATCACGTCCAAGGACGTCAAGTACGGCATCGAGCGCCAGTGGGCGCAGGACGTGCTGTCCGGCGGCCCGGTCTACCTCAAGGACATCCTTGACCCCAAGGGCGAGTACAAGGGCCCCTACAAGGACAAGTCCGCGGACCACCTGGGCCTGAAGGCGATCTCCACGCCGGACGACAAGACGATCGTCTTCCACCTGCCCGCGGCCAACTCGGACTTCGAGGAAATCCTCGCGATGACCTCGTCGTCGCCGGTGCGCGCCGACAAGGACACCAAGTCCAAGTACGGTCTGCACCCGTTCTCCTCCGGCCCGTACAAGTTCGAGTCGTACACGCCGAACAAGTCCATGGTGCTGGTCCGCAACACCTCGTGGAAGGCGTCCTCGGACCCGGTCCGCAAGGCGCTCCCGGACAAGATCACGGTCAACTTCTTCACCAACGCCAACGACCTGGACGCGCGTCTGCTCAAGGGCGACTACGACCTGGACATCAACCAGACCGGTATGTCCCCGCAGGGCCGTACCACCGCTCTGAAGCAGGACAAGGGCAACCTGGACAACCCGGTCTCCGGCTACGTCCGTTACGCGGTCTTCCCGCAGACGGTGAAGCCGTTCGACAACGAGCACTGCCGCAAGGCGGTCATCTACGGCGCCGACCACAAGTCGCTGCAGACCGCTCGCGGTGGCCCGGTCGCCGGTGGTGACATCGGCACCAACATGCTCCCGCCGTCCGTCCCGGGCGCCGAGGGCCAGAAGTACGACCCGTACGGCACCACCGCGAACGACGGTGCGGCCAACATCGCCAAGGCCAAGGAAGAGCTGAAGGCCTGCGGCAAGCCGTCCGGCTTCAAGACCACCATCGCGGTCCGCAACAACAAGCCGGTCGAGGTGGCCACCGCCGAGTCGCTCCAGGCGTCGCTGAAGAAGGTCGGCATCACCGTCGACATCGACCAGTACGACGGCTCGCAGACGGCCGGCATCATCGGCAGCCCGTCGAACGTCAAGAAGAAGAACTACGGCATCATCATCATGGGTTGGGGTCCGGACTTCCCGACCATCCAGGGCTTCGGTCTCCCGCTGTGGGACAGCAAGTACATCCTGGACAGCGGTAACAACAACTTCGCGATGATCAAGGACAAGACCATCGACGGTCTGTTCGACAGCTACGTGAAGGAACTGGACGACGCGAAGAAGACCCAGATCTCCACGGAGATCAACCACAAGGTCATGGAGGGCGGTTACTACCTGCCCTTCGTCTTCGAGAAGTTCATCAACTGGCGCTCCTCGCGTCTGACGAACGTCTACACGACCGACAACTACAGCGGCATGTACGACTTCATCAGCCTCGGCGTCAACAAGTAATCCCGGCCGGCGCACCCGCCATAAGGCACGAAAGGCAGGTGAAGGCCGGAGCGGTGTGAGCCGTGGGCCACCGGACGACCTCCGGTGGCCCACGGCCCCGCCGTCGGGCCGAGAGCAGTGCTCGCATACCTCATCAGGCGGCTCTTCGCCGCAGCAGTGTTGCTGGTGGTCATCATTCTGGTGGTCTTCGGCATCTTCTTCCTCGTCCCCAAGTGGGCGGGGGTCGACCCGGCGACGATGTTCGTCGGCAAGCAGGCCGACCCCGCCGCGGTCGAGGGAGTACGCCAGAAGCTCCAGCTGGACCAGCCGATCTTCGTCCAGGTCTGGGAGTTCTTCAAGGGCCTCTTCGTCGGACGCACGTACTCGGGCGGCGGCGACGTGACCCAGTGCTCGGCGCCGTGCTTCGGCTACTCCTTCCGTTCCGAGCAGGCGGTCTGGCCTCAGATCACCGACCGCTTCCCGGTGACCCTGGGTCTGGCGCTCGGTGCCGCGGTGCTGTGGCTGCTCTTCGGTGTGGCCGCCGGTGTGCTCTCCGCGCTGAAGCGTGGCTCCCTGTGGGACCGCGGCGCGATGTTCGTCGCTCTCTCGGGTGTCTCGCTCCCCATCTACTTCACCGGTCTGCTGGCCTCGGCGATCTTCATCTTCGGGCTCAAGTGGTTCGACGGCCAGTACGTGCCCCTCAGCGAAAGTGTCACCGGCTACCTCGGTGGCATGATCCTTCCCTGGATCACCCTCGCCTTCCTGTACGCCGCCATGTACGCGCGGATCACCCGCGCCACCATGCTGGAGATCATGGGTGAGGACTACATCCGCACCGCGCGTGCCAAGGGCCTGCGCGAGCCCGTCGTCATCGGCAAGCACGCCATGCGCTCCACGATGACGCCGATCCTCACCATGCTCGGCATGGACCTCGGCGCCCTCATCGGCGGCGCGATCCTCACCGAGACGACGTTCAGCCTTCCCGGCCTCGGCCAGGCGGTGCTCCAGGCGATCCGCACCCAGGACCTGCCCGTCATCCTGGGCGTCACCCTGATCACATCGCTCGCGGTGATCATCGCCAACCTTGTGGTGGACTTCCTGTACGCCGCGATCGACCCCCGAGTGAGGCTCGCATGACCGAACTCAGCAAGAGCGGAGCGGTGGCCGAGCCCGTCACGGACTCTCCCGCCCCCTCCGCCTTCCTCGAAGTCCGCGACCTCAAGGTGCACTTCCCGACCGACGACGGCCTGGTCAAGTCCGTCGACGGGCTGAGCTTCCAGCTGGAGAAGGGCAAGACCCTCGGCATCGTGGGCGAGTCCGGCTCCGGCAAGTCGGTCACCTCGCTCGGCATCATGGGCCTGCACACCACGGGCCAGTACGGCAAGCGCAAGGCGCAGCTCTCCGGCGAGATCTGGCTGAACGGCACGGAACTGCTCTCCGCCGACCCCGACCACGTACGCAAGCTGCGTGGCCGCGAGATGGCGATGATCTTCCAGGACCCGTTGTCGGCGCTGCACCCGTACTACACGATCGGCCAGCAGATCGTGGAGGCGTACCGCATCCACAACAACGTCGACAAGAAGACCGCGAAGCGCCGCGCCGTGGAGATGCTCGACCGTGTCGGCATCCCGCAGCCGGACAAGCGGGTCGACAGTTACCCGCACGAGTTCTCCGGCGGTATGCGCCAGCGCGCGATGATCGCGATGTCGCTGGTGAACAACCCCGAGCTGCTCATCGCGGACGAGCCGACGACCGCCCTCGACGTCACCGTCCAGGCGCAGATCCTCGACCTCATCCGGGATCTGCAGAAGGAGTTCGGCTCCGCGGTCATCGTCATCACCCACGACCTGGGCGTCGTCGCCGAACTGGCCGACGACATCCTGGTGATGTACGGCGGCCGCTGCATCGAGCGCGGTCCGGCCGAGAAGGTGTTCTACGAGCCCCGCCACCCCTACACCTGGGGTCTGCTCGGCTCGATGCCCCGCCTCGACCGCGACCAGCAGGAACGCCTCATCCCGGTCAAGGGCTCCCCGCCCTCGCTGATCAACATCCCGTCGGGCTGCGCCTTCAACCCGCGCTGCCCGTACGCGGACGTCCCCAAGGACAACGTCACCCGCACGGTCCGCCCCGAGCTGTCCGAGGTCGGCAGCCAGCACTGGGCCGCCTGCCACATGACGCAGGAGCAGCGGGAGCGTATCTGGATCGAAGAGATTGCGCCCAAGCTGTGAGCGAGAACGCAGAGGACAAGGCAGTGAGCATCCCTGCACAGAGCGACGGCTCGGCCGCGGACTCGGCCCCGGTCGCGACCCTCACCAAGGACGCCGCCCCCGGCGAGGTCCTGCTCAAGGTGACCGGGCTGCAGAAGCACTTCCCCATCCGGAAGGGCCTGATGCAGCGCCAGGTCGGCGCCGTGCGAGCCGTCGACGGCCTGGACTTCGAGGTGCGGGCCGGCGAGACGCTGGGCGTCGTGGGCGAGTCGGGCTGCGGCAAGTCGACGATGGGCCGGCTGATCACGCGGCTGCTCGAACCGACCGCGGGCAAGGTCGAGTTCCAGGGCAAGGACATCACGCACCTCGGTGTGGGCGGTATGCGCCCGATGCGCCGTGACGTCCAGATGATCTTCCAGGACCCGTACTCGTCGCTGAACCCGCGCCACACCATCGGCACGATCGTCAGCGCTCCCTTCAAGCTCCAGGGCGTCACGCCCGAGGGCGGCGTCAAGAAGGAAGTGCAGCGGCTGCTGTCGGTCGTGGGCCTCAACCCCGAGCACTACAACCGCTATCCGCACGAGTTCTCCGGCGGCCAGCGTCAGCGCATCGGCATCGCCCGCGCGCTCGCGCTCAGGCCGAAGCTGGTCGTGGCGGACGAGCCGGTCTCCGCGCTCGACGTGTCGATCCAGGCGCAGGTCGTGAACCTGATGGACGACCTCCAGCAGGAGCTCGGCCTCACGTACGTGATCATCGCGCACGACCTCTCGGTCGTCCGGCACGTGTCGGACCGGATCGCGGTGATGTACCTCGGCAAGATCGTCGAGCTGGCGGACCGCGAGTCGCTGTACAAGGCGCCGATGCACCCGTACACCAAGGCGCTGATGTCGGCGGTGCCGATCCCGGACCCGGCACGGCGGGGTGCCAAGAGCGAGCGCATTCTGCTCAAGGGTGACGTGCCCTCGCCGATCGCGCCGCCGAGCGGCTGTCGCTTCCACACCCGGTGCTGGAAGGCCACGGAGATCTGCAAGACGACCGAGCCGCCGCTCCTGGAGCTGAAGCCCGGCCAGCAGGTCGCCTGCCACCACCCGGAGAACTTCGCCGACCAGGCGCCGCAGGACACGGTGCTGCTGTCGGTGGCCAAGGAGGCGGTGGAGCTGGTGCCGGACGCGGCGCTGGCGGAGTCCGCAGAGACCTCCGCTGCCGTGGCGAAGGTCGTCGAGGCCGAGGAGTCTGCGGAGACCACCGCGGCTGCCGACGAGGCCCCCGCGGCCGACGAGCCCGCCGAAGCCGAAGCCGAAGCCGAGGCGGAGCCCGCTGCCGAGACCGAGGCGGACGCGGAAGCGGACGCAGAGGTGGGCGCAGAAGCGGAAGCCGACCGTCAGGAGTCAACTGACAAGTAGGCCATGACGATTCGGCAAAGTCATGTCCATGCCCGAACGGGAGAGTGCAGAGTCTCGCGTGTCCGTCTTCATCGGAACACGCTCGAAGGGACGCTCATGGCACTCTCCCGTTCGGCACGTTGGGGGGCCCTCGCGACCGCGGCGGCCTCCTTCCTCGTCATCGCGGCATCGTCGGCCCCGTCACCCGGCGCCGACGGCATCGGTGACACCTACTTCCCCCAGCTCGGCAACGGCGGCTTCGACGCCCGTCACTACGACCTCGACGTGGCGTACAACCCCGACACCGACCGCCTCGACGGCCGTACGACGCTCACGGCCCGCGCCACCCAGAGCCTCACCTCCTTCGACCTGGACCTCCAGAAGCTGGAGGTCACGCGCATCGAAGTGAACGGCAGACCCGCGAAGTTCGTCCGCGAGGGCGACGAGATCCGCATCACCCCGCGCGGCGTCCTGGCCAAGGGAAAGAACTTCACGGTCACCGTGACCTACGGCGGCGTCCCCGAACCCCTCGGCGGGCCCATCGTGTTCGGCTCCAACTACGGCTGGATGAAGACCGCCGACGGTGTCTTCGTCGTCTGCGAGCCCAACGCCGCCTCCACCTGGTTCCCGTCCAGCGACCATCCGGACGACAAGGCCACCTACGACATCCGTATCAAGGCCCCCAAGGGCCTGACCGGCGTCTCCAACGGCCGGCTGATATCGACGTACGACAAGGGCGACCAGACCTTCACGCACTGGCGCGAGAGCAAGCCCATGGCGACGTATCTCGCGACCGCGACCATCGGCAAGTTCGACGTGAAGACGGGGACCACCCCCGGCGGCACGCCCATCTACGTCGCCATCGACCCGGTGCTCGCCAACAGCAACGCCGTCGACGTGTACGCAGTCACCGCCGCGGCCACCGACTACTGGTCGCAGGTCTTCGGCCCGTACCCCTTCGAGGAGACGGGGGCGATCGTCGACGACATGCCGGAGGCCGGGTTCTCGCTGGAGGTCCAGTCGAAGCCCGCCTACTCGGCGGTGCGCTCCGAGCAGACCATCGTGCACGAGCTGGCCCACCAGTGGTTCGGCGACTCCGTCTCGGTGGAGCGCTGGAAGGACATCTGGCTCAACGAGGGCTTCGCGACCTACGCCCAGTGGCTGTGGACCGAGCACCAGGGCGTCCGCTCGGCCCACGACTCCTTCCTCGCAGGCTACAACTCCCGCCCCGCCGACTCCGCCTTCTGGCAGACGGTCGTCGGCGACCCGCAGCGCGACACGATGTTCGCCTCGGGGGTCTACCAGCGCGGCGCGATGACGCTCCAGATGCTGCGCGAACGCATCGGCGACACCGCGTTCTTCAAGCTGCTGCCCACCTGGACGAAGATCCACAAGTACGGCAACGCCAACACGGACGACTTCATCCGCCTCGCCGAGAAGATCAGCGGACAGCAGCTCGACGACCTGTTCCAGACCTGGCTGTTCACCCCAGGGAAACCTGCCCTGTAGGCCTTTCTTTGTAAGGTGCACGCCCGGCGCTGGGTGAGAATGTCGGGGTGCTCCAGCAACTCTTCAGTCCCTCCGTCCAGCACACGCTCGATCTGGTCGGGATCTTCGTCTTCGCGATCTCCGGCGCGCTGCTGGCCGTCCGCAAGAACTTCGACGTCTTCGGCATCGCCGTCCTCGCCGAGGTGACCGCGCTGGGCGGAGGGATGTTCCGCGACCTCGTCATCGGCGCCGTACCGCCGGCCGCGTTCTCGGACCAGGGGTACTTCCTCACCCCGCTGCTCGCCGCCCTGCTCGTCTTCTTCCTCCACCCGCAGGTGGAGCGCATCCAGGTCGGCGTCAATGTCTTCGACGCGGCCGGCCTCGGCCTCTTCTGCGTCTCGGGCACCATGAAGGCGTACGAGTACGGGCTGAGCCTCACCGCGTCGGCCACCCTCGGCCTCGCGACCGCCGTCGGCGGCGGTGTGCTGCGCGACGTGCTCGCCAACGAGGTGCCGTCGCTGCTGCGTTGGGACCGCGACCTCTACGCCGTGCCCGCGATGGTCGGCGCCACGATGGTGGTGCTGTGCATCCGCTACGACGCGCTGGGCCCGTTCACCGGCGGCCTCGCCGCCGTCACGGCCTTCGTACTGCGCCTGCTCGCGATGAAGTTCCACTGGCGAGCGCCGCGTGCCTGGAACCGTCGCTCGACGGTGCGCGAGGAGTAGTCCCGCTCCCGCTCCCGGCGCGGCTCTGGCCCATCTCCTCGGTGAGCCAGCGGAACGCCGGCGTCACCTGCGGCTCCCACAGCGCCATGGTGTGGCCGCCCGCGCTGCGCGGCACGTACACCACGTGCACGGTCGTCGGAGCCTTCGCGATCTGCCGCAGGGCCACGCCCGCCTCGTAACCGTCGCCCGGCTGTCCGGAGATGTAGAGCGCGATCCGCGGCGGCGTACGGGCTCCCCCGAGCAGCAGGTAGGGGTTGTTGGCGGCACGCAGGGCCGGGGTCTGCGCGGCGAGCGAGGCGCGTTCGCCGATCGGGTCGTTGTAGCCGGACATGCCGATCGCGGCCCGGTAGCGGTCCGGGTGCGCCACCGCCAGCTTCACCGCGCAGTGCGCGCCCGCCGAGTACCCGGCGACCGCCCAGCCCTGGGGCGCGGCCTGGGCCCGGAAGTTGTCCGTGACCATCTTGGGCACGTCGACGCTGAGCCAGCTGTCGGCGTTCACCGTGCCCGGGATGTTCGCGCAGCCCGTGTCCACCCCGGCCAGCAGATTGGTGCGCGGTGCGACCAGGATGAACGGCGCCACGCGGCCGCTGCGCATCGGCGGCAGCAGCTGCTCACGTGCCTTCAGCGAGCCGAACCACGCCTTCGCCGAGCCCGGGTAGCCCGGCAGCAGCTCGACCACGGGGAACCTGTGGTGGCGGTAGGCGGGCTCGTCGTACTGGGGCGGCAGCGAGACGTAGACCTCGGCGTTCACGCCCGACACCCGGCCCTTGAGCTGGGTGACGCGCACACCGTCGAGGCGGGTCGGGGTGAACTGCTGGCGGACCTTGGGCAATCGTTTCAGCGCGATGCCGCCGGTGCCGTCGGCGCCCAGGTTCGCGGCCTGTTGGACGTGGTTGCCGGTGCCGAGCAGGTCGGCCCAGTTGTCATAGAGGTTGTTCTCGTTGTTGACCAGCACGAAGACGAGGGCGACCGCCGTGCCCTGGGCGAACAGCACCATCAGCACCCGGGCCGGGGCGCGCAGGAGTTTCGGCCCCCGGATCCGCGACCACAGGACGAGCGGGAGCACGACGGCGACGACGGACAGCACGATCAGCGTGTAGAGGAACGCGGTCCCGGTGAGGCTCATGTCCCTACAGACGGCGCGGTCAGGACATCGGTTTATGGACGAGTGCGGACACTTACCAGGAAATTGCCCGGGTCTCACCAAGTCCTCGCCCGAGCAAAGCTACCGCTTAGTAATTACCTGTTGTACCGTTCAGCCATGCCAGAAGCAGCTTCCGTACAGGCTCCCACTCTCGGCTTCGCTCGAGCGGGGGGACCCCCATCGCGAGCCACGATCGGCGACAGCGAGTTCGACCGCGACACCGCGGTCACCCGTCGCGAGCCCGGCGTGTACGACATCGACCTCTCCGCCGGGTGGACGATCATCAGCGCCGTCAACGGCGGCTATCTGCTCGCCGTCCTCGGCCGGGCCCTCGCGGACGCCCTGCCGCACGCCGACCCGTTCACGATCTCCGCGCACTACCTGACCGCGTCCCAGCCGGGCCCGGCCGTCGTGCGCACCGACGTCGTACGGACCGGCCGCACCCTCTCGACCGGCCAGGCGTCCCTGTTCCAGTACGACGACCAGGGCCGCGAGATCGAGCGGATCCGTGTCCTCGCCTCCTACGGCGACCTCGACACCCTGCCCGACGACGTCCGTACGACGGCGAAGCCGCCCGCGTTCCCGCCCATGGACCAGTGCTTCGGGCCCGAGGACGGACCGGCTCCGGTCGACGGCAGCTCGGCCATCGCCGACCGGCTGATGCTCAAGCTCGACCCGTCGACCCTCGGCTGGGCCCTCGGATCGCCCTCCGGCAAGGGCGAGATGCGCTCCTGGTTCGGCCTCGCCGACGGCCGCGACCCCGACCCCCTCTCGCTGCTGCTCGCGGTCGACGCGCTGCCGCCGACCGCCTTCGAGATCGGCATCTCCGGCTGGGTGCCGACCGTCGAACTCACCGTGCATGTGCGCTCCCGTCCGGCACCGGGCCCGCTGCGCGTCTCCATCACCACCCGCAACCTCGCCGGCGGCTTCCTGGAGGAGGACGCCGAGGTCTGGGACAGCGCGGACCGGCTGGTCGCCCAGTCCCGCCAGCTCGCCCGGGTCCGCCTCGGCTGATCCGCGGCGCCCGTCGGCGTAAGAGAACTCCGCCGGTTCGGGGCCGGGCATTTGCCCGGCCTCCCCGCGCGGCGGAATCCTGGTGCCGTGAAGTCGGACCGCCTGCTCTCGATCCTCCTGCTGCTGCAGACCCGCGGCCGCGTCCCGGCCCATGAACTCGCGGGCCGCCTGGAGGTGTCGGTGCGCACCATCTACCGCGACATCGAGGCCCTGTCGGCCTCCGGCGTCCCGGTGTACGCAGAGCGCGGGCGGCACGGCGGCATCGAGCTGCTCGCCGGATTCCGTACGGACGTCACGGGGTTGACCGCCGACGAGTCCCGGGCCCTGTTCATCCTGGCCGCGCAGGGCGCGCACGCCGCCCTCGGTCTGGACGCGGCGCTCGGCTCGGCGCTGCGCAAGGTGATGGCCGCGCTGCCCGCCCCGCACCGGCCGGCCGCCGAAGCCACCAGCCGACGGGTCCTCGTCGACGCGACCCGGTGGAACGGCGGACCGCAGCCCGCCGTCGACCTGGAGGTGCTCCAGGACGCGGTGTTCGCCGACCGGCGCCTGAGGCTGCGCTATCGGCACAGCGGCCGGAAGGAACCGAGCAGCTACACCGTCGACCCGTACGGGCTCGTCTCGAAGGCGGGCGTCTGGTACCTCGTCGCCGACCGGCGCGCCGCCCCGCGGCTCTTCCGCGCCGACCGGGTGCGGTCGGCGACGCTCCTCCCGGACCCCGTGAAGCGACGCCCGGGCGTCGAACTCGCCGACGCCTGGGAGGTGCTGAGGCGCCAGGTGGAGGAGCGGCCAGGCGGAATCGATGTCACGGTTCGGGTACAGCGCTCCCGCCTCGACCTGTTCCTGCGGCTCACCGCCTCCGCTCTCGCGGAACTGCCCGAGGACGACGGCGAGAGCGAGTGGGTGACCGCCCGGCTGTCGTACGGCGATGTCCGCGAGGCCCGCTCCCTGCTGGCCTTCGTCGACGGGCTGGAGGTCATCTCGCCTCCCGAGGTGCGCGCCCACCTGGCCGAGGGGGCCGCCGTCATCGCCGCCCGCTATGCGGACGAATCGCCCTCACCCGGGGCCCGTTGATCCACAGCAAGCCACAGGAACGGCACAGCCGGGCCCTACGTGGATCTGGTCCGCTGGCCCCCCACTGAACCACCGGTTCCCGTGACTTGACTGGGAGTTACCCTCATGAAGCGTCGCGCACGGCTCGTCCCCGTCGTCGCCCTGCTCGCCCTCGCACCCCTCCTCGCGGCCTGCGGCTCGGGCGACTCGTCCTCCTCCAACAGCGGCAACTCGGGGCAGCAGAACTGCCAGGCGCCCTCCGGCATGCCGAGTGGCGGCGCGTCCGGCCGGCCCAGCGGCGCTCCGTCGGGCATGCCGTCCGGTGCGCCTTCGGGTGCGGCCACGGGCAAGGCCCCGTCGGGTGCACCTTCCGGTATGCCGTCGGGCGGGCCGAGCGGTGGGCCCGGCGGCGGTGGCGGGCAGGGCGGCGGTGGCTGCGGTGGCGGCCCGGGCGGGCAGCAGGGGCAGGGTCAGCAGGGGCAACAGGCACAGGGCTGACTTCCGGCCTGAATGTCGTACGTCTGCGGGCGGCACGCTCGGTGAACGAGCGTGCCGCCCGCGTGCGTTGAACTCTCCACCGGCCTGGGTCGGGCTGTGCGCCGCCTCGGGCCCTGCGCCCGCCCGTGTCGGACTACCCCAGCTCTCTCAGCCAGTGGCGGCGGCCGATGCTGATCAGCAGCATCTGGCGGCTCGCCACGCGGGCCACCCGGTCCCGCTCCTCCTCCGGGCCCTCCAGCGCCTCCAGGAAGAGCGAGGCCGTCATCAGCATCTGGTCGACGTACAGGCCCGCGAGCATCAGCAGATCGCCGTCGCTCCACCCCTCCGACTCCGGATGCTTGGCGAGCTCGGCCCTGACCTCCTCGGCGAACCGCGCCAGTTGGTCGCTGATCGCCTTCCGCACCGGCTGGACCCCGCCATTGCGCTCGCGTGCGATGAACCGGACGTGAGCGGGGTACGCGCGGACGTGGCGGTCGATCAGGTCGACCGCACGCGCTATGCGTTCACTGCTGTCGTCGGCCGCGGACACGGTGTCGCCGATCATCCGGTGCAGGCTGCCGAGCGCCTCCTCGACGAGTGCCACGCCCAGGTCCGCCGTCGAGCGGAAGTGCCGGTAGAAGGCGGTCGGCGCGACTCCGACGGCCCGGGTGACCTCGCGCAGGCCCAGGCTGCTCAGGCTCTGCTCCTCCAGGAGCTCCAACGCGGCGTCCAGGAGCGCCTGTCGGGTTTTCTGCTTCTGGACCTGTCGGATGCCGAGGGTGTGACTCATGTCATCCAGTTAACAACTGTTCTCCGTGATTGGGAAGCCGGGAGGCGCGCTAGACTCATAAGTCAGTGAACAAGTGTTACTACAACCGTTCACTGAAACGTCAAGTCCCCGAAACATTCGGGGCCTCGACCCGAGACTTCAACGAGAGGCATCCGATGCTGATCCTCGTGGCCGCCCTTCTGCTGCTGGGTGTCGTCATGGGCACCGTGGCCCATGCCCCGCTCTCCTTCACCCTCGTCGCCGCCGCCGTCATCGGCGTCTGGCTGGCCGTCTTCGCCCTGCGCGAGCGGCACGCCCGCCGGCGCCACACCTCGACCAACTGATCGTTCTGATCGTCGGGAGCTGACACATCATGGAACTCACCGCCACCACCCCGGCCCGCCGGACCGCCACGAAGGACGCCGACGGCATGGCCGTCGCCTCCTTCATCCTCGGTCTGCTCGGCCTCCTCGTCCTCAACCTCTTCCTCGGCCCCATCGCCATCGCCCTGGCCGGCGTCGCCCTCTGGCGCGGCACCACCCGCCGAGGCCGCGCCTACCTCGGCCTCACCCTGGGCATCGCCGACCTGGTCGTCCTGCTCAGCTTCATGCACTTCGACAACACGGTGTCCTGGAGCTTCTGACGGCCCTTGCTGTGGGCATGCGTTCCGCATCCGCGCCACGAGCGCCGGGTAGGTCCCGGGTCGACCCTCACTCGTGGGGGCTGAGGCCGTTGGACAGCGGGCCCGTAGAATCGGGCCCACCATGGCTTACCTCGACCACGCCGCGACCACCCCGATGCTCCCCGAGGCGGTAGAGGCCCTGACCGCCCAACTGGGCGTCACGGGCAACGCCTCCTCCCTCCATGCCGCGGGCCGCCGCGCTCGCCGCACGGTTGAGGAGTCCCGCGAAACCCTGGCGGACGCCCTCGCCGCCCGCCCCAGCGAGGTGGTCTTCACTTCCGGCGGCACCGAGGCCGACAACCTCGCGGTGAAGGGCCTGTACTGGGCCCGCCGCGACGCCGACCCGGCCCGCACCCGGGTCCTCGCGAGCCCCGTCGAGCACCACGCCGTCCTCGACTCCGTGCACTGGCTCGGCGAGCACGAGGGCGCCACGGTCGAGTACCTCCCGGTGGACGCGTACGGCAGAGTCCACCCCGACGCTTTGCGCGAGGCCATCGCCCGCAACCCCGACGACGTGGCCCTCGCCACCGTGATGTGGGCCAACAACGAGATCGGCACGGTCATGCCGGTCCGTGAACTGGCCGACGCAGCCGCCGAGTTCGGCGTCCCGCTGCACGCCGACGCGGTCCAGGCCTTCGGCCAGGTCCCCGTCGACTTCGGCGCCTCCGGCCTCGCCGCGATGACCGTCTCCGGCCACAAGATCGGCGGCCCCTACGGCATCGGCGCGCTGCTCCTCGGCCGCGAGTACAGCCCCGTACCCGTGCTGCACGGCGGCGGCCAGGAGCGGCACGTCCGCTCCGGCACCCTCGACGTGCCCGCGATCGCCTCGTTCGCCGCCGCCGGCCGGCTCGCCGCCGAGCAGCGCGAGTGGTTCGCCCGGGAGATCGGCGCGCTGCGGGACGACCTGATCACGGCGGTCCGCAAGGCCGTACCGGACGCGATCCTCGGCGGCGACCCGGCCCCCGGCGGCCGCCTCCCGGCCAACGCGCACTTCACGTTCCCCGGCTGCGAGGGCGACTCGCTCCTGCTGCTTCTGGACGCCCAGGGCATCGAGTGCTCCACCGGCTCCGCGTGCACCGCCGGAGTGGCCCAGCCCAGCCACGTCCTCCTCGCCACCGGCACCGATCCCGAGCTGGCCCGCGGCACCCTCCGCTTCTCCCTCGGCCACACCTCCACGGAGGCGGACGTCGAGGCGGTGGCCAAGGCGATCGGCCCGGCGGTGGAACGCGCCCGCACGGCGGGCCTCACCTAGCGGACGACCTGGCGGACACGGCAGCCGTCGGCAGGGGGACGGCGGTGGCTACGCCTTCGCCGTACGCGCCTGCCGTACGAGCCGTATGTACCGGTCCCAGTCCCAGTGCGGACCGGGGTCCGTGTGGTCCGTGCCCGGCACCTCCACGTGCCCGATGATGTGCTTCCGGTCCACCGGTATGCCGTACCGCCCGCAGATCCCGGCCGTCAGCCGCGCCGAGGCCGCGTACATCGCGTCGGTGAAGTCCTTCGGCCGGTCCACGAAACCCTCGTGCTCTATGCCGACGCTCCGCTCGTTGTACTCCCGGTTGCCCGCGTGGAAGGCCACGTCCAGCTCGCGGATCATCTGCGTGATGCGGCCGTCCTTGCCCACGATGTAGTGCGCCGCCGCCCCGTGCGCCGGGTCCTGGAACACCTTCACCGCGCTCTTGATGCTGCCCTGGGTGACATGGATGACCACCCGGTCTATGCCGTAGTCGTCGGGCCGGTCGGCCCGTCGCCAGTTCGCCGATGACGCCGCCACCCACCGTGCGCCCCGGAAGTCGACCGCGCCCGCCACCCGAGGCTTCTCCACGCCGGGCAGCCGCCACCACAGATGCGCCAGCTCGTCGCGCGCCAGCGCCGCGGTGCCCACCGCGGCCGCGGCCCCGCCGACGAGCAGCGCCCGGCGCCCGATGCGCCGGTCGGAATCCCCTCCAGGGCTGCTCTTCTTCTTTCCCGTGGTGTCCCCCATACGATCTTCAACGGATACTCGCGGGTTCCGGTTCCCACGGCCCCGTACCCTGGAGGGGTTATGACTGACACCTCGCAGCGCCCCCGCCCCCTTCGCGTCCTGGCCGCCATGTCCGGCGGCGTGGACTCCGCCGTCGCCGCCGCCCGCGCGGCGGAAGCCGGGCACGACGTGACGGGCGTGCACCTCGCCCTGTCCGCCAACCCGCAGTCGTTCCGCACGGGCGCGCGCGGCTGTTGCACCATCGAGGACTCGCGCGACGCCCGCCGCGCCGCGGACGTCATCGGCATCCCCTTCTACGTGTGGGACCTCGCCGAGCGCTTCCGCGAGGACGTCGTGGAGGACTTCGTCGCCGAGTACGAGGCGGGGCGCACCCCCAACCCGTGCCTGCGCTGCAACGAGAAGATCAAGTTCGCCGCCCTGCTCGACAAGGCCCTCGCCCTCGGCTTCGACGCGGTCTGCACCGGCCACTACGCGCAGGTCGTCGTCCGCGAGGACGGCACGCGCGAACTGCACCGCGCCTCCGACATGGCCAAGGACCAGTCGTACGTCCTCGGTGTCCTCGACGACCGCCAGCTCGCCCACGCGATGTTCCCCCTCGGCGACACCCTCACCACGAAGGACGAGATCCGCGCCGAGGCCGAGCGCCGCGGCCTCGCGGTCGCCAAGAAGCCCGACTCGCACGACATCTGCTTCATCGCCGACGGCGACACCCAGGGCTTCCTGGCGAACCGGCTGGGCAAGGCGGAGGGCGACATCGTCGACGAGTCCGGCGCGAAGGTGGGCACCCACGAGGGGGCGTACGGCTTCACCATCGGCCAGCGCAAGGGGCTGCGCATCGGCACCCCGGCCGCCGACGGCAAGCCGCGCTACGTCCTGGACATCTCCCCGGTGAACAACACGGTGACGGTCGGCCCGGTGGACGCCCTGGACGTCACCGCCCTGACGGCGATCAAGCCCCGCTGGTGCGGCGCGGCCCCCACCGGCCCCGGCACCTACACGGCCCAGCTCCGCGCCCACGGCGGCGAGACCGAGGTGACCGCCGAACTCGTCGACGGCACCCTGGAGGTCACCTTCACGGAGCCCGTCCGCGGCGTCGCCCCCGGCCAGGCCGTCGTCCTCTACGACGGCACGCGCGTGGTCGGCTCGGCGACGATCGCCACGACCACGCGCGCGACGGCGGGCGTCTGACGTCGGTCCACTTCCCCTTCAGTCCGCTGCTGCTTCAGTTCACTTCTGCTTCAGTTCACTTCTACTTCGTAGAAGCAGAGGTGGTCCTTGATCTCGGCTACGTCCGGCTTCGGGTCGGGGTAGAACCACACCAGGTCCGCCGCGTCCGGCACGGACCAGTACGAGGCCGTGCCCTTGAAGGGGCAGTAGGTGTGGGTCTCGGACGGGGTCAGGAGGTCGAGGCGTACGTCCTGGGGCGGGAGGTAGTACCGCACGGGACAGCCGGTCTCCCGCAGGACGAGAGGCCGGTCGCTCTCCGCCAGAACCTGGTCGCCGCGCACCACGCGCACATGGTCGTCGGTCTGCTCGATCGTGATCGTGTGTCCATCAGCCATACCGGAAAAGCACCTACGGGGCCCGGGTTCTTCCCGCGTACGGTGAACCCATGAACATCTGCGTCTTCCTCTCCGCCGCCGACCTCGACGACCGCTACACGCGCCCCGCGCGGGAGTTCGCCGAACTTCTCGGCAAGGGCGGTCACACGCTGGTGTGGGGCGGCTCCGATGTCGGCCTCATGAAGGTCGTCGCCGACGGCGTGCAGCAGGCGGGCGGCCGGCTGCTGGGCGTCTCCGTGGACTTCCTCGCGGCCAAGGCGCGCACGGGTGCCGACGAGATGGTCATCGCCCGCGACCTCGCCGAGCGCAAGGCTCTTCTCCTGGAGAAGGCCGACGCGGTCGTGATCATGGTCGGTGGCACCGGGACGCTCGACGAGGCGACGGAGATCCTGGAGCTGAAGAAGCACGGGAAGACGGAGAAGCCCGTGGTCCTGCTCAACACGGCGGGTTTCTACGACGGCCTCAAGGAGCAGTTCCGCCGCATGGAGGACGAGGGATTCCTGCCCCGCCCCCTCACCGACCTGGTGTTCTTCGCCGAGGAGCCGGTGGGGGCGCTGGCCTACCTCGAGGAGTCCTTCGGCACCGCGTGATGCGAACATGGCGGGCATGGCTACACATGTGATCACCGGGGCGGGCTCCGGCATCGGCGCGGCGGTCGCCCGCCGTCTGCACGCGCGCGGGGACGACGTCGTGCTGCACGCGCGCGACGCGGGCCGTGCGAAGGAGCTGGCCGCCGAGTTCCCCGGCGCGAAGACCCTGGTCGGCGACCTGGCGGACCCGGACAAGCTCTCCTGGGCGTTCTCGCACCAGGCCCTGCCCGACCGTGTCGACTCCCTGCTGCACATCGCGGGCGTGGTCGACCTCGGTCCGGTCGGCGAGCTGACCCCCAAGTCCTGGCGCCATCAGCTCAACGTCAACCTCGTCGCCCCCGCCGAGCTGACCCGTCACTTCCTGCCCCAACTCCGTGTCGCCCAGGGCCACGTGGTGTTCGTCAACTCGGGCGCCGGCCTGAACGCCCACGCCGACTGGTCCGCGTACGCCGCCTCCAAGCACGGCCTGAAGGCCCTCGCCGACTCCCTGCGCCACGAGGAGCACGGGAACGGCGTCCGCGTCACCTCGGTCTACCCGGGCCGCACCGCGAGCCCCATGCAGGCCAAGGTCCACCAGCAGGAGGGCAAGGAGTACGACGCCGCGAAGTGGATCGACCCCGAGTCGGTCGCCACGACGATCCTGATGGCCCTCGACCTGCCCCGGGACGCGGAGGTCAACGACCTGACGGTGCGACCGGGGCGCTGATCCGCCAAGCGCTGTTCCGTAGGCTTCAGGGGTGAGCGAAGACAGCAAGTTCAGGTTCGGGGCCGCCACCGGGATCGGCTCCATGCCCGGCGGTGACGCGCGGGAGGCCGCGAGGAGCGCCACCGGTTCCTTCGAGGACTTCCCGTTCCTCGCGGAGCTGCCCGCCCGCGGTCCCGGTGCCGACATGATCGGGCGGACCGCCGGGATGCTCGTCGAGCTGTACGCGCGCGTGGAGCCCAGCGGCTGGCGGGTGGGGGACCGGCCCGGGCGGGACACCAGGAGGGCGCGCTCCTGGCTCGGGGAGGACCTCGACGCGCTGGAGGAGTTCACCCAGGGCTACGAGGGGCCCCTCAAGGTGCAGGCGGTGGGGCCGTGGACGCTGGCCTCCGCACTGGAGTTGAGGAACGGCGAGGCGATGCTGTCGGACGCCGGCGCCTGCCGGGACCTCGCCGGTTCGCTCGCCGAGGGGCTGCGCCGCCACCTCGACGAGGTGCACCGGCGCATCCCCGGCGCGCAGCTCGTCCTGCAGCTCGACGAGCCCTCGCTGATCGCCGTCCTGCGCGGCCAGGTGAAGAGCGCGAGCGGCTACCGGACCCACCGGGCCGTCGACCGGCAGGTCGTGGAGGCCGCGCTGCGGGACGTCGTCGGGGTTCACGGCGACGGCCCCGTCGTGGTCCACTCGTGCGCACCGGACGTCCCGTTCGCCCTGCTGCGCCGGGCGGGTGCGGACGCGATCTCCTTCGACTTCTCGCTCCTCACCGAGCGTGACGACGACGCGATCGGGGAATCTGTGGAGGGAGGCACCCGGCTCTTCGCCGGTGTCGTGCCCAGTGCAGACAGTCCGTTGTCAGACCCTGCCGGTAGCGTCATGGGTGTCAGGACGCTGTGGCGCAGGTTGGGGCTGCATCCGGGGCTTCTCGCGGAGGCGGTCACGATCACTCCGTCGTGCGGACTCGCGGGGGCTTCCCCGCAGTACGCGCGGGCGGCGCTCGCCCACTGCGTCCGGGCGGCGAGATCCCTCGCGGACAACCCAGAGTAACGGGAGGACAACACGGTGGCCGGCGACAAGCAGGCGGAGACGACGGTGCCCGCCGAGGCACGGGAGAAGCACGCGCAGCTCGCTGAGCAGATCGAGGAGCACCGCTTCCGGTACTACGTGAAGGACCAACCGGTCGTCAGCGACGCGGACTTCGACAAGCTGCTGCGCGCCCTGGAGGCGGTCGAGGAGGAGTTCCCCGAGCTGCGCACGCCCGACTCGCCGACCCAGAAGGTGTCGGGGGCGTACGAGACGGAGTTCACCTCGGTCCAGCACCGCCAGCGCATGCTCTCGCTGGACAACGCCTTCGACGACCTGGAGCTCGCGGCCTGGGCCGACCGCGTCGCCAAGGACGTCGGCACCTCCGCGTACCACTTCCTGTGCGAGCTGAAGGTCGACGGCCTCGCGGTCAACCTCACCTACGAGCACGGCCGCCTCACGCGCGCGGCGACCCGCGGCGACGGCCGCACGGGCGAGGACATCACGCCCAACGTCCGTACGATCGCGGAGATCCCGGACCGCCTGACGTCCGGCGAGCACATCCCGGACCTCGTGGAGATCCGCGGCGAGGTCTACTTCCCGATGGAGAAGTTCGAGGAGCTCAACGCCCGTCTGGTGGAGGCCGGCGACAAGCCGTTCGCCAACCCGCGCAACGCGGCGGCGGGTTCGCTGCGCCAGAAGGACCCGCGCGTCACGGCCGGCCGCCCGCTGCACATGGTCGTCCACGGCATCGGCGCCCTGGAGGGCTTCGACGGCATGAGCCGCCTCTCCCAGGCGTACGACCTGCTGAAGGCCTGGGGTCTGCCGACGGCGGGGCACAACAAGGTGGTCGACGACCTCGACGGCGTACGGGAGTTCATCGCCTACTTCGGCGAGAACCGCCACTCCGTGGAGCACGAGATCGACGGCGTGGTCGTGAAGCTCGACGAGATCCCCCTCCAGGGGCGCCTCGGCTCGACCTCGCGGGCCCCGCGCTGGGCGATCGCCTGGAAGTACGCGCCGGAGGAGGTCAACACCAAGCTCGTCAACATCCGTGTCGGCGTGGGCCGTACGGGCCGGGTGACGCCGTACGCCCAGGTCGAACCGGTCACGGTCGCCGGTTCCGAGGTCGAGTTCGCCACGCTGCACAACCAGGACGTGGTGAAGGCCAAGGGTGTCCTCATCGGGGACACGGTGGTGCTGCGCAAGGCCGGAGACGTGATCCCGGAGATCCTCGGCCCGGTCGTCGACCTGCGGGACGGCAGCGAGCACGCGTTCGTGATGCCCGCCGAGTGCCCCGAGTGCGGCACCCCGCTCGCGCCGTCCAAGGAGGGCGACGTCGATCTGCGCTGCCCCAACGGCCGGAGCTGCCCGGCCCAGTTGCGCGAGCGGCTCTTCTACCTGGCCGGCCGCAAGTGCCTGGACATCGAGAACTTCGGATACGTCGCCGCCGCGGCCCTCACCAAGCCGCTGGAGCCCGCCGAGCCGCCCCTGCTGGACGAGGGCGACCTCTTCGATCTGACCATCGAGCAGTTGCTGCCCATCAAGGCGTACGTCCTGGACCAGGACAGCGGCCTGCCCAAGCGCGATCCGGAGAGCGGCGAGGAGAAGATCGCCACGGTCTTCGCCAACCAGGAGGGCGGCGCGAAGAAGAACGCGCTTGCCATGCTGGAGAACATCGCGGCCGCCAAGGAGCGCCCGCTCGCCCGCATCCTCACGGGGCTGTCGATCCGGCATGTCGGTCCGGTCGCCGCCGAGGCGCTGGCGCGCGAGTTCCGCTCGATCGACCGTATCCAGGAGGCGACCGAGGCGGAGCTCACCGCGGTCGACGGGGTCGGCGGGATCGTCGCGGCCTCGCTCAAGGAGTGGTTCGCGGTGGGCTGGCACCAGGAGATCCTCCGCAAGTGGCGGGCTGCCGGAGTGCGGCTGGAGGAGGAGCACTCCGGTGAGGACGAGGGACCTCGCCCGCTCGAAGGGCTCACCGTCGTGGTCACCGGCACCCTGGAGCACTACACACGGGACGGCGCGAAAGAGGCCCTGCAGAATCAGGGAGCGAAAGTGACCGGTTCCGTTTCGAAGAAGACGTCTTTCGTCGTTGTGGGTGACAATCCTGGTTCGAAATACGACAAGGCGATGCAACTCAAGGTTCCGGTTCTGAACGAGGACGGCTTTGTCGTCCTGCTCGAACAAGGGCCGGACGCGGCAGCGGACGTTGCACTTCCGGTCGAGGAGTAGCGGTTGAAGGCCACCCGTTCGGCGCATATCAGATGCATACGGGTGGCCGGGTCGCATTCGGGCAACCGTGGGCGACCGCTGCCCGTGGAAGCCTTCTGCGGCCTACTGTTGGGATGTGCGCCTGCCGTGCCCAGCTGCGGTTGGGGCAGCCTCTGCTCCTCAGGAGCCAGGGGAAGGCTTTTCCGGCACGGTGCCGGCGGCAGTCGTCGCAGGCACCGTGCCGCAGGGCGTGGGCACCGCCGGCTGTGAGAGGGACGGAATGGAACCGACCGAGAGCGCCGCTCCGGACTCACGGCTGCGCCTGAGCCGGGTGACCGGCGCATGGCTGGACAGCCGCCGGACGGCGCGGACTTCGGGCCGCCCCGTCACCGGCGGGCACGGCTCCGCCCCCCTCACCGACGAACGCGGCTCCGGCCTGCCCGACCACGACGCGGACCAGCACGCCTCGTGGCCCGCGCTGCCCGCGGCGGTCGTCGCCTCCGCCGGATTCGTCCTCGGCGCGGGGTTCTACCGGGCGTTCTCCGGACACCACGCGCTCTTCCCGTCGGGGGCCGTCGGCTGGGCGCTGGCCCTGCTGACCGGCATCATCGTCGGCCACCTGGTCGCGCTCGGCCGCGCTCGCTGGTGGGGCGGCACCGGCTCCGGCGCCGCCCTCACCCTCGCGGTCCTGCTGCTGTACGGCTGGGTGCCGGCCGGAATGGTCAGCCTGACCGTCGTCGTGCTGGTCGGCACAGCCCGCCGCAACCGCTGGCGCCAGGGAGTGCTGCACGGCGCGGTGGACATCCTCGGCATCGGCGCCGGAGCGCTCGTCCTGGCCGTCTTCGGACGGGTGCCGTCCGTCGAGGCGCCCTGGAACCCGCAGACCTGGGACGTCTACGCCGTACCCGAGGTCATCCTGGTCGCCGCCGCGTACCTCGCCGTCACCCGCACCCTGCTCTGGTACCTGCACGCGCCGCGCACCGCCGGCCTGCCGACCGTCGTCCGCACCGCCCTGCTCAGACAGGGGCTCGTCGCGGTCGCCCTGCTCGGCATCGCGCCGCTGATCTGCGTGGTCGCGGCCGCCCTCCCGGCGCTGCTGCCGCTCTTCTCGATTCCGCTGATCGCCCTCGACTCCACCCTGTGGATCGCCCGCGCCCGGGCCGAGGAGCAGTTGCGCGACCCGCTGACCGGGCTGCCCAACCGGCAGTGGCTGCTGCAACGGACCTGGACGGCGCTGGACGATGCCGAGCGCATCGGTGCGCGTTCCGCCCTGATGCTGATCGACCTCGACCGATTCCGCTCCGTCAATGACACGTTGGGGCACCTCGCCGGGGACCGGCTGCTGCTCCAGATAGCCGACCGGCTGCGGCTGGCCCTGCCGCGCGGGGCGGAGGCCGCGCGGCTCGGCGGCGACGAGTTCGCCGTGTTACTGCCGGTGGCCGATTCCACGACGTCGGCCACCCGGGTCGCCCGCAACCTGGTCGCCGCCCTCGGTTCGCCGCTCGACCTCGACGGGCTCACCCTCGTCCTGGAGGCCAGCGCCGGGCTCGCCGTCTTCCCCGACCACGCGCTCGACGCGGAGGGGCTGCTGCGGCGCGCGGACGTCGCGATGTACCAGGCCAAGCGGGACCGTACGGGCGTAGAGGTGTACGAGTCCAAGCGGGACTCCAACACCCCCGACCGGCTCGGCCTGCTGGGGGATCTGCGCAGGGCGCTGGACGCGGGCGACGTGGAACTGCACTACCAGCCGAAGGTCCGCTTCGACGGACAGGTGGCCGGACTCGAAGCGCTGGTGCGGTGGGTGCACCCCGAGCGCGGCAGGGTGGCGCCGGACGAGTTCATAGCGATCGCCGAGTCCTCCGGGCTGATGCCGCACCTCACGGAGTACGTGCTGGAGACGGCGCTCGGGCAGGTCGCGCGCTGGCGGGCGCAGGGGCTGTATGTGCCTGTCGCCGTGAACGTGTCCCCGCGTGACGTGCACACCCCCGGCTTCGCCGGTGCCGTCGCGGCGCGGCTGGCCCGGCACGGCGTCCCCGCGGGGTCGTTGCAGCTGGAGATAACCGAGCACGTGCTGCTGGAGGACCCGCAGCGGGCCGCGGACACCCTGGCCGGGCTGACCGGGCACGGGGTGAAGATGTCGCTCGACGACTTCGGCACCGGGTACTCGTCGCTGGTGCATCTGAGGCGGCTGCCGTTCAGCGAGCTGAAGATCGACCGGTCGTTCGTCGCCCGGCTCGCGGTGGACAACGAGGACGCGGAGATCGTGCGCTGCACCGTCGATCTCGCGCACTCGCTCGGGCTGTTGGTGGTCGCCGAGGGCGTCGAGGACGACGAGACGTGGGAGCGGCTGCGGGACCTTGGCTGTGACGCGGTGCAGGGGTGGCTCGTCGCCGCGGCGATGCCGCCGGACGAGGCCACGGCGTGGCTCCTTGCGCGGGGTTCCCGCGGGTGGCAGCGGCCGGCAGCCGCACTGCCTGCGGCTGCCGCGGACGAGTAACCCGGCCTTCGGCCGGGTTTTCCTCCCCGCCCACGCACTACCCGTGACTGTCGCCTCGACACGTACAGCTCTCCCGTGGGGGCTCGCCACCATCGGCGGCCGACCCTCCGTCCAGCGCACCCCGAAACAAACCCGTGCGCGGGCACCCGTACCCGCCCCATAGGATTGGGCCCAAACCACACACACTCACCCCAGAGGATCGCTGCATGCCTGGCATCACGCGCGAGGAGGTCGCCCACCTCGCACGGCTGGCGCGTCTGGAGCTGAAGGGCGAAGAGCTCGACCACTTCGCCGGTCAGCTCGACGACATCATCGGCGCGGTCGCCCGCGTCAGCGAGGTCGCCGACCAAGACGTACCGCCGACCTCTCATCCGCTGCCGCTGACGAACGTCATGCGCGCGGACGAGGTCCGTCCGTCGCTCACCCCCGAGCAGGCGCTCTCCGGCGCCCCGGCCCAGGAGCAGCAGCGTTTCAAGGTGCCGCAGATCCTGGGGGAGGACTAATCACCATGACGGACACCAACGTCAACATCATCAAGCTGACGGCAGCCGAGATCGCCGGGAAGATCGCCTCCGGCGAGCTGACGGCCGTCCAGGTCACCGAGGCCCACCTCGCCCGCATCGACGCCGTCGACGAGAAGGTGCACGCCTTCCTGCACGTCGACCGCGAGGGCGCGCTGGCGCAGGCCCGTGCCGTCGACGCGAAGCGCGAGCGCGGCGAGCAGCTCGGCCCGCTCGCGGGCGTTCCGCTCGCGCTCAAGGACATCTTCACCACCGAGGGCATTCCGACGACCGTCGGTTCCAAGATCCTCGAGGGCTGGATCCCGCCGTACGACGCGACCGTCACCAAGCGGCTGAAGGCCGCCGACGTCGTCATCCTCGGCAAGACCAACATGGACGAGTTCGCCATGGGGTCGTCGACGGAGAACAGCGCCTACGGCCCGACCGGCAACCCGTGGGACCTCACCCGCATCCCGGGCGGCTCCGGCGGTGGCTCGTCCGCCGCCCTCGCCTCCTTCGAGGCGCCGCTCGCCATCGGCACCGACACCGGCGGCTCCATCCGCCAGCCCGCGGCCGTCACCGGCACGGTCGGCGTCAAGCCGACGTACGGCGGTGTGTCGCGCTACGGCATGGTGGCGTTCTCGTCCTCCCTCGACCAGGGCGGCCCCTGTGCCCGCACGGTCCTGGACGCGGCCCTGCTGCACGAGGTCATCGCCGGACACGACCCGCTGGACTCCACGTCCATCGACGCCCCGGTGCCGTCGGTCGTCGAGGCCGCCCGCAACGGCAGCGTCGCGGGCATGCGCGTCGGCGTCGTCAAGCAGTTCCGCGGCGAGGGCTACCAGGCCGGTGTCGTGCAGCGCTTCGACGAGTCCGTCGCCCTCCTCAAGGAGCTGGGTGCGGAGATCGTCGAGCTGGACTGCCCGTCCTTCGACCTGGCGCTGGCCGCGTACTACCTGATCGCCCCGTCCGAGTGTTCGTCGAACCTCGCCCGATTCGACGCCATGCGCTACGGCCTGAGGGTCGGCGACGACGGCACGAAGTCCGCCGAGGAGGTCACCTCCCTCACCCGTGAGGCGGGCTTCGGCCCCGAGGTGAAGCGCCGCATCATGCTCGGCACGTACGCCCTGTCGAGCGGCTACTACGACGCTTACTACGGCAGTGCCCAGAAGGTCCGTACGCTCATCACGCGCGACTTCGAGAAGTCGTTCGAGCAGGTGGACGTGATCGTCTCCCCGACGACCCCCACCACCGCCTTCCCGATCGGCGAGCGCGCCGACGACCCGATGGCGATGTACCTCGCGGACCTGTGCACCATCCCGACCAACCTCGCGGGCAACGCGGCCATGTCGCTGCCCTGCGGTCTCGCGCCGGAGGACAACCTCCCGGTCGGGCTCCAGATCATCGCCCCCGCGATGAAGGACGACCGCCTTTACAAGGTGGGCGCCGCCGTCGAGGCCGCCTTCGTGGAAAAGTGGGGCCACCCGCTGCTTGAGGAGGCTCCGTCGCTGTGAGTAAGGCACTGTCCAAGGCCAAGGGCTTCAAGAAGTCCAAGTCCGGCACGTACCTGTCCATCGCCACCACCGCGTTCGGTGCCGTGAGCGTCGCCAAGCAGGCCAAGAAGGCCCGCTCGGAGAACGACACGCTCCGGCTCATCGACGCGGCCGTGTCCGCCGCCGCCATCGTCACCGGCCTCGCCATCCTCTACCGGGAGCTCAAGCGCCTGGGCGACGACGACGTCCTGCTGGGCTGAGAGGGAAGCTTCACCGTGACCACCACGACCGACGAGCTGCTGTCGTACGAGGACGCGCTGGCGTCGTACGACCCCGTCATGGGCCTCGAAGTCCATGTCGAGCTCGGCACCAAGACCAAGATGTTCTGCGGCTGTTCGACCGAACTCGGCCAGGACGCCAACACGCAGACCTGCCCCACCTGCCTCGGCATGCCCGGCGCGCTCCCGGTCGTCAACGCGATCGGTATCGAGTCGGCGATCAAGATCGGTCTCGCGCTGCACTGCGAGATCGCCGAGTGGTGCCGCTTCGCCCGGAAGAACTACTTCTACCCGGACATGCCGAAGAACTTCCAGACCTCCCAGTACGACGAGCCGATCGCCTTCAACGGCTACCTCGACGTGCAGCTGGAGGACGGCGAGGTCTTCCGTGTGGAGATCGAGCGCGCCCACATGGAGGAGGACACCGGCAAGTCGACCCACGTGGGCGGCGCGACGGGCCGTATCCACGGCGCCTCGCACTCCCTGCTCGACTACAACCGTGCGGGCATCCCCCTCATCGAGATCGTCACCAAGCCGATCGAGGGTGCGGGCGAGCGCGCCCCCGAGGTCGCCAAGGCGTACGTCGCCGAGCTGCGCGAGCTCATCAAGGCGCTCGGCGTCTCCGAGGCCCGCATGGAGATGGGCCAGATGCGCTGCGACGTGAACCTGTCGCTGCGCCCGCACGGCCGCGAGAAGTTCGGCACCCGCAGCGAGACCAAGAACGTGAACTCGCTGCGCTCCGTGGAGCGTGCCGCCCGCTTCGAGATCCAGCGGCACGCCGCGGTGCTCAGCTCCGGCGGCACGATCATCCAGGAGACCCGCCACTTCCACGAGGACACCGGGTCCACGACCTCGGGCCGCGTGAAGGAGGAGGCCGAGGACTACCGGTACTTCCCGGAGCCCGACCTCGTCCCGGTGGCGCCGTCGCGCGAGTGGGTCGAGGAGCTGCGTGCCTCTCTGCCCGAGCAGCCGCTGGCCCGCCGCAACCGGCTGCGCGAGGAGTGGGGCGTGGGCGCCCACGACATGCAGTCGATCCTCAACGCCGGTGCCATCGACCCGATCGTCGCCACGATCGAGGCCGGCGCGGACGCCGCTTCCGCCCGCAAGTGGTGGATGGGCGAACTGGCGCGCAGCGCCAACGAGTCGGGCAAGTCCCTGGAGGACCTGCCGATCACCCCGGCGCAGGTCGCCCGGGTGGCGCAGCTCGTCGCGGCCGGTGACCTGAACGACAAGCTCGCCCGCCAGGTCATCGAGGGCGTGCTCGCGGGCGAGGGCACCCCGGACGAGGTCGTCGACAAGCGCGGTCTGAAGGTCGTCTCGGACGAGGGCGCGCTGACCGCCGCCGTCGACGAGGCCATCGCCGGCAACCCGGGTGTCGCGGACAAGATCCGCGGCGGCAAGGTCGCCGCCGCCGGCGCCCTGGTCGGCGCGGTCATGAAGGCCACCCGTGGCCAGGCCGACGCGGCCCGCGTCAAGGAGCTCATCCTGGAGAAGCTGGGCGTCAGCGAGGGCTGACTCCGCCGTTCTTGAGGGCCTTAAGGGGTGCATCGGTTCCGATGCACCCCTTAAGCATGTCCTCGCGCGCATGTCCCCGCGCGCGGTGCGACAGAGTCCCTTGGAATGTCCTGTGACTTGGCTCGCACTCCTGTGAGTAAGTCCACGAAAGCGACAAAGGATCACTTCCGGCTGCAAGAGTGTCTTGGCATTGCTCATGCGTTCTTTGCGGGCTGTTCAGTTACATGTACTGCTGTTCCCGGTCAAAGATCCACAAATCACCCTGGGAGCACGTTCGTGGCAGCCCTTGCACGCTGGTGTGTACGGCACCGCCTCGTCGCCGTTCTGCTGTGGCTCACGGCCTTCGGCGGAGTGAGCGCCGCCGCGGCGGTCGTGGGCTCCGCGTACTCGAACGACTACGAGGCGCCGGGCACCGAATCGGGCCGCGCCACCCAGCTCCTGCAGGACGGCTTCCCCGGCCTCGGCGGCGACAGCGACACGGTGGTCTGGCACACCACCCCCGGCACCGTCCGCTCCGCCGACGTCGAGCAGACGATGACCCGGACCCTGGACAAGATCGCCGACCTTCCCGGTGTGGCCTCGGTCGTCAGCCCGTACGAAGGCGGGGTCGCGGGCCAGATCAGCGGCGACGGCCGTACGGCGTACGCGACGGTCACCTTCGACGACCAGGCCGAGGACATCGACAAGGGCGAGGCCCAGGCCGTCGTCGACACCGCCCGGGCCGCCGAGACGGACGGGCTGCAGGTGGAGCTGGGCGGCAGCGCCATCGCCCTCACGGAGTCCTCGGGCGGGCACATCGCCGAGGTCGTCGGCGTGGTCGTGGCCGCAGTGGTCCTCTTCCTCGCCTTCGGCTCGCTCGCCGCCTCGATGCTGCCCATCGCCACCGCGCTCGTCAGCGTCGGCACGGCGTACGCCTCGATCGTGCTGCTCGGCCACGTCATGACCGTCGCCGACTTCGCGCCCATGCTCGGCATGCTGATCGGGCTCGGCGTCGGCATCGACTACGCGCTGTTCATCGTGACCCGGCACCGCAGAGGCCTCAAACGCGGCCTGTCGGTGGCCGAGGCGGCGCAGAACGCCGTCGCCACCACCGGGCGCGCCGTCGTCTTCGCGGGCGCCACCGTCTGCATCGCGCTGCTCGGCATGCTCATCCTGCGGCTCGGCTTCCTCAACGGCGTCGCCATCGCCGCCTCGCTGACCGTGGTGCTCACCGTCGCGGCCTCGGTGACCCTGCTGCCCGCCCTGCTCTCCTTCATCGGCCCACGCGCCCTCAGCAGACGCGAGCGGCGGCGGCTGGCGGAGCACGGACCCGAGCCGGAGATCCCGACCGGCTTCGCCGCCCGCTGGTCCGCCTTCGTGGAGCGCCACCCCAAGCTGCTCGGCGCGTTCGCCGTCGTCGTCATGGCGCTGCTCGCGCTGCCCACGCTCTCGCTCCACCTCGGCACCTCCGAC
This sequence comes from Streptomyces sp. R21, assembly GCF_041051975.1. Lineage (GTDB taxonomy): Bacteria > Actinomycetota > Actinomycetes > Streptomycetales > Streptomycetaceae > Streptomyces. The sequence goes on along the minus strand of NZ_CP163435.1, from coordinate 3,242,663 downwards.
CAGGGCAACAACCCGAAGACGGCCACCACGCGCCAGGCGTACGACCTGCTGGCCGAGGGCTTCGGGCCCGGCGTGAACGGACCGCTGACCCTGGTCACCAAGGTCGACAGCGGCGCCGACAAGCTCGCGCTCGACAACCTCGACAGCACCCTCCGGGCCACCGCCGGAGTCCAGTCGGTGACCCCGGTGACGTACGACACCGCAGGCAGCACCGCCTACCTCACCGTCGTCCCGGAGTCCGCGCCGCAGTCCCAGAAGACCAGTGACCTGGTGGACCGGCTGCGCACCGAGGTGCTGCCGCGCGCCGAGGCGGACACCACGCTCGACCTGCACGTCGGCGGGGTGACGGCGAGCTACGACGACTTCGCGGACGTCATCGTCGGCAAGCTGCCGCTCTTCGTCGGCGTCGTCATCGGCCTCGGCTGCGTCCTGCTGCTGCTCGCCTTCCGCTCCCTGGGCATCCCGCTGAAGGCCGCCGTGATGAACATCGCCGCCGTGGCCGCCGCCTTCGGTGTCGTCGTCGCGATCTTCCAGTGGGGCTGGGGGAGCGAGCTGCTCGGCCTCGGCCGCGCCGGACCGATCGAGCCGTTCCTCCCGGTGATCATGGTGTCCGTCCTCTTCGGGCTCTCCATGGACTACCAGGTCTTCCTGGTCAGCCGGATGTACGAGGAGTGGCTGGAGACCGGCGACAACCGGCGGGCCGTCCGGGTCGGCCTCGCCGAGACCAGCCGTGTGATCAACTCCGCCGCCGTGATCATGATCTCGGTCTTCCTCGCCTTCGTCCTCAGCGGCGACCGGGTGATCGCGATGTTCGGCATCGCCCTCGCCGCGGCTGTCGCCCTGGACGCCTTCATCCTGCGCACGCTCCTCGTCCCCGCCCTCATGCATCTGCTCGGCGGCGCCAACTGGTGGCTGCCCGGCTGGCTCGACCGGCGCCTGCCGCGCATCAGCATCGAGCCGCCCGAGTGCCGTGCCGCGCATGAGAGGCTCACGGACGTAGTGGACGTGGACGACGTACTGGAGAAGGAGCTGCGGCAGGATGTACGCGATATCCCTGGGTGACGACAGCGCGGAACTGCGGCCCCTGGAGCCCTGGCACGCCGAGGAGTTCCTGGCCAACCTCGATCGGGGCCGGGAGTTCATCGGGCAGTTCATTCCCTTCGGCTCGAAGGCCACGGACGTCGTCTCCGCGCGGGAGACACTCCAGCGGTACGCCGACATGCGGGCCGCCGACACCGGCTCCTTCCACGGCATCTGGCTGGACGGAAAGCTCGTGGGCGGGGTGCTCACGCTCAACTTCGACGCGGAGCGGGGCAACTGCGAGGTCGGGTGCTGGCTGGAGCCGGCCGCGACCGGGCGCGGGCTGATCACCCGGGCGATGCGGGTGCTCATCGACTGGGCGATCGAGGACCGCGGCATCCACCGCGTCGAGTGGATCGCCGCCTCCGGGAACCTGGCGAGCCTGAACGTGGCCCGGCGTCTCGGCATGACCAGGGACGGCGTACAGCGCGAGAGCCACCTCCATCACGGCGTACGGCACGACCTGGAGGTGTGGTCGCTGCTCGCCCCGGAATGGCGTGCGGCACGCGCGCGTGGCGCGCACAGCGATCATTAAGGAACCTCTCAGACAGCGTCCGTACCGTGCCTTCCATGGGAACCAAGACAGTGGACGAGGCCGTGGACGCGAACGGCACTGAGGCGAAGAGCGACAAGGAGACGGTGGACGTCACCAAGGCCGACGTCACCAAGACGGACGTCACCAAGACGGACGTCACCAAGACGGATCTCGCCGAGGCCGACGAGACCGCGGAGGCCTCCGCCGACGCGGAGGGCTCTGCCGACATCGAGGACGAGAACGCCGAAGAGCACGCCGACGGCCCGGCCGAGGCGGCCGCGGACAAGCCCTCCTCGGCCATCGGCCAGGGCGCCGCGGCCGTCGTGGCGGCGGCCCTCGGCCTGGTCTCGCTGACCGGCAGCTGGCTCGGCACCGTCGCGCAGGCGCGCGACTCTCTGTACGGCCAGCTGGAGACCGCGCAGAGCGCGAGCGTCTCCACGCAGATCAAGCAGGTCTACGCCGACTCGTGGAACGCCAACGCGCTGGTCGCCGGGATCTTCGCGCTGGTGGCCCTGCTCGCCGGTGTCGCCGTCCTTGCCCGGCCGGCGTTCGGCAACCCCGAGCGGGTGCCGGCCCAGGCCCCGTGGATCAAGTCCGTCGCCTGGGCGGGCGTCGCGCTCGGCCTGATCGGCCTGCTGCTGGCCGTCCTCAAGTACACCGACGTCCTGATGGCCATGCCGACCACCAGCTGACCGGCGAATACGACGACTTCTGAGGGGCCTTAGGCCCGCCGTGGACGACTTACGGCGGACCTAAGGCCCCTCGCGCGTTCAAGATGCGGAAGTCTCCCGATGTGGCGCACCCCCCTTGGAGACGAAGGTTGAGGCATCGCAACAAGCGAGGCAGAAACCGACTCTTCACGAGGGGCACAAGATGTTCGAGTACGAGCTTTCCCAGACCCGGTCCGCCGAACTGCGGGCCGCGGCCGAGCACGACCGCCTGGTGCGCGAGGCGCTCCGCGTCCGCCGTGCCGCCCGCCGCACGGAGGCATACGAGGCCGCGCGGGGTGAGGCCTCCGCACAGGGCGGCACCGACGCCCGGTCCCATAGCCGCCGTCCGCGGCGGCACCGGTTCGCCCGCGCCGCGTGAGCGCCGGGACACGGGAGGGCGGCCGTACGGGGGTCGGCCGCCTTCCGCAGGATCCAGCGGCACCGGTCGTGGCTCTCCCCACGACCGGTGCCGCGTTGTCGGACCCCTGTGCGATGCTCGGGCAGGTGGAGACCAGGTCCGTCAGCCCGGTATTCGTCGGCCGCGCCGACGAGTTGGGGGTACTGAACGATGCGCTCGCCCGCGCCGCCGCGGGCGAGCCGCAGGCGTTGCTGCTCGGCGGCGAGGCGGGCGTCGGCAAGACGCGGCTGCTGGAGGAGTTCGCCGACGCGGCCGCCCGCGAGGGTGCCGTCTTCGCCTGCGGAGGCTGCGTCGAGATCGGCGCCGACGGGCTGCCGTTCGCCCCCTTCTCCGCCGCCCTGCGCGCCCTGCGCCGACAACTCCCGGACGAGCTGGCCCAGGCCGCCGCCGGACAGGAGGAGGAGCTGGCCCGGCTGCTGCCGGAGCTGGGCGACCCGTCCCGCCGGCCGGACAGCCGGCACGGCGAGGAGGGCATGGCCCGCCTCTTCGAACTCACCGTCCGCCTCCTGGAGCGCCTCGCCGCCGACCGCACGGTCGTCGTCGCCCTCGAAGACCTGCACTGGGCGGACGACTCCACCCGCCACCTCCTCGCCTACCTCTTCCGCACGCTGCGCACCGGCCGGCTCGTCGTGGTCGCCAGCTACCGCGCCGACGACATCCACCGCCGCCACCCGCTGCGCCCGCTGCTCGCCGAGCTGGACCGGCTGCGCACGGTCCGCCGTATCGAGCTGAACCGCCTCAGCCGTGCCGAGGTCGGCCGTCAGATCGCCGGAATCCTCGCCCAGGAGCCGGACCCGGCCCAGGTCGACGAGATCTTCGAACGCTCCGACGGCAACGCCTTCTTCGTCGAGGAGCTGGCCGTCGCCTGCCACGAGGGCGGCCGCACGGGCCTGACCGACTCCCTGCGCGACCTGCTCCTGGTCCGCGTCGAGAGCCTGCCGGAAGGCGCCCAGCGGGTCGCCCGGATCGTCGCCGAGGGCGGCTCCACCGTCGAGTACGCGCTGCTCGCCGCCGTCGCCCGGCTCGCCGAGGACGACCTCATCGAGGCGCTGCGGGCCGCCGTCGGCGCCAACATCCTGCTCGCCTCGCCCGGCGGCGACGGGTACCGCTTCCGCCACTCCCTGGTCCGCGAGGCCGTCAGCGACGACCTGCTGCCCGGCGAGCGCTCCCGCCTCAACCGCCGCTACGCCGAGGCCCTGGAGGCCGACCCCGGGCTCGTACCGGCCGACGAGCGCACCACCCGCCTGGCCAGCTACTGGTACCACGCGCACGACGCCGCCAAGGCCCTGCCCGCCGTCCTCGACGCCTCCGTCGAGGCCCGCTGCCGGCACGCCCACTGCGAGCAACTCCGGCTCCTGGAACGGGCGATGGAGCTGTGGGACGTCGCCCCCGACGCCGTACGGACCGCCCTGCAACCCGCCGACTACGTGGGGGTGTACGCGCCCTGCGTCCCGGAGACCGCCCCGCTGCGCTATCTCGACCTGATGGCCGAGGCCGCCGTCGCGGGCCGGCTGTGCGGGGCGCGCGAGCGCGCGCTGAAGATCACCAAGCGGGCGCTGCACCTCCTGGAGGACGAGCAGGACCCCCTGCGCGCCGCCTGGTTCTGGGTCCAGCGCTCCCGCCTGGTGCAGGCGCAGGCCCGCGGAGACGGCCGGCAGGAACTCGCCAACGCCCAGGAGCTGGTCCGCGGTCTGCCGCCCTCCGAGGTGCACGCCGAGGTCCTCGCCTTGGTCGCCAGCTGGTCCATGCTCCACGAGCCGGGCCCCGACGTCCTCTCCGACGCCCAGCGAGCCGTCGAGTACGCGCGCATGGTGGACGCCGACGAGATCGAACTGACCGCGCGGCTCACCCTCGGCGGACTCATGGTCGACGCGGGCGACATCGAAGCGGGCCTCGCCGAGATGTACGAGGTCAAGGAGCAGGTGGCCGAGCGCCGTCTGGCCGCCGTCGTGGGCCGCAGCCATGTGAACCTGCCGTCCGTCCTGGAAGGCGTCGGCCGCTCCACGGAAGCCGTCGGCATCCTGCGCGACGGACTGCGCCTCACCCAGGAGATGGGCCTGCTCGACTCGGAGGCCTGGGTATGGCTCAACCTCACCAAGTCGCTCTTCTCACTGGGGCGTTGGGACGAGTCCCGCGACGCCGCGGTGAAGGCGCGGACCATCGGTGAGAGCGCCAAGCCGCGCGGTGGCGGCTCCACCCAGTTCGCCCGGCTCGCGCTCGCTCGCGGCGAGACCGCCGAGGCGGCCCGCCAACTGGACGCGGCGCGCGCCCACTTCGGCACTCACGACCCCATGCACCAGATCAACCTGCCCATGACCGAGGTCGCCATCGGCATCGCCGTCGCCGAGGGCCGCCTCCTCGACGCCCGCGCCGAGCTCGACCGCGCCCTCGGCGCCGGCTTCCCGCCCGGCACCCAGCGCTACGCCTGGCCGGTGCTGCTCGCCGCCGCCTCCGCGGAGGCCGACGCCCGAGGCCTGCCCGTCGCCGAGCCGGGCCGCGCCGAAGCCGTCGAACGCATCCGCACGGCCGCCAGGACACTCGCGACCGGGGCGCCGCTCTGGCACGCGTACGAGCGGTGGGTCCGTGTCGAACTCCGGCGCGCCGAGGGATGGCGCACCCCGGACGAGTGGGGCGAGGTGGCAGCCGTCTTCGAGTCACTGGAGCGCCCCTACGACCTCGCGCGCGTCCGGTACCGCCTGGCCGAGGCACTGCTGGCGTCGGGCACCGACGCGGGCACCGACGACGAGGAGCGCGACCGCGCCACGGAGCTGCTCCGGCTGGCCCGGGCCGTCGCCGACCACCTCGGCGCCCGCCCTCTCGCCGAAGCCGTGGCGCTGCTCGCCCGGCGCGCCCGCCTCGCCCTGGAGCACCCGCCCCGGCAGGCCACTCTGGCCGCCGTGGACCCGGCGCAGGCGCTCGGCCTCACCAGCCGCGAGCGCGATGTCCTGCGCCTTGTCGCGGACGGCCGCAGCAACCGCGGGATCGCCGAGGAGCTGTTCATCTCTCCGAAGACGGCCAGCGTCCATGTGTCGAACATTCTCGCCAAGCTCGGCGTCTCAGGAAGGGGCGAGGCGGCTGCGCTGGCGCACCGGCTGCGGCTGTTCCCGCCCGAGACCCCCACCGCGCGGGCGGCGGGGTGAGGCTTACGCTGTAAGGGATTCGGCCGAGGGAGGCCCCGTGTTCAACATGTTCGAGGAGCTCTTCGCACCAGGTCGCAAGCACACCAACGACGAGCGCAAGCGGCTGGAACTGAGCCGCGTGGACCTGAACGACGGCGACCCCGGCCGCGGACCGATAGACCTGTCCTCGGGCAAGGTGGTCGTACGCCTGCCCTCACATGAGCAGGAGCAGGGGTACGACCAAGAGCGCGACCAGGCGTCCACGGAACCGGACGAGCGCGCGGGCGTGGACGAGGGCGAGGACAGGGACGGGAAGGGGGCCTGAGGGCCCGGCCCGGCCGCTACTTCACCTCCAGCTCCAGGATCCGGTCGTCCCCCTTCCCCGGCGTCCCCCGCCCGTCCGTCTCGCTCGTGACCAGCCACAGCTTGTCGCCGCCCGCCGAGACCACCGTGCGCAGCCGGCCGTACTTGCCCTGGAGGAAGGCCTGCGGGTCGGCGGAGGCCTCGGTGCCGCGCAGCGGGATGCGCCACAGGCGTTCGCCGCGCAGGCCCGCCATCCAGATCGAGCCCTCGGCGTAGGCGATGCCGCTGGGGGAGGCGTCGGACGTGTGCCACTGGGCGATCGGGTTGTGGTACTTCGCGTCGTCGCTCTTGCCCTCGACCACCGGCCAGCCGTAGTTGTCGCCCGGTTTGATCTGGTTCAGCTCGTCCCAGGTGTCCTGGCCGAACTCGGAGGCCCACAGGCGCTGTTTGTCGTCCCAGGCCAGGCCCTGGACGTTGCGGTGGCCATAGGAGTAGACGGGGGAGTCGTCGAAGGGGTTGCCGGGCGCCGGCTCGCCCTCCGGGGTCAGTCGGAGGATCTTGCCGCCGAGGGCGTTCTTGTCCTGGGCCAGGTCCCTGTCACCGGTCTCGCCCGCGCCGGCGTACAGCATCTTGTCGGGGCCGAACGCGATCCGGCCGCCGTTGTGGATCATGCCCTTGGGGATGCCCTTGAAGATCGTGTCGGGTGCCCCGAGCTGCTCGCCCGCCGGCTTCTTCTCGTCGTACAGCATGCGGGCGATGCGGTTGTCGGACTCCGTGGTGAAGTACGCGTAGATCATGTGGTCCGAGGCGTACGTGGGGGAGAGCGCGAGCCCCAGCAGGCCGCCCTCCCCGGCGGGGGCCACCCCGGGGACCTCGCCCAGCACGGTCTTCTTGCCGGTGCCCTCGTCGACCCGGGTGATCGTCCCCTCGTCCCGCGAGGAGACGAGGAGGTCGCCCTCGGGCAGCGGCGCGAGGCCCCAGGGGGACTTGAGGTCCTCGGTGACCGTGCGCAGCACCTTCACCGAGCCCTTCGCGGGCGGGGCGTCCTCCTGGGCCTTCTCGGAGGGCGAGGCCCCCTGCTTCGTACCACTCGGGGAGGCGCTTGTGCCGCCGGTCCGGTCTCCTCCGTCGTCGGAGGAGCAGCCGGCCGCCAGCATCAGCGCGCCCGCGGCCAACACGGCTGTCACAGCTCGACGTTGCACGATCAAGGTCCCTTCGACGCGTGGTTCTACTGTGTCTTACACCGCTGGTGCGGCGCAGGTTCCCGATCAATGAATCCTGTCGGGTGACTCAGTCCCAGGACCCGCGCGCCCCCGGCAGCTTCGCGATCTCCGTGAGATCCTCCGCCGTCAGCGCCAGCCCGGCCGCGCCCGCGTTCTCCACGACCCACCGCTCCCGCTTCGCCCCCGGCACCGGCACCACGTGCCGCCCCTGCGCCAGCACCCAGGCCAGCGCGACCTGCGCGGGCGTGACGCCGTCCCCGTGCCTGCGGGCGATGCGCCGCAGGCCGACGACGATCGGCTGGTTCGCCGCCATCATCTCGGCGGTGAAGCGGGGATGCCGGGCGCGTACGTCATCGGGTTCGAAGCCCTGTCCGGGGGTGAGCGTCCCGGTCAGGAAGCCGTTGCCCAGCGGCATCGCGGCCAGGAAACCCACGCCACGCGCCGCGCACCACGGCAGCAGCGCGTCCAGGGCCTCCGCCGACCACACCGACAGCTCGGCCTGCACCGCGCTCACCGGGAAGACCTGCTGCACCCGTTCCAGCTGCCGGATCGTTCCGTCGTGCAGCCGCCCGCCCGAGCGGCGTCCGGCGCGGGCCCCCACCGCGCACAACCCCAAAGACCGTACTTTTCCGGCCGAAACCAGCTCGGCCATCGCACCCCACGTCTCCTCGACCGGAACCTCGGGGTCGGCGCGGTGCAGCTGATAGAGATCGATCACGTCCGTCTGCAGCCGGCGCAGTGACGCGTCGCAGGCCCGCTTCACATAGCCGGGGCGCCCGTTGGCCACGATGTGCTGCTCGCCCACCAGCAGACCGACCTTGGTCGACACGAACGCCTCGGGGCGCCGCTCCTTCAACACCCGCCCCAGCAGCAGCTCGTTGGTGAACGGCCCGTACATGTCGGCCGTGTCGAGCAGCGTCGCACCCCGGTCGAGCGCCGCGTGCACCGCGCGCACCGACTCCTCGCCCCGCTGCCTCGAACCGGTGTAAGCCCAGCTCATCGGCATGCATCCGAGCCCGACCGCCCCCACATCGAGCGTCGCCGCACCGATCGTCCTGCGCTCCACCTGGACGTACCCTCCCTCTCCTGGCACCCCAAACTAACCTCTGCACACCCACACGCTTCGCATAGCCTCCTGACCATGACTTCCGATGTATGGCTTCCGTTTCGCGCCGACGAGATCGACGGGCTCCCCGAGGGCCTCAACTACCGCTTCTGGAACGGTGACCAGGAGTTTCCCGCGGATCCCGCCGAGTGCGCGTTCTATGTCGTCCCCTACATGAAGGCGCCCGCCGTCTCGCAGCGCCCGATGGCCGAAATGGCATCGGTACGGGCCGTGCAGACGCTCTCGGCCGGAGTCGACCATGTCCTGCCGGCCCTGAAGTCCCTTCGCCCGGGCGTGCAGTTGTGCAATGCGCGCGGGGTGCACGAGGCGAGCACCGGTGAACTCACCCTCGCGCTGATCCTCGCCTCCCTGCGGGGCATCCCCGGCTTCGTCCGGGGCCAGGACAAGGAGGAGTGGCGGTCGGGGTTCTACCCGGCGCTGGCCGACAAGACGGTGCTGATCGTGGGGTACGGGTCGATCGGGGCCGCGATCGAGGACCGGCTCGCGCCCTTCGAGCTGGAGCGGGTGGTGCGCGTCGCGCGCTCCGCGCGCACTACGGAGCGCGGGCGGGTGCACGCGCTCACCGAGCTTCCCGCTCTCCTTCCCGACGCGGACGTCGTCGTCCTGTCCACCCCCCTCACCGACGCCACCCGCGGCCTGGTGAACGCCGACTTCCTGGCCCGCATGAAGGACGGCGCCCTGCTGGTCAACGTCGCCCGCGGACCCGTGGTGGACACGAAGGCGCTTCTCGCAGAACTCGAGAACGGCCGCATCACCGCCGCACTCGACGTCACCGACCCCGAACCGCTGCCCCAGGGGCACCCGTTGTGGCACGCGCCCGGCGTCCTCATCAGCCCCCATGTCGGCGGCCCCACCTCGGCGTTCATGCCGCGTGCCAAGCGCCTCCTGGTCGCACAGCTGAACCGCTTCTCGCGCGCGGAGCCGCTGAAGAACGTCGTTCTCACGACCGGCGCGTAACGCGCCTCCGTTCACGGCGCGTTCGCTTCCCGTCCGCTTCGGGCACTCTTCGCAGTCCCCCGAATGCGCGGTGTGTCCACACCGCCGCTGATCGTCACGGAGCGTAGAGGGGCTATGTCCCTGAGTGACGATACTGGTGTATCGTCCCGACAGGGGCTGCGCCGTGCACCGTTCGGCGCCGGGGATGGAACATCAGACTGCGAGGGGGGCGACGGGCGATGCACAGCCTATGGAGCAACGATCCGACGCGGCGGGGACGCCGGCGGCGACCCTGGCGTTCGGCCGCGCGCAGACAGAAACAGGGCTGCCAGAGCGGACATCACCACCGCAGGCACGGCGGCCGCCGGAGGCATGCTCATCCACCGCCCAGGGATCCGAGGGACCCCGGAGCCCGGACCGGGTGGACCCGGTGAGCTCCCCGGGAGCGCTGCTGACCCGCGGACCGGTGACCGGCGGCGGGACGGGCCTGTGCTCACAGCTCCTGCTGGCCCTGGTCTGCGCGGGATACGCCGTCGGTTCCGCGCTCGGCTGGGGCTCCGCGAGCCTCGCACTGGTCATGGGCGACTTCGGGCTGAGCGCCGCGGCGGGCACCGCGGCGGTCTCCTGCTTCCTCTACGCCCGCACCCGTCGCAGCCGTTTTCGACCCGCGTGGCTGCTCTTCTCGCTCTCCTCCGCCATGGCGTCGCTGGGCAACCTGGTCTGGGGGTGGTACGAGGTGGTCCTGGACCGCCCGGTACCCAGCCCCAGCTACGCCGACCTGTTCTTCCTGTGCTTCGCACCGCCCGCCATCGTAGGACTGCTCGTGCTCGCCAAGAGGCCTGTGACCAAGGCGGGTTGGGTGTGCCTGGCGCTGGACGCCTGGCTGATCGGCGGCTCGCTGCTCACGCTGTCCTGGAGCCTCGCGCTGGCGCAGGCGGCGAGGTTCGACGGGCCGAGCGTCGCCCACACCGCCCTCTCGCTGGCGTACCCGCTGCTGGACATCGCCCTGGTCAGCATGGTGCTCGCGCTGCACTTCCGGCGCTCCTCGGTCAACCGCTCCGCGGTGAACACCGCGATCGGCGCACTCGCCCTGACCGTGATGTGCGACGCCCTGTTCACCTCACCTCTGCTGCACAACGACTACCGCTCCGGGCAGCTCCTCGACGCGGGCTGGTTCGCCGGCTCGCTGCTCCTGGCGTACGCCCCCTGGGTCGGCCGCTTCGGACGGCCGGACGGCGACGGGCACGCGCGCGTGGTGCACGAACACATCCCGGGTCCGCGCCAGGAAGGGTCCCAGCGGTACGAGGGGCATGACGGCCGGGAGGGGCGCGGCGGGCGCGACGGGTATGCGGAACACCAGGAGTACCAGGAGCATCAAGGGCGCCCGGAGCAGCAAGGGGGCCATCCGTACGTGCTCCCGCAGGACGGCGGGCAGGGGCGGTATTCGGCCACCCGCCCGATCACCGGCTCGCTGGCCGCGCTCACGCCCTATCTGGCCGCCGCCGTCTGCACGTTGGGGATCCTCTACAACGTCCTCAACGGCCGAAGCGTCGACCGCGTCGTGCTCATCACCGCCGGCCTGGTCGTCCTCGCCCTCGTCGTGCGCCAGGGCATCATGCTCCTCGACAACATCACCCTGACTCAGGAACTGGCCCAGAAGGAGAACCACTTCCGCTCCCTGGTGCAGGGCTCCAGCGACGTCATCATGATCGCCGCGCCCAACGGCATCCTGCACTACGTCAGTCCGGCCGCCTCCGGGGTCTACGGCCGGGACGCCGAGGACCTCGTCGGCTCCGAACTCGCCTCGCTGATCCACCCGGAGGACCTGGGCTGCGTGGTGCACGAGGTGCGCCGCTTCCTCGCCGCCAGCCCTGTGGAGGAACCCACCACCCGCATCGAGTGCCGCTTCAAGTCCGGCGACGGCGGCTGGCTCAATGTGGAGTCCACCGTCAACCGCCACCACGGCGGCCTCATCTTCAACAGCCGCGACGTGACCGAAAGGGTGCGCCTCCAGGCCCAGCTGCAGCACAACGCCGAGCACGACCCGCTCACGGACCTGCCCAACCGCGCCCTGTTCACCCAACGCGTCCAGCAGGCGCTCTCCGGCCGCCGCTCCTCCGACCGGGGCACGGCCGTCCTCTTCATCGACCTCGACGGCTTCAAGGCCGTCAACGACACGATCGGGCACCAGGCCGGGGACGAGCTGCTCGTCCAGGCCGCCCGCAGACTCCAGGACGCCGTCCGGTACGGGGACACCGCCTCCCGCCTGGGCGGCGACGAGTTCGCGGCCCTCATCGTCGGCGACGGCACCCGCGACCGCACCGCGCGCGAAGGCCATATCTTCGAGCTCGCCGACCGCCTCCGCGTCACGCTCTCGCAGCCGTACGACATCGACGGCAACGATGTCCGGGTCGCCGCGTCCATCGGCGTCGCCTTCTCCGAGCCGGGTCTCGGCGCGGGCGAGCTGCTGCGCAACGCCGACCTCGCCATGTACCGGGCCAAGGCGGCCGGCAAGGGCCGCGTCGAGCTGTACGCACCCCAGATGCAGCAGGACGTCGTACGGAAGGCGGAGCTGGCCACGCGGCTGCGCGCCGCCCTGCACGACGGCGAGTTCGCCCTGCTGCACCAGCCCGTGGTCTCACTGGAGAGCGGCCGGATCACCTCGGTCACCGCCCAGGCGCGCTGGCGCTCCTCCCAGGGCGTGTTCTTCACGCCCGCCGAGTTCCTGCGCGTCGCCGAGGACAGCGACAAGACCGCCGAGCTGGGCCGATGGATGCTCGAGGAGGCCATCGAGCAGGCCTCCGAGCGCGCCGCCACCGGCCTCGCCGTGCCCGTCACCGTCCGGATGAGCGCCCGGCGCCTGATGGACCGCTCCCTGCCCCTCGGCTCCGTCGAGTCCCTCCTCACCCGGCACGGGCTCGCCTCCGGCGCGCTGATCGTCGAGCTGTCGGACACCGACCCGAGAGTCTCCCTGGACGAGCTGGAACGCCGCCTGGGCGCCCTGCGCAGGCTCGGTGTCCGGATCGCCCTGGACGGCTTCGGCAGCGGCTACGCGGCCATCACCGCCCTGCGCCGCCTCCCCGTCGACGTACTGAAACTGGACAGGAGCCTCGTCGAAGGCGTCGTCGAGTCCGCGCGGCTGCACAAGATCACCAGCGGGCTGCTGCGTATCGCCACCGACCTGGGGCTGCAGTCCGTGGCCGACGGCGTGGACCTGCCCGAGCAGGTCGTCGCCCTGCGTGCGATGGGCTGCACCCACGGGCAGGGCATGGCGTTCTGCGGGCCGCTGGACGAGTACCGGCTGCGCCGGGCGCTGGCCGCGGGCCACTATCCGGTCCCGCACGGGCCCATCGAGCCTGCGTTCGCGGGCGGCGGCGCGGGGGTGTACACCGGTGGTGTGCCCGCTGTCTACGGAGGCGGTACCGCCCTCCGCTCACATAATGAGACTCCCGTCCCACCCACTTGACAGTCAGTGCGTGCCGGGGGGAGGGTCAATGCCATGCGCACCCGAATTCTCGTACTTGGAAAGCGCGTCGGCTGAAGCTGGTGACTACCGGACGGACCCGGAACACCCAGCGACCGCACCCGGCGCGCTCCCCTCGCTTGCCTCACGGCACGAGGGGTTTTTTGTTGCACAGGCACCAGTCCAACACCGTACAAACCTCGCAAAAACCCTCAGCATCGAGAAGAGAATGCCGATGACCGAGCAGGCCACCGGGGCCCACCATCCGCAGCCGCGGCCCCGTTCCGGAGGACAGCAGTCCGCCCCCGAGCACGTCACGGGTGCGAAGTCCCTCATCCGTTCTCTTGAGGAGGTCGGGGCCGACACGGTATTCGGCATTCCCGGCGGTGCGATCCTCCCGGCCTACGACCCGCTGATGGACTCGAAGCGCGTGCGCCACGTGCTCGTCCGCCACGAGCAGGGCGCAGGTCACGCGGCCACGGGCTACGCGCAGGCCACCGGCAGAGTCGGTGTCTGCATGGCGACCTCGGGCCCCGGTGCCACCAACCTGGTGACGCCGATCGCGGACGCACACATGGACTCGGTGCCGCTCGTGGCGATCACCGGGCAGGTCGCGTCCAAGGCGATCGGCACGGACGCCTTCCAGGAGGCGGACATCGTCGGCATCACGATGCCGATCACCAAGCACAACTTCCTTGTCACCAAGGCGGAGGACATCCCGCGGACGATCGCGGAGGCCTTCCACATCGCCTCCACCGGCCGTCCGGGCCCCGTCCTCGTCGACATCGCCAAGGACGCCCTCCAGGCGCAGACCACCTTCCAGTGGCCGCCCACCCAGGACCTGCCCGGCTACCGCCCGGTGACCAAGCCGCACGCCAAGCAGATCCGCGAGGCCGCCAAGCTGATCACCCAGGCCAAGCGGCCCGTCCTCTACGTCGGCGGCGGCGTTCTCAAGGCCAAGGCCACCGCCGAGCTGAAGGTCCTCGCAGAACTCACCGGAGCGCCCGTCACCACCACACTGATGGCGCTCGGCGCATTCCCCGACAGCCACCCGCTGCACGTGGGAATGCCGGGCATGCACGGTGCGGTCACCGCCGTCACCGCGCTGCAGAAGGCCGACCTGATCGTCGCCCTCGGAGCCCGCTTCGACGACCGCGTCACCGGCAAGCTGGACAGCTTCGCCCCGTACGCCAAGATCGTGCACGCCGACATCGACCCCGCGGAGATCGGCAAGAACCGCGCCGCCGATGTGCCGATCGTCGGTGACGCCCGCGAGGTCATCGCCGACCTGGTGCAGGCCGTGCAGAAGGAGCACAGCGAGGGTCACGCCGGCGACTACTCCGCCTGGTGGAAGGACCTCAACCGCTGGCGCGACAACTACCCGCTCGGCTATGACCAGCCCGAGAACGGGTCGCTCTCGCCGCAGCAGGTCATCGAGCGCGTCGGGCAGCTCGCGCCGGAGGGCACGATCTTCGCCGCGGGCGTCGGCCAGCACCAGATGTGGGCCGCGCACTACATCCAGTACGAGAAGCCGGCGACCTGGCTGAACTCGGGCGGCGCCGGAACCATGGGCTACGCGGTCCCGGCCGCGATGGGCGCCAAGGCCGGAGCCCCGGACCAGACCGTCTGGGCGATCGACGGCGACGGCTGCTTCCAGATGACCAATCAGGAGCTCACCACCTGCGCCCTGAACAACATCCCGATCAAGGTCGCCATCATCAACAACGGCGCCCTCGGGATGGTCCGCCAGTGGCAGACCCTCTTCTACAACCAGCGCTACTCCAGCACGGTCCTGCACTCCGACGACACCGGTCACCACACGACCGGCTCCCAGGTCGGTGCGTCCACGGCGCCCCGCCAGGGCACCCGCGTCCCCGACTTCGTGAAGCTGTCGGAGGCCATGGGCTGCTACGCGATCCGCTGCGAGTCCCCGGACGACCTCGACAAGTGCATCGAGGAGGCGAACTCGATCAATGACCGCCCCGTCGTGATCGACTTCATCGTGCACGAGGACGCCATGGTGTGGCCGATGGTCGCCGCCGGCACCTCGAACGACGAGATCATGGCCGCCCGGGACGTCCGCCCCGACTTCGGCGACAACGAAGACGACTGAGAGCCGTAGGAAAAGGAACGAGACCCATGTCCAAGCACACGCTCTCCGTCCTCGTCGAGAACAAGCCCGGTGTCCTCGCCCGGATCACGGCCCTGTTCTCCCGACGCGGCTTCAACATCGACTCGCTCGCCGTGGGCGTCACCGAGCACGCCGACATCTCCCGCATCACCATCGTGGTGAACGTGATCGAGGAACTCCCCCTCGAACAGGTCACCAAGCAGCTCAACAAGCTCGTCAACGTGCTGAAGATCGTCGAGCTGGAACCGGCATCGGCCGTTCAGCGCGAACTCGTTCTGGTGAAGGTGCGCGCCGACAACGAGACGCGCTCCCAGATCGTCGAGATCGTCCAGCTGTTCCGCGCCAAGACCGTGGACGTCTCCCCGGAGGCCGTCACGATCGAGGCCACCGGCGGCAGCGACAAGCTGGAGGCCATGCTCAAGATGCTGGAGCCGTTCGGCATCAAGGAGCTCGTCCAGTCCGGCACGATCGCCATCGGCCGCGGCGCCCGTTCGATCACGGACCGGTCGCTGCGCGCTCTGGACCGATCCGCGTAAGTCTGTAACCGGCTTGATCCGGGCGGCCAGCGACCGTCGACCGCCCGGATGCCGAGACCCGAAAACTTCCCTTCCCCCGCCCGCCGTACGGTGGGACGCAACACCTGCACACCAAGGAGATATCCCAGTGGCCGAGCTGTTCTACGACGCCGACGCCGACCTGTCCATCATCCAGGGCCGCAAGGTCGCGGTCATCGGATACGGCAGCCAGGGCCACGCCCACGCGCTGTCGCTCCGTGACTCGGGTGTCGACGTGCGTGTCGGTCTGCACGAGGGCTCCAAGTCCAAGGCGAAGGCCGAGGAGCAGGGCCTGCGCGTGGTGACCCCGGCCGAGGCCGCCGCCGAGGCCGACGTCATCATGATCCTGGTCCCGGACCCGATCCAGGCCCAGGTCTACGAGGAGTCCATCAAGGACAACCTGACCGACGGCGACGCGCTGTTCTTCGGCCACGGCCTGAACATCCGCTTCGACTTCATCAAGCCCCCGGCCGGCATCGACGTCTGCATGGTCGCCCCCAAGGGCCCGGGCCACCTCGTCCGCCGCCAGTACGAAGAGGGCCGCGGCGTTCCCTGCATCGCGGCCGTCGAGCAGGACGCGACCGGCAACGCCTTCGCGCTCGCGCTGTCGTACGCGAAGGGCATCGGCGGCACCCGCGCCGGCGTCATCAAGACGACGTTCACCGAGGAGACCGAGACCGACCTGTTCGGTGAGCAGGCTGTCCTGTGCGGCGGCACCGCAGCGCTGGTCAAGGCGGGCTTCGAGACGCTGACCGAGGCCGGCTACCAGCCCGAGATCGCGTACTTCGAGTGCCTCCACGAGCTGAAGCTCATCGTCGACCTGATGTACGAGGGCGGCCTGGAGAAGATGCGCTGGTCCGTCTCGGAGACCGCCGAGTGGGGCGACTACGTCACCGGCCCGCGCATCATCACGGACGCCACCAAGGCCGAGATGAAGAAGGTCCTCGCCGAGATCCAGGACGGCACCTTCGCCCGCGAGTGGATGGCCGAGTACCACGGCGGCCTGAAGAAGTACAACGAGTACAAGACCGCGGACGAGAACCACCTCCTGGAGACCACCGGCAAGGAGCTCCGCAAGCTCATGTCGTGGGTCAACGACGACGAGGCGTAAGCCGTACGGCGAAGGGGCCGGAGCATCCCGCTCCGGCCCCTTCGGTGAACCCCGGGTAACGTCCGTGAACACGGCGTTGTCCACCCCGTCCAGCCACGGACGGGTGATCCTTCCACGGAGGCGCAAGACGGCCTCCGTAGCGCCACTACACTGCTGGACAACAAACGCGTCAGGCCCACAGCGTCGTGCGTCTTCTACGCGGCAAGCACCCTCCACCGCCTGCGGCCGTCGGGACGGCCGTCCGCATCGGCATTGGATTTGTGAGGACTCACGTGAGCTCGAAACCTGTCGTACTCATCGCTGAAGAGCTGTCGCCCGCGACCGTCGACGCCCTGGGCCCGGACTTCGAGATCCGGCACGCGAACGGCGCGGACCGCGCCGAGCTGCTGCCCGCGATCGCCGATGTCGACGCGATCCTGGTCCGCTCGGCCACCAAGGTCGACGCGGAGGCGATCGCCGCCGCGAAGAAGCTGAAGGTCGTCGCACGAGCCGGCGTCGGCCTGGACAACGTCGACGTCTCCGCCGCCACCAAGGCCGGCGTGATGGTCGTCAACGCCCCCACCTCGAACATCGTGACCGCCGCCGAGCTGGCCTGCGGTCTGCTGCTGGCCACCGCGCGCCACATCCCGCAGGCCAACACCGCGCTGAAGAACGGCGAGTGGAAGCGCTCCAAGTACACGGGCGTGGAGCTGGCCGAGAAGACCCTCGGCGTCGTCGGTCTCGGCCGCATCGGCGCGCTGGTCGCGCAGCGCATGTCGGCGTTCGGCATGAAGGTCGTCGCGTACGACCCCTACGTCCAGCCCGCCCGCGCGGCGCAGATGGGCGTCAAGGTCCTGTCGCTGGACGAGCTGCTGGAGGTCTCCGACTTCATCACCGTGCACCTGCCGAAGACGCCCGAGACCGTCGGTCTCATCGGCGACGAGGCGCTGCACAAGGTCAAGCCGTCGGTCCGTATCGTCAACGCCGCGCGCGGCGGGATCGTCGACGAGGAGGCGCTGTACTCGGCGCTCAAGGAGGGCCGCGTCGCGGGCGCCGGCCTCGACGTGTACTCCAAGGAGCCGTGCACGGACTCCCCGCTCTTCGAGCTCGACCAGGTCGTCTGCACCCCGCACCTCGGTGCCTCCACGGACGAGGCGCAGGAGAAGGCCGGTGTCTCCGTCGCCCGCTCGGTGCGCCTCGCCCTCGCCGGTGAGCTCGTCCCCGACGCGGTGAACGTCCAGGGCGGTGTCATCGCCGAGGACGTCAAGCCGGGCCTGCCGCTCGCCGAGAAGCTCGGCCGCATCTTCACCGCCCTCGCGGGCGAGGTCGCGGTCCGCCTCGACGTCGAGGTGTACGGCGAGATCACCCAGCACGACGTGAAGGTGCTGGAGCTCTCGGCGCTGAAGGGTGTCTTCGAGGACGTCGTCGACGAGACCGTGTCGTACGTCAACGCCCCGCTGTTCGCCCAGGAGCGCGGCGTCGAGGTCCGGCTGACCACCAGCTCGGAGTCCTCGGACCACCGCAACGTGGTGACCGTGCGCGGCACGCTCTCCAACGGCGAGGAGGTCTCGGTCTCCGGCACGCTCGCCGGCCCGAAGCACCACCAGAAGATCGTCGCCGTCGGCGAGTACGACGTCGACCTCGCGCTCGCCGACCACATGGTCGTCCTGCGCTACGCCGACCGTCCCGGCGTGGTCGGCACCCTCGGCCGCATCCTCGGCGAGGCCGGCATCAACATCGCGGGCATGCAGGTCTCCCGCGCGGTCGCCGGCGGCGAGGCCCTCGCGGTCCTCACGGTCGACGACACGGTGCCGCCCGTGACGGTGACGGAGCTCGCGGAGGAAATCGGAGCGACGTCGGCTCGCTCGGTCAACCTCGTCTGAGGTTGCCCGAGCCGTGGGGGCTGCCGCCCCCACACCCCCGCTTCGGCCTGAACGGCCTCGTCCTCAAACGCCGGACGGGCAAAACCCTTCACTCCCGTCCGGCGAGAAGGATTAGCCCCTCCGGCGTTTGAACCTCACTCCGCCTCGATCAGCCCTTCCCGGTACGCGACCGCGACAGCCTCCCCGCGGCTGGCAGCCCCCAGCTTCGCCAGGATGTTGGAGACGTGCACACTCGCGGTCTTGCCGCTGATGTACAGCTCCTCGCCGATCTGGCGGTTGGAGCGGCCGCGGGCGAGGAGCCGTAGGACGTCGTTCTCGCGGGCCGTCAGGGCCGTGGCCCCGCCCGGTGCCGGCGGGGCGTCGGCCAGGCGCCCGCGCCGGACGAGCGCGTCCACGGCGTCCAGCAGCGGCGTCGCACCCAGCCGCACGGCGACCTCGCGAGCGGCGGAGGCCTGCTCGGCGGCCTCCGTCCGACGGCCCGCCGTGAGCAGTGCCTCGGCCAACCTGCGCCTGCAACGGGCCAGTTCGTACGGGTCGTCGTACGCGAACGCGGTGACCGCCTTCTCCCAGGCCGCGACGTCCGGCCCGGACACCGTGCGCGTCCACTCCGCCTCCGCGCGGGCCAGCCACGCGAGCCCCTCAGGACCCTGCTCGCTGCCGTCCTGGCCCTTCGCGGCCGTGGTCCGGGCCAGCTCCACCAGCTCGGTGGCGGTTTCCACCACGTGCTCGGCGCCTGCCGTGTCGCCGGTCAGGCGCAGTTCCTCGGCGCGGTCGGCGACCGCGGCCAGGGCGAGCGCGGCGAGCCGTACACCGACGTCCGGCCGCTCGTTGGTCGCCCCGTCGGCGAGCGCGGCGAGCGTGCCGCGGACCCGCTCGACGGCGGCCTCAGGATCGCCGCTCAGGGCCGCGGCGTCGGTGAGCACGATGCCCGCGACGAGCGTCGCCATCCAGTCGAACGGCTGGTCGAGGAGGTCGCGGGCCCGGTCGACGGCGGACTGCTCTCCGCGGGCCAGCGCCACGTACAGGGCGGGGCCGGTGGCGAACCGGCTGGACATGGGCAGCCGTTCGGCGTCGCCGTCGGCAGCGCGGGCGCACTCGTCCCAGCGGCCCAGCGTGTAGAGGATCAGGGACTGGAGATAGCGCAGCTCCAGGGCGTACGGCGAGGAGAGGAGCCCGGTGCGGCCCGCGCGCTCCAGCCCGTCCGAGAGCCAGGTCAGGCATTCGTCGAGGGCGCCGGACTCATAGCTCCCGATGGCGAGGCTGAACAGCGCCCGTATCTCGACGGAGTCGTTGCCCGCGCTCCGGGCCAGCTCGCGGGCCCGCCGCAGCCGCTCCCGGCCCTCGGGAGTGCGCCGGCCCGGGCCCTCGATACCGACCAGGGAGATCATCAAGTCGGCCTGGGCGTCAGGCAACCGGAGTTCCTCGGCGGTACGCAGGGCCTGATGGGCGACGCGCCGGGCCGTCTCGTCGTCGCCCACGAACCGTGCCGCCATGACGTGGGTGGCCGCGGCCCACACCCAGGTACGCGACGGGGGCTCGGCCGGGATCAACGCCAGTGCCTCGCTGCTGTACGTGAACGCGGCCGTCAGGTTGTCGACCCGCAGGAGGTTGCCGGCGAGGGTGTAGCGGACGCGGGCGGCCAGTTCGGAGTCGACGTCCGAGCCCGCCCGGGCGAGCGCGGTGCGGGTGAGGGAGACCGCGCGATGGCTCTCGCCGGCGTGCATGGCCGCGGCCGAGGCGCGCAGCATGAGGGTCACCGTGTCCTGGTCCTGGGGGCGCGCGGCGGGGTCCACCGCGGGCCACAGCTCCAACGCGGTCTCCAGATGGCGCAGTTGCTCCGCGGGCGCGCCGAGCCGGTGCGCGTGGTCGGCCGCTTGGAGGGAGGCGGCGAGGGCGTCGGCGAGGTCGTGGCTCTCGCGTGAGTGATGGGCGCGCTCGGCCGCGCTCTTGGCCGGGTCGCCGCGCCCGGCCAGCAGTTGGGCGAACGACCGGTGCAGCCGGACGCGCTCCCCGGGCAGCAGATCGGCGTAGACGGCCTCGCGGGTGAGGGCGTGCCGGAAGGAGTAGGTGGCGTCGTCGCCGGGGACCAGGAGCATCCGGCCGACGGCTTCGCGCAGCGCCGACTCCAGCTCGTCCTCGCCCAGTTGGACGGCGTCGCGCAGCAGATCGTGCTCGACGCGGCGCCCGGCGACGGCGGCCGTGCGCAGCACCTGCTGGGCGGTCTCGGAGAGCTGCTCGATGCGGATGAGCAGGACATCGGCGAGGCCGCTCGGCATCGCCTCGGACGCCGGGCCGGAGCCGCAGGGCGGGGTGTCGGCGGTCGCGGCGACCAACTCCTCCGCGTAGAAGGCGTTTCCCTCGGCGCGTTCGACGATGCGGCTGACGGTGGTGTCCGGGAGCGTCTCGCTGTGCAGGGCGCGCACCAGGCAGGCCACCTCCGCGTCGGCCATCGGCCGCAGTTCGAGCCGGTCGACGGCGGGCAGCCGCACCAGCTCGGCCAGCAGCGGGCGCAGGGGATGGCGGCGGTGCAGGTCGTCGGCCCGGTACGACGCGCACACCGCGAGGCGGTGCGTGGCGGCGCCGCCCGCGGACCGTTGCAGGATCCCGCGGCTGAGCAGGAACCGCAGCAGGTCGCGCGAGGACTGGTCCGCCCAGTGCAGGTCTTCGAGGACCAGCAGCAGCGGCACGATGTCGGCGACGTCGGCCAGCAGACCGGCCACGTCCTCGAAGAGCTGGAGCCGGCTGCCCTCGGTGCCGCAGCCGAGCAGCCGGTCGACCGCGGAGTGCGCCGCCAGGGCGGGGGCGAACCTCTCGTCGGCGGCCAGCGCGCCGAGGATCTCGGTGAACGGGAGATACGGCAGGCCCACGTCGCCGAGGTCGACGCAGTGACCGGTGAGCACGGTCATGCCGGTCCGGGCGGCGTGCGCGGCGGCCTCTGTCAGGATGCGGGTCTTGCCGACACCGGCGTCTCCCGCGATCAGTACGGCGCGGGGGTTGCCCTCCTGGGCGCGGTCGAGCATCCCGGTCAGCCGGGCCAGTTCGTCGTTCCGGCCGATGAGCGGCGTACCGAAGGTCTGTGACACGGGGTCCATCCTGGCACGGAGGTCCGACACCATGGGCAGGCCTTTTTCCGGAGCTCCGCGCCGGGCCTCCGTATCGGGCCGGACGACCTTGTCGCCGAACGCCGTACGGGCGGAAAACGCGCCGGCCGGAGCTGGAAAGTCCAGCCCCGGCCGTGACGCCTCGACATGCGTGCTGCTTGTCGCGTGATCAGGCGACTGCCTGCCCCAGCTCTGCCTCCGCCTCCACGGCCTCGGGCTCCCGGACGTGCACCCGGCGCAGGGCCGCGGTGGCCAGGACCGCCGCCCCGAGGAAGAGCACCGCTCCGCCGATCGCCGCCGCGTGCATCCCGTTGGTGAAGGCCTCCCGGGCGGCCGCCGCGAGGGCGTCACCGGTGCGGCCGGGCATCTGCTGGGCGACGGCGAGGGCGCCGCCCAGCGTCTCGTGGGCCGGGGCGGGAACCCCGGAGCCGATGTCGTGGCGGTAGACGGCCGTGCCGATGGAGCCGAGGACGGCCATGCCCAGGGCACCTCCGAACTCGGCGCCCGTCTCCAGCAGCGAGGAGGCGGAGCCCGCGTTGCCGACGGGGACCGTGCCCAGGGCCAGGTCCATCATCTGGGACATCACCACGACGATCCCGGAGGCGAGGACGCCCGCTCCGGCCAGGGTCAGCCAGAGGGAGTCCGTGCCGGTGAAGGCCAGCAGACCGTAGCCGCAGGCGGCGACGACGAAGCCGCCGGACACGACGTGGGCGCGGTGCACGCCCTTCTGGACGAGCTGCGCGGCGACCGGGGCGGCGACACCGACCAGGACCGTGGGGAGCAGCGACCAGAGCGCGGCCTGCATCGAGCTCTTGCCGAGCACCGACTGCAGGTACTGGGTGGTGAAGTACGCGGAGCCCATCATCCCGAACGTGGAGACGAGGTTGAGGACGACGGCCGGTGCGAAGCCGGGGCCGCGGAACAACTGGGGGGAGATCAGCGGGGACTTGGCGGTGCGCTGGCGCTGGACGAAGAGGGCGGCGAAGACCAGGCCGACGGCGACCGAGACGACGTACTGCGTCTGCCAGCCCTCGGACGGGATCTCCTTGATGCCGTAGATGACGGGCAGGACGGCGGCCATGGAGAGCGGGACGCTGAGGAGGTCGAAGCGGCCCGGTTCGGGGTTCTTCGACTCCGGCAGCAGGATCGGGCCGAGGACCAGCAGCAGCGCCATCGCGGGCAGGTTGACCAGGAAGACCGAGCCCCACCAGAAGTACTGCACCAGGATGCCGCTCATCACCGAGCCGAGTGCGATGCCGGCCGTCATCACGCCGGACCACAGGCCGATCGCCTTCGCGCGCTGACCGGGGTCGGTGAACATCGTGCGGATGATCGCCATCGTCGACGGCATCAGTGTCGCGCCACCGATGCCGAGGACCGCGCGGGCCGCGATCAGGGTCTCGGCGCTGTTCGCGTAGGCCGCGATCAGTGAGGCGGTGCCGAAGGCGGCGGCGCCGATCAGGAGGAGCTTGCGGCGGCCGATGCGGTCGCCCAGCGAGCCCATCGTCATCAGCAGGCCGGCCAGGACGAAGGCGTAGATGTCGAAGATCCACAGCTGCTGCGTGCCGCTCGGTTCCAGGTCGGCGCTGATCGCCGGGATCGCGAAGTACAGCACCGAGACATCCATCGAGACCAGCAGCAGCGGGAGCATCAGCACGCCCAGTGCGGTCCATTCGCGGCGGCCGGCGAGTCCGGCCGAACTTGTGGTGGTGCTCGTCGAGTTCGTCATGCCGGTGACTGTACGCACGTCCTAAACGGTTGTCTAGAACGTTTGTATAAGTCACACGTCTAGGACGGTTGTATGGATCGCGGGGTAGGCTGGTCGCCATGGGACACCGTGAGGATCTGCTCGAAGGCGCCAAGCGCTGCCTGCTGGAGAAGGGGTTCCTGCGCACCACCGCGCGGGACATCGTCAAGGAGTCGGGAACCAACCTGGCGTCCATCGGCTACCACTACGGATCGAAGGACGCGCTGCTCGTGCAGGCGTACGTCTCGCTGATCGAGCGCGTCGGCGAGAGCTTCGATCCCGGGCTGGGCGGGGAAGTCACCGCGGCCCCCGGATCGCTGGAGCGATTCCAGGAGGTGTGGGCGAGCATCATCCGCTCGGTGCCCGAGTCGCGGGCGATCTGGCTGCTGAGCTTCGAGCTCATCTTCCAGGGCGACCGGCTCCCCGAGGTGCGCAAGCTGCTGGCGGCGGCGCAGGAGGAGGGCCGTTCGGGGATCGTGCCCCTGTTCAACGGCATCCCCGAGGACCAGCTCGACAAGGAGACCGTCGACTCGGAGGGCCGCTTCTACCAGACCCTCCTCAACGGGCTCATGGTCCAGTGGCTCTTCGATCCCGACACGGCGACCACCGCCGACCAGCTCACCGAGGGGCTGCGCCGGGTGATCGGGGCCGCGGCGACGACGCGGGGCTGACCCCCGGCTCGCGCCGTCATCGGCCGGCCTTCGCGTCCGGCGTCCGGCGGTCCCGGATCGCCGGGGCCAGCGCCGCCAGCATCAGTACGGCCGTGACGGCGAAGGCTCCCGGGTAGCCGGTCCAGGCGGCGAGGGCGCCGAAGCCGACCGCGCCGACGCCCATGCCGCCGTCGTACGCCAGGTTCCACAGTGCGGTGACCGTGCTGTACCCGGAGGCCGGGACCCGCGCGTACATCAGGGACAGCGTGGCGTTCTGGGCGACGCCGAAGCCGATACCGAAGACCGCCACCCCGGCGACGACCGCGACCGGGCTGCCCGTCAGAGCCGTGATCAGCATCCCCGTGGCGGAGAGCAGCAGCGCGGGCAGCACCAGTCGGGCGGCGCCGTGCCGGTCGCCGTACCGGCCCGCCATCCAGCGGGCCGCGGTCGAGGCCGCGGGCTGCACGAAGAGGGCCACGGCGACGACCGAGGCGTACGCCGACGGGACCGCGAGCGGCAGGAACGTCACGACGATGCCCGCCGCGAGCGCGGTCGTCGCGAAGACGACGGCGGGCCGGACCAGGCCCCCGGTGCGCAGCCCCGACACCACGCCCACCGGCTTCCCGGCGTCCGGCTCCCGGTCCGGCAGACCCGGCACCGAGACGACCGCCGCCAGTGCGGCCACGCCCGCGGCCACGGCGACCGGCCCGTAGCCCACGTTCCCGGCGAGCCACACGCCCAGCGGCAGCGCGATCAGGGACGGCACCCCGGAGACGACGCCCACCAGCGCCAGGCCCTCGCCGCGCCGCTCGGCCGGGATCAGCGTCGCTGTCAGCGCGCCGCCCGCGACCAGGGTGAGCGCGAAGCCGAGCCCGCGCACCAGGCAGACCGCGACGATCCACGCCATGCCGTCCGATGCCGTGAGCACCAGCGCGGGCGCCCCGAGCAGGACGAGTCCCGCCGTCAGCGCCACCCGGTATCCGTAGCGGGCGACGAGCCGGGGAGCGGCCAGTTCGCCGAGGACCGTGGAGAGCATCAGCGATCCGGTGGCCAGGCCCGCGCCCGACGCCGTCGCGTAGCGGGGGACGACGGAGAGCAGCAGGAAGAAGCTCACCGAGGAGCCCAGCATGCTCACGAAGCGGAGCATCAGGGCCCGGGTCACCAGGGGCGGGCGGGTGGCGGCGTCGGGGGCCGCCGGGCTGATGGTCCTGCACGGAGTCGTCATGGCTACGACGCTAGGTTTCGGCCGGACCGCCGGTAAGCTCCAATTTCATGCCGCTGCAGTGGGCCGGTTTGTCACCCGAGCTGCTCCTGACCGTCGACCGGGAGAGCGGCGAGCAGCTGCGCGCGCAGCTGGAACGGCAGGTGCGCGACGCGATCCGCACCGGTCGGCTGGGCGCCGGTGAACGGCTCCCCTCCTCCCGCGAACTCGCCCGCGCGCTCGGCCTCTCCCGCGGTCTGGTCCAGGACTGCTACGCCCAACTCCAGTGCGAGGGCTACCTCGTGACCCGCGTCGGCTCGGCCACCCGGGTCGCGGCCGTGGCCCACGTACCGCCCGCCCCGCGCACGCGGACCCCCGAACCCCCGCGCCTGATCGCCGACTTCCGGCACGGCGTACCGGACCTCAGCAGCTTTCCGCTCGCCGACTGGCTGTGGGCGCTGCGTGAGGCGGGCCGCGCGATGCCGACGAGCGACCTCGACTACGGGGAACCGCGCGGGAGTTCGGCCCTGCGCGAGGTCGTCGCCGGATATCTGCGCCGGGTCCGCGCGGCAGCCGCCGACCCCGAACGCATCGTGATCTGCAACGGATACGCGCAGGGCCTCGGCCTCGCCCTGCGCAGCCTGGCCGCCGCCGGGGTACGGGCCGTGGCGTACGAGGACCCGGGCGGACCCTCCACCGCGAAGGCCGCCGCGGCCGTCGCCGGCCTCAGGGCGCTGCCCGTCCCGGTCGACGAACTCGGCGTCGATGTACGGGCGTTGGACGCGTCCGGCGCCCGGGCGGTCATCGTCACCCCGGCCCACCAGTGGCCGACCGGAGTCGTGCTCGCCCCCGAGCGGCGGCTCGCGCTGATCGAGTGGGCCAAGCGGCGGGACGCGTACGTCATCGAGGACGACTACGACGCGGAGTTCCGCTACGACCGTGAACCCGTCGGCGCACTCCAGGGGCTGGCCGCGGACCGGGTGATCTCCATCGGCACGGTCAGCAAGTCCCTCGCCCCGGCGCTGCGCCTCGGCTGGCTGCTCTGCCCGTCCGCACTCGCCGTCCCCGTCGCGGAGGCCAAACACCTCGGCGACCGCGGCTCCCCGACCCTCGACCAGCTCGCCCTCGCGCGACTGATCGAGTCCGGCCGCTACGACCGCCACCTGCGCCGCATGCGCGCCACCTACGCGGCCCGCCGCACCGCCCTCGTCGAGGCCCTCACCGCGCACGCCCCCGCCGTGCGCCTCACCGGCCTCGCCGCCGGATTCCACGCGGTCGCCCACCTGCCCGAAGGCGCCGACGAGCGGGCCGTCGTGGCCGCCGCCAGGTCGCGGGCGGTCGGGCTGTACGGCATGAGCCCGTGCCGGTCCTCGGGGGCGACGGACCCGGTCCAACTGGTCCTCGGATTCGGGGATGTGGGGGAGCGGGCGATCGCCGAGGGTGTCGCGGCGATCGGCGACCTGCTCAACTCCCCGACCGGCGTGCACCGTTGACGCTCACAGCCGCGCCCCCTTCAGCGCCATGTGCAGCAGCAGCCGGTCCTCGCCGTCGTCGAGGTCCAGGCCCGTGAGCTGCTCGACCCGCGACAGGCGGTAGTACAGCGTCTGGCGGTGGATGCCCAACTCCGCTGCCGTGCGGCCCGCCTGGCCCGCGCAGTCGAGGAACACCTCGGTGGTGCGGGCGAGTTCACGGTGGGCGGGGGAGAGCAGGGTGCGTACGGCGGGGTCGTGGGCGGCCTCCGGGGGGAGCGCGGTGAGGAGGCGGAACGGGCCGATCGACGCCCACTCGGCGACCGGGCCGAGGCGCGGCTCGGCCAGCACGGCCCGCGCGGCGGCCGACGCCTCCTGCCAGGCGGCGCCCAGCTCGGTGAGCCCACCGCGGGGGACCGCGATCCCGGCCGCCGCCCCTGGGCCGCCGGTGCGCTCCAGCAGTCGGGAAGCCGCCGTCAGCGCGGGCGTGAGCACGTCCGTCGCGCGCAGCCGCACCAGCAGCGCCAGGCTCTGGCCCGCCGCACCCCACGGCACCGTGCACAGCGCGGTCGCGCCCGGCACCGTACGGACGGAAGGGGCGTCGTCCGGGTCGGCGGACGGCCACGGGGCGACGCACACCACCGTGTGCAGGCCGTCGCCGCGCGCGCCGAGCGCCGTGCGCAGCTCCGCGACCGCCATGTCCCGCTGCCAGCCGCGCTCGGCGGTGAGCACCGCCCGCAGCTCGCGCGTCAGGTCCGCGCCCGCCTGCACCTCGTCCGCGAGCAGCGCGCCGATCCGCGAGGCGACCTCCATGGCCGCAGTCAGCTGCTCGTCGGAGGGTCCGGGGTCGTCGTCGAGCAGCCACACATAGCCGAGGACGACACCCCGGTGGCGTACGGGCAGGCAGATCCGTCCCCGGTAGACGCCCGCCTCCGGGGTGGGCGGGATACGGACCGGGCCGGTGGCCCGCGCGATGCCGAAGCCCTCGAACCAGGTGCGGACCGCCGACGTCGAGCGGCGCGTGAGGATCGAGCGGGTGCGGACGGGGTCGAGGGAGGCCTCGTCGAAGTCCCGGTCGCTGTCGTACGCGCCGAAGGCGATCAGCTCGAAATCGCGGTTCTCCAGCGTCGCGGGAGCGCCCAGAAGGGTCGAGATCTCGTCGACCAGCTCCTGGTAATCGCCCCGGCCACCGCTCCGGCCCGCCTGGAAATCACCCGTCACTCGGGCATTCTCCCGCACTTTCCCCGGCCCTTCATACAGATGTCTGAGATCCAGGGCACGGATGCGTGACAGCTGTCGATGGTCGACGATCGGAGGGATCCTTAGGTTTCACGGTGGTTCTCCGTGCCGTACCCCTGCGTCGCCCTCAAGGTGATATCGCCGGGTTCGCGGCCCGCCCGTTCTTTCCGTGGAGGTGCCCCGTGCTGGGTCCCGTGATTCTCGCCGCGTCGCGCAGCGACAAGATGCGCCGCTTCGTGTCGGCGGCCCCCGGCACCAAGCAGGTGGTCGCCCGATTCATCGCCGGCGAGACGGTCGACCAGGTCGTCCCGATCGTCCAGGACGCCGTCGACAAGGGTCTCGAAGTCACCCTCGACGTCGTCGGCGAGGACATCACGACGCGCGAGCAGGCGTACGCCGCCCGGGACGCGTACCTGGAGCTGATCGAGCACCTCAAGGCGCTGGACCTCGGCACGAAGGCCGAGATGTCCATCAAGCTGTCCATGTTCGGCCAGGCGCTGGACGACGGCCACGAGCTCGCCCTCGCCAACGTCCGCCCGGTCGTCGAGGCCGCCGCCGCCATCGGCACCACCGTCACGCTGGACGCCGAGGACCACACCACCCTCGACTCGATGTTCGCCATCCACGAGGAGCTGCGGAAGGACTTCCCGCAGACGGGCTGCGTCATCCAGGCCTACCTGTTCCGCACCGAGGCCGACGCCCGCCGCCTCGCCGCCGCCGGCAGCCGGGTCCGCCTCGTGAAGGGCGCCTACAAGGAGCCCGCCGAGGTCGCCTACCAGGTCAAGGCCGAGACCGACAAGGCGTACGTCCGGATCCTGCGCATCCTCATGGAGGGCGACGGGTACCCGATGATCGGCTCCCACGACCCGCGCCTCATCTCCGTCGCGCAGGAACTCGCCCGGCGCGCCGGGCGCAAGCTCGACGAGTACGAGTTCCAGATGCTGTACGGCATCCGCAGCGAGGAGCACCTGCGGCTCGCCGCCGAGGGCCACCGGATGCGCGTGTACACGGCGTACGGCACGGACTGGTACGGCTACTTCATGCGCCGCCTGGCGGAGAAGCCCGCCAACCTCCTCTTCTTCGCACGCTCGATCCTCACCAAGGGCTGAGCCCGAACCACCGCTCACTCGTATAAGGAGTCACGGCAGACATGGACGCAGTAACCCAGGTCCCCACCCCCGTCAACGAGCCGGTGCACGGCTACGCCCCCGGCTCCCCGGAGCGCGCCCGCCTGGAGGCCAAGCTCAAGGAGCTGGCCGAGAACCCGCTCGAACTGTCGATGACCATCGGCGGGGAGAAGCGGCTCGGCGGCGGTGAGCGCTTCGACGTCGTGCAGCCGCACAACCACAAGGCCGTCATCGGCACCGGCGCGAACGCCACGCAGCAGGACGCCCAGGACGCGGTCGACGCCGCCCTCGCGGCCGCCCCGGCCTGGCGCGCGATGTCCTTCGACGACCGCGCCGCGATCATCCTGCGCGCCGCCGAACTGCTCGCCGGCCCCTGGCGCGAGACCCTCGCCGCCTCCACCATGCTCGGCCAGTCGAAGACCGCCCAGCAGGCGGAGATCGACTGCCCCTGTGAGCTGGTCGACTTCTGGCGTTTCAATGTGAAGTACGCCCGTGACCTGCTCGCCGAGCAGCCCCCGGCGAACTCCCCGGGCGTCTGGAACCGTCTGGACCACCGCCCGCTGGAGGGCTTCGTCTACGCGATCACGCCGTTCAACTTCACGGCGATCGCGGGCAACCTGCCCACCGCTCCCGCGCTCATGGGCAACGTGGTGGTCTGGAAGCCGTCCCCGACGCAGACCCACGCCGCCGTGCTGCTGATGCAGCTCCTGGAGGAGGCGGGCCTGCCCAAGGGCGTCATCAACCTCGTCACCGGCGACGGCATCGAGGTCTCCAAGGTCGCCCTGGAGCACCGGGACCTCGCGGGCATCCACTTCACCGGCTCGACGAAGACCTTCCAGTACCTGTGGAAGACGGTCGGCACCAACATCGAGAAGTACCGCTCCTACCCGCGCCTGGTCGGCGAGACCGGCGGCAAGGACTTCGTCGTCGCCCACCCGAGCGCCGACCGCGCGATCCTCAAGACCGCCCTCACCCGCGGCGCTTTCGAGTACCAGGGCCAGAAGTGCTCCGCGACCTCCCGCGCGTACATTCCGGCGTCCATCTGGAACTCCGGCTTCAAGGAGGAGTTCGCGGCCGAGGTCGACTACCTGACCATGGGTGACGTCACCGATCTGTCGAACTTCATCGGCGCGGTCATCGACGAGCGCTCGTTCGCCAAGAACAAGGCGGCCATCGACCGCGCGAAGCAGGACCCGACCTGCCAGATCGTCGCGGGCGGCTCCTACGACGACTCGGTCGGCTACTTCGTGCGCCCGACGGTCGTCGAGTGCTCGGACCCTTCGAACGAGGTCTTCACGACCGAGTACTTCGGCCCGTTCCTCGCCGTGCACGTCTACGAGGACGAGGCGTACGACGAGATGCTGACCCAGATGGAGTCGGTGTCGGACTACGCGCTGACGGGCTCGGTCATCTCGGGTGACCGTGCCGCCACGGCGTACACGATGGAGAAGCTCCGCTACGCCGCGGGCAACTTCTACATCAACGACAAGTCGACCGGCGCCGTCGTCGGCCAGCAGCCCTTCGGCGGCGGCCGCGCCTCCGGCACCAACGACAAGGCCGGCGCCCCGCAGAACCTGATGCGCTGGACGCTGACCCGCGCCATCAAGGAGACCCTGGTCCCGCCGACCGACTACGGGTACCCGCACATGGGCTGACGATCCGTCATGTGATCGTCGCGTGATCCATCACGCGTGAGAGGGGCCGGGCCGATTGCCCGGCCCCTCCTCTCTTTTCGGGTGCTTTCCCGCGCGGGCAGACTGTCCACCATGACGGAGACGGTGATCACCGACGACGGTGTACGGCTGTGGGCCTCGCGGTCGGGGCAGGGTGAGCCCCTGGTCCTGTGTCACGGTGGGCCAGGGCTGTGGGACATGTTCGAGGACGTTACCGCCATGCTGGAGGACCGGGCCACGGTCATCCGCTGGGACCAGCGCGGGTGCGGGCGGTCGGAGCGGTGCGCCGGGCCGTGGACCACCGAGCGGTTCGTGGCCGATCTGGACGCCGTACGACGGCACTTCGGGCTCGAACGGATGGCGCTGCTCGGCCACTCCTGGGGCGCGCAGCTGGCGCTGAGCTACACGCTGGCCCATCCCGACCGGGTCGACGGGCTCGTGTACGTCGGCGGTACGGGCATCGACCCGTGGTCCTCCTGGCGCGGACACTTCGGGGAGAACTTCCTCGCCCGCCTCGGTGAGATGCCCGAACGGCTCGCGCGCTGGCAGGAGTTGCCGGACGGGGACCGGGAGCGGGCGGTGCTCCAGTGGTCGGTCGACTTCGAGGACCGGGAGCGGGCGCTGGAGCATGCCGGGCGGATGGCCGAGCCGTGGTTCGAGATCAACTTCGAGTGCAACCAGGCCCTGGGTGCCCAGACGAAACAGACCTTGGGCACCGCCGAGTTGTACGACTCCTGCCAGGCCCTGACCGTGCCCGTGCTGATCGTCGACGGTGAGCGGGATCCCCGGCCGCGCTGGGCGGTCGACTCGCTGGAGCGGGCTCTGCCGCGGGTGCGACGGTCGGTCGTTACGGGTGCCGGGCACCTGCCGTGGGTGGAGGACCCGAAGGGCTTCCGGGAGGCGGTCAGGTCGTGGGCAGGTTCCGTTCGAGAAAGTCCCGCATGAGGCCGGCGATCTGGTCGGCGTGCGTCTCCAGGGCGAAGTGGCCCGTGGGGAGCAGGTGGACCTCCGCGTGCGGGAGGTCGCGCTGGAAGGCGAGTGCGCCCGCGGGGACGAAGATCTGGTCGTGGGCGCCCCAGACGGCGAGGACGGGGACCTGGGCGGTGCGGAAGTACTCCTGGAAGGCCGGGTAGAGGGCGAAGTTGGAGCCGTAGTCGGAGATCAGGTCGAGCTGGATCTCGGGCTGGCCGGGGCGGGCCATCAGCGCGGCGTCGTGGTGGTACGCGTCCGGGCTGACCAGGTCCTGCTCGTCGGCCGGAACTCCGTGCAGGTACTGCCACTTGATGCCGTCGAGGCTGCTGATCTCACGGACCGGTGCCTCGGTCTTCGGGGTGCGCTCGGCGATCAGGGCCAGCACGGGCGCCCAGGCGTCGGCGCCGAGCCCCTCCTCGTACGCGTTGCCGTTCTGCGTGATGATCGCGGTCACCCGCTCGGGGTGTGCCAGCGCGAGCCGCAGGCCGATCGGGGCGCCGTAGTCCTGGATGTAGAGCGCGTACTCCTTCAGGCCCAGCTGCTCGGTGAACTCCCCGGTGATCTCGGCCAGTTCGGCGAAGGAGTACGGGAACTCGTCGGCCGCGGGCGCCGCCGAGCGGCCGAAGCCGAGGTGGTCCGGGGCGATCAGGTGGTAGCCGTCGGCGAGGAGGGGGATCAGGTCGCGGAACATGTGCGAGCTGGTCGGGAAGCCGTGCAGGAGGAGCAGGACGGGGGCGTCGGCGGGGCCTGCCTCGCGGTAGTGGATCTCGTGGCCGCGGACGGTGGTGCTGCGGTGGTGGATCCGGTGGGTGGCCATGAGGGATTCCCCTAACCTTTGATATGTGTGTGAGTGGTTAGTGCGGCGATGGGGGCAGTGCATCACTGGTGGGCTTAACCAGTCAAGTGGCTGTGAGGGGTTAGTCAAAAACGCTGACTCGCCTCTGCCCGAATCCGGAATACTGCCCCCGTGACCTCCCGACCCCGCACCACCCACACCGCGGACCTCACCCCCGCCGAACTCTGCGCCGTCCGCGCCCTCCTGGACGAGGCCTTCGAAGGGGACTTCGGTGACGAGGACTGGGACCACAGCCTCGGTGGCCTGCATGTCCTCGTGCACGACGAGCGGGGGATCGCTGCCCATGGCGCGGTGATCCAGCGCCGGGCCCGGCATCGCGGCCGCTCGCTCCGCGTCGGGTACGTGGAGGCCGTCGCCGTACGGGCGGATGTCCGGCGTACGGGACTCGGCGGGCAGGTGATGGCCGAGCTGGAGCGGATCGTCGACACGGCGTACGGGCTGGGCGCGCTCTCCGCGAGCGACAAGGGCGCGCTCCTCTACACGGCTCGCGGCTGGCAGGTCTGGCCCGGGCGGATCTGCGCGCTCGGCCCGGAGGGTGTCGTGCGGCTGGCGGAGGAGGAGGGCAGCACGTTCGTGCGCCCCGCGACGGCCGGCCCGCTCGATCCGGCGTACGAGCTGGTCTTCGACTGGCGGGACGGCGACGTGCTGTGAGGCGGCGCCCGAGGGGCACCGCCCAGTGCCCCTGACGGCTACCCCTCGGCACCCCTGACGATGATCTTGCCGGTGTTGCCGCCGCGCAGCATCAGCAGGAACGCGTCCACGATCCGGTCGAAGCCCTCGACGATCGTCTCGTCGAGGGCGAGCCGGCCGCTCTGCAGATGCGGTACGGCGAACTCGTACAACTCCTCTTGCACATCACGGTAGTTGCTCACGAGGAAGCCCTCGATGCGCAGGCTCTTCTCGACCACGTCGGCGTGGTTGAAGAGGGCGAGCGGCGCGTCGGGGGCGTTGTACTGGCCGACGGTGCCGATCCGCACCACCCGGCCGTGCTCGCGCAGCGCGCCGATCGCAGCGCCGAGGTGCTCGCCGCCGACGTTGTCCACGAACAGGTCGATGCCGTCGGGGGCCGCCTTCGACAGGAGGTCGGCGACGGGGCCGGCGTGGTAGTCGAACACCTCGTCGTAGCCCACGTGTTGAGTGAGATACGCCGCCTTCGCCGCGCTGCCCGTGCTGCCCACCAGTCGTCCGGCGCCCAGCAGCCGGGCCAGACGCCCGGTGGCCGTACCGACGCCTCCCGCGGCCGCCGAGACGAACAGGTCCTCACCGCCGCGGAGTTGGGCGATGCGGGTGAGGCCGACGTACGCGGTGAGGCCGGTGCCGCCGAGGATGCTCAGGTGCGCGGAGAGAGGCACGCCGTCGTGGCGGGGAAGCCGTCTGGTCTCCTCGGGGCGCACGACGGAGTGGGTGCGCCAGCCGTGACGGTGGAAGACGATCTCCCCCTCCGGGAGCGCCGGATCCCGGGACGCGATCACCCGGCCGAGCGCCCGGCCCTCCAGCGGGGCGTTCAGCTCGAAGTCGCCGTCCATCATCTCGCGGTGATACGGGTCGACGGACCAGTACAGGTTCTCGACGAGCGCCGTGCCGGGGGCCGGCTCGGGGACGGGCGACTCGACGAAGCGGAAGTGGTCCGGGGTGGGGAAGCCGGTCGGGCGGGCGGTCTGCTGGACGGTGAGCGCGATGTCGTTCCTGCCGGTGTCGTTCATGGAACGGGACCGTAGGCAGGAATGCCGGACCCGGGCAGAGGGTTGCGCTCATGGAACGCCCGCATCCATGAGCCACTCTCATAGGTGCAGGTGTGACCCTTGACGGCGGCGACAGAGACCGCTGACCGCCGGGACAGAACCCTTCTTGGCCGCCACGGAACAGGAGCCGCGATGACCGCGTCCGACCTCGCCCCGCAGGAGCTGCGCACCCTCGTGGCCGTCGCCGACGAGGGCGGCTTCTCGGCGGCCGCCGTCCCGCTCGGCGCGACGCAGTCCGCGGTGTCGCACGCGGTGCGCGGCATCGAACGCAAGCTCGGCGTGGTGCTCTTCGAGCGCGGCCGGTACGGGGCCCGCCCCACCGAGGCGGGCGCCCGGGCCGCGGCGCACGCCCGGCGGGTGCTGCGGATGCTGGACACGCTCGCCGCGGAGGCGCGCGGCGCCGGGGCGGGACCGGGCGGCACCGACACCGTCGCGGGGCCGCTGCGCATCGCGGCCTTCCGCAGTGCGGCGCTGCATCTGCTGCCGCCCGCCCTGGAACGCCTGGCGGCCCGGCACCCCGGGATCGAGCCCACCGTGCGGGTCGTACGGGAGGTCGGGCCGGGCACGGCGGGGGAGGTGGCCGAGGGCCGGGCGGACGTCGGCATCGCCACGCTGGGCACGAGCTCGCCGGTGCCGCCGCAGCTGGTCGGTGACGTCCTGCTGGAGGAGCCGTACGCGCTGGTCCACCCGGCCGGGCATCCCGACCCGCGCTCGCTGCCGCTGGTCGACTGGACCGAGAACTGCTCGTCGTACACCCGCACTTGGTGGGCCGAGCAGGACTGGATCCCCTGCGCGACGGTCCGCGCCGAGGACGACGGAGCAGTGCTCTCGATGGTGGGCAGCGGGCTCGGAATGGCCATCATGCCCGCGCTCTCCCTGACCAGTGCGCCGCCCGCACTCGACATCACCGACCTCGGCCCGCAGCGCCCGACCCGCTCTGTCGGCTACGTCACCACACCCGAACTGGCCTCGACGGTCGCGGTCCGCGCGCTGATCAGGGAGCTGCGGGCGCTGCACCCGCGGCCCCGGACGGTGTGACGGCACTCGTCTGCGGCGAAGCCTCCGCCGCCACCCGCGCCAGCGCGCCCCGCAGCCACCGATGTGCCGGGTCCGTGTCCAGGCGTACGTGCCACGCGAGGCCGGTCGTCGCCACCGGCAGCTCCAGCGGGATCTCCAGGATCGCGAGCGGCATCACCCGGGCCGCCTCCGTCGCGACCTCGGACGGCACCAGCGCCAGCGCGTCCGTGCGCAGGGCGAAGAAGCAGGCCGCGCCGTACGTCGGAGCGGTGGCCAACACATCGCGGCTTAGGCCGAGTTCGGCGAGCCGCTCGTCGACCACGCTGTAGGTGCGGCCGCGCCGGGTCACCGTGATGTGCGGCAGCTCGGCGAACCGGTGCGGTGTCAGCGGCCCCCGCGCGAACTCCGCGTCGGCCCGTGCCACCGCCACGTAACGGTGCTCGCGCAGCGCGGAGTTGCGCACGTCATGCGGGAGCGGGTCGGGCAACTCGCCCACGTCCAGGTCGACATGGGTGCGCAGGTCCGCCGGGTCCTCGTCGCCCTCCGGCAGCAGTCGCAGCCGTACACCGGGAGCCTCGCGCGCCACCAGCTCAAGGAGCGGGGCGCCGAGCGACATGGCGATCCCGTCGTTCGTGCGGATCCTGAACTCCCGCCTCAAAAGCGCAAGTTCGACCTCCCTCGGTGGCCGCAGCGCCGCGACCGCCGCCGCCAGCGCGGCCTGCACCCGGGGCTGCATCTCGTGCGCCCGGGGTGTCAGCGTCAGGCCCCGGCCCGAGGGGACGAGAAGCGGGTCGCCGACCACGCGGCGCAGCCGGCCCAGCGTGCGGCTCATCGCCGAGGGCGACACGTTCAGCTCGTCCGCCGCGCCCGCGACACTGCCCGCGCGCAGCAGGGCGTCCAGGGCGGGCAGGAGGTTCATGTCCGGCAGGGGCGCAGCCCCCGGCGGCGAAGATTGCTGCATGAGACGCAATGCTAGATGAAGCAATCGGAACTTGTGTGCATCAGTAGGTCGCCGCCAGCCTGGACCCATGATGGATTCGCGTCAGCGCGGCACCGCGCTCCTCGTCGCAGGCTGTTTCTTCATGGAGATGCTGGACGGCACGATCGTGTCGACCGCCGCCCCGCAGATAGCCGCCGACCTGCACACCACGCCCGCCTCGGTCGGCCTGATCATCACGGCCTACCTCGTCACCCTCGCCGTCCTCATCCCCCTCTCCGGCTGGCTCACCGCCCGCTTCGGCCCGCGCAGGGTCTTCCTCGCCGCGATCACCGTGTTCACCGTCGCCTCGCTGGCCTGCGCCCTCGCCCCGGACCTCCCGACCCTCGTCGGCATGCGCGTCCTCCAGGGCGTCGGGGGCGCGATGATGGTGCCGGTCGGCCGGCTCGTCGTCCTGGCGAGGACCGCCAAGCCCGACCTGCCCCGCGCGGTCGCCTGCATCGTGTGGCCCGGGCTCGCCGCCCCGGTCGCCGCGCCCCTGCTCGGCGGCCTGATCACCACGTACGCCT
This sequence comes from Streptomyces sp. R21, assembly GCF_041051975.1. Taxonomy (GTDB): domain Bacteria; phylum Actinomycetota; class Actinomycetes; order Streptomycetales; family Streptomycetaceae; genus Streptomyces. Next base: position 3,205,792 of record NZ_CP163435.1, on the reverse strand, counting down.
CCTGGCACTGGATCTTCCTGCTGAACGTGCCCCTCGGCGCCCTCGCCCTGCTCGTCGCTCGCCGCCTCATCGAGCCCGGCGTCCAGAGCGCGCCGCCCCCGCTCGACACCACCGGCGTCCTGCTCACCTGTACCGGCCTCGCCGCTCTGACCTGGACCGCCCACCTGGTCTCCGAGACCCACAGCTCGCTCGCCGGGACGGCCCTGCCCGCCGCGATAGCCGCCGTCGCCCTCGCCGCCGCCGGGCGCCATCTGCTGCGCACCCCGCACCCGTTGATCAACCTCCGCACCCTCGACGTCCAGTCCTTCCGGGCCGCGGCGCTCGACGGCTCCCTCTACATGGCCGTCGTCGGTGCCGTCCCCTTCCTCCTTCCCCTGCTGTTCCAGGAGGTCTTCGGGTGGGGCGCGGTGAAGTCCGGCGCGGTCGTGCTGTTCGTCTTCGTCGGCAACATCGGGATCAAGCCCGCGACGACGTATCTGATCAACCGGTTCGGGTTCCGGCCGCTGCTGATCGTCTCCACGCTGGGGCTCGCGGCCACGACCGCGGCCTGCGCGCTGTTCACCGCGGCCACCCCGGTCGCGGTGATCGCGGTCGTCGCGGCGCTCGGCGGCGTCGCCCGCTCGGCCGGACTCACCGGCTACTCGACGATCGCCTTCAGCGAGCTGCGCCCGGATCGGCTGCGCGACGCCAACGCCCTCTTCGCCACCGGCCAGCAACTGGCCGCGGGGCTCGGCGTGGCGATCGCCGCGGCGGCGCTGCGCGGGGGCGCGGCCCTCACGGACGCTCCGCGCTCGGCGTACGCCGTCGCGTTCGTGGTGCTCGGTGCGCTCTGTCTGGTGCCGACGGTTGGCGCCCTACGGCTGCGGCCGGGGGCGGGCGATGCCGTGCGGCGCGTCGTCGCAGGTCAGAGGGGTGTGACCCAAGCCATCGTCTCAGATAGTAGGAAGTCCGAGTAATTGTGGAGACAGATGGCCGAGCCTCCTTTAGCTTTAAGGGAGCCGAACGTCTCGCTCGACCAAGCGAATGGCGGTCGTGAGCCGGAGCCCTTGGCAGGTAACCCCTGCGGCACCGCTCCCCGCCCCTTCCGGCGTCTCGTAATTCCTCATCGCCCTTCCGGACGCATGTGCCGGATGCAAGGAGTCGATCATCATGGCCGAGACGACCGTCCGCCGAGTCCGTCACACCTCTCGTACGAGCGAGTCCGACCGCAGGAACGCGGCCGCCGCCCTCCAGCGCGCCCTCGACCGCAGGGACAACGGCGGATCGACGGGCCACTGAGGCCCGCCGCCCGCCTTCACTACCGGGAGCCGCACCCGTGGGTGCGGCGCGGGGCCCAGAGCACTGGCTCTCAGGCGCCGCGCCGCACCTCGAAGTGATCGATGCGCTCACCGCTCTGCGCGAGCGCCGACACCTTCAGCTTCGGTGTCGTACCGGCCTCCGCCTCCACCGAGAGGAAGGAGAAGCCGGTGTACCGCACCCGAGACCACTCCACGCTCTCCGCCTTCATCTGCCGTGACTTCGTCCAGTGGAACGACGGCACGGACTCACGGTGGCGGACATGCCCCTCGTAGCTGTCCTTGACGCCCGAGGGGAACGAGTAGAGGTCCTTGCCGCCGCCGCCCGCGGTGACGTACACGATCCCGTCCCGCGTCGGATCCGTCGACGCGCCGACCGGCACCGGCCTGCCGACCTCGCCGGCTTTGATCGCGTCGGTCCGCTCGTACACATGGTTGTGCCCGTTGATCACCAGGTCCACCTGGTGCTTCGCGAACAGCGGCAGCCACTCGGCGCGCACCCCGCCGTCGGATGCGTGCGAGGACGTCGAGTAGGCACAGTGGTGGAAGAAGACGACCACGAAGTCGACCTCCCTCGTCGCCCGCAGCCGACCCAGCGTCCGGTCCAGCCACTTCGTCTGCTTGCCGTCCGTGTAGCCCCGGTTGGCGGGAATCTCGTACGACACGTCGTTCGCGTCCAGCGCCACGAAAGCGACGTTGCCGTACGTGAACGCGTACACGCCCGGCGCCTTGTGCGGGTCGAAGCCGCTGTCCGGGAGCGACCAGCGGGCCAGCTGGCCGCCGTAGCCGTCCGGTGAGTACCAGGCCTCCATGTCGTGGTTGCCGGTCGTCACCATCCAGGGCACGGACTTCGCCACCGACTCGTTCTGCTTGAGGAACAGGTCCCAGAACCCGGCGTCGTACGAGTCCGACTTCTTGCCCTGGCCCGTCGGGTCCGCGTAGCAGATGTCCCCGGCGTGCAGGTGGAAGGCGGGCTTCTGCCGCAGCAGTACATGGTCGTTGGCCGCCGCGGCCGGGCTGACGCCCTGGTCGCCGAAGGCGGTGAAGGTGAACTTCTCCGGCCGCGCGGGCGCCGTGCGGAACGAGCCGATCGTCGACCGGTGCTGCGGCGAGGCCGGGTCGAAGCCGTCGTGGCCGACGCCGTAGTAGTACGTCGTGCCGGGCTTCAGGCCGTCCAGGGCCGCGTGCAGGTAGTACTGCTCGACGGCCAGGCGCACGCCGGTCAGCCCCGGGGTGTGCAGATCGCGGACCTCCGCATCGATCTTCCGGCTCAGCTCCTCGGGCCGGGTCCCGATGCGCACGTACGGCTTCTTCACCGCGAACGGCACCTGCCAGGAGATCCGCATCTTCGTCTTCGGGTCGGCGCCGAAGGCGAGATGGCGGCCGAAGGGGGTGACGGCGGAGCCGGCGACCCGGGCCGTGGCGGCCGGGGTGGGCGAGGCGGAACCGTTCGCGGTCACCGTGCCCGACCCGGAGCAGCCGGTCAGCAGCCCGCCCGCCACCATGCCCGCCGTCACCAGTGTGCGCCGCCGGGACAGCTTCGTCCGCAGGTACTCGTGCTGCTCGGCCATGCTCATCCGGCCCGCGAGCTGCTCCGGAATGCCGAAGTCGGGGATGTCCATGAAGGTGAAGTTCCCAGCAATCCCCAACACCGGCCCTGCGTACGGGTGAACGGCAGTCGACGGCATGGCGTTGTCCCTCCTCCGGGTGTCCGTATGGCGGACATGCCGTGTCATCCCATGGGACAAGGAGTACGGTGCCGTCATGTCTCGCAGCATCAATCTCGCAGTGATTCCGGGTGACGGCATCGGCCAGGAGGTCGTGGCCGAAGGCCTGAAGGTCCTCTCCGCCGTCCTTCCGCAGGATGTGAAGCTGGAGACCAAGGAGTTCGACTTCGGCGCGCGGCGCTACCACGCCACCGGTGAGACCCTCACCGACGCCGACCTCGACGCCCTCAAGCAGCACGACGTGATCCTGCTCGGCGCGATCGGCGACCCCTCGGTCCCCTCCGGTGTCCTGGAGCGCGGCTTCCTGCTGAAGCTCCGCTTCGCCTTCGACCACCACGTCAACCTGCGTCCGTCGAAGCTCCTTCCGGGTGTCGCCACGCCGCTGGCCGGCCAGCCGGAGATCGACTTCGTCGTCGTACGCGAAGGCACCGAGGGTCCCTACACGGGCAACGGCGGCACCATCCGCAAGGGCACCGAGCACGAGGTCGCCACCGAGGTCTCCGTCAACACCGCCTTCGGTGTGGAGCGTGTGGTCCGTGACGCGTTCGCCCGCGCCCAGGCCCGCCCCCGCAAGAAGCTCGCGCTCATCCACAAGAACAACGTGCTGACCTTCGCGGGTCACCTGTGGACCAACGTCTTCAACAAGGTGGCCGCGGAGTTCCCCGAGGTCACCACCGAGTACATGCACGTGGACGCGGCGACGATCTACCTCGTCACGCAGCCCGAGCGCTTCGACGTGATCGTCACCGACAACCTCTTCGGCGACATCATCACCGACCTCGCCGCGGCCGTCTCCGGCGGCATCGGCGTCGCCGCCTCCGGGAACATCAACCCGAGCGGCGAGTTCCCGTCGATGTTCGAACCCGTGCACGGTTCGGCGCCCGACATCGCGGGCCAGGGCAAGGCCGACCCGTCGGCCACCGTCCTGTCCGTCGCCCTCCTGCTGCGTCACCTCGGCTACGAGTCCGAGGCCGCCCGCATCGAGGACGCGGTCGCCGCCGACCTCGCCGAACGTGTCGGCAAGCCTGCCCGCAGCACCGCGGAAATCGGCGACGCGCTCGCGGTACGAGTAGCCGGCTGACCCGCCGCGCTCCGCAAAGCCGCCGGGTAGCTTCCGCACCCGGCGGCTTTTCCTGTGCCTCTCCGGGTGCCACCATCAACCCCTGGGCCGCATTCACAACGTTTTCGTCCATGGCTCCGCACGCGCGATAATCGAACGTGGAGCCGCGGAATGAGGGAATGCTCGGACGTCCTAGCACTGGCCGTCCTATGCCGTATCGAGCCAGGCGGCCCATCACATACGAATCCGGTGAAGGACAACCACTCATGACGACGCCCACGATCGAGCTCAAGCCCTCCTCCAGCCCGCTCTCCGACGCGGAGCGCCAGGCGATCCTGGCCAGCCCCGGCTTCGGCCGCCACTTCACCGACCACATGGTGACCATCAAGTGGACCGAGGGCCGCGGCTGGCACGACGGCCAGCTCGTTCCGTACGGTCCGCTCTCCCTCGACCCGGCGAACATGACCCTGCACTACGCGCAGGAGATCTTCGAGGGGCTCAAGGCGTACCGCCAGCCCGACGGTTCCGTGGCCACCTTCCGCCCCGAGATGAACGCCCAGCGCTTCCAGCGGTCCGCGCGCCGCCTCGGGATGCCGGAGCTGCCCGTCGAGACGTTCATCGAGGCGTGCGACGCGCTGGTCCAGCAGGACCGCGACTGGGTTCCGGCGCACGGCGGCGAGGAGTCCCTCTACCTGCGCCCCTTCATGATCGCGACCGAGGTCGGCCTGGGCGTGAAGCCCGCCAACGAGTACCTGTTCCTGGTCATCGCCTCGCCCGCCGGCGCGTACTTCGCGGGCGGCGTGAAGCCCGTCTCCATCTGGCTCTCGGAGGACCGCGTGCGCGCCGTCCCCGGCGGCATGGGCGACGCCAAGACCGGCGGCAACTACGCGGCCTCCCTCCTCGCGCAGGCCGAGGCCGCCGCGAAGGGCTGCGACCAGGTCGCCTACCTCGACGCCGTGGAGCACAAGTGGGTCGAGGAACTCGGCGGCATGAACCTGTACTTCGTGTACGGCGCTGCGTCCAATGAAAAGCCGGTGATCGTCACCCCCGAGCTGACCGGCTCCCTCCTCGCCGGTGTCACCCGTGACTCGCTCCTCACCGTCGCCCGCGACCTGGGTTACGAGTCGGAGGAGGGTCGTGTCTCCATCGACCAGTGGCAGGCCGACACGGAGAACGGCACCCTCACCGAGGTCTTCGCCTGCGGTACGGCCGCGGTCATCACGCCCGTCGGCACGGTCAAGCGCACCGGTGCCGAGTGGAAGCAGTCGGGCGGCGAGCCCGGCGAGGTCACCCTGAAGCTGCGCGAGGCCCTGCTGGACATCCAGCGCGGCATCCGCGAGGACAAGCACGGCTGGATGCACCCGCTGGGCTAGTACCCGCTGGGCTAGGACCCGCTGGGCCGGCACGCGTTGGGCCGGCACCCGTTGGGCTAACCCTCACCGGTCATTGTCAGGGCCGCCTCGGACTCCGTGTCCGCGGCGGCCCTGCCGTGTACCGGGGCGGGGACGCGGGCGGTGAGCAGCAGGTACAGCGCGCCGCCGACGATCCCCGAGAGCACGAAGCTGCAGTCCACCCCGCCCGTCAGGGACAGCAGCGGGCCTTCGTACGAGGGGAGCGAGACCGCGAGCAGACCGACGAACGCGCCCAGTGCCCAGGAGGCGGTGGCCTGGATGTTCCAGCCGCCCCGGAACCAGTAGATCCCGCCTCGCGAACGCCGGTTGAAGACCTGGAGAGCGTCCGGGTCGTACACACCGCGGCAGCGGGCGAAGCCGATGAGGGTGATGACGGCCCAGGGCGTGCCGATCGCGGTCAGCAGGAGCACGAAGGAGGTCATCGCGGCCTGCGCGCTGGACGCGTAGTGGCCCACGAAGACGCAGGCCGTGGCGACGACGGCGACCGTGTACGTGGCCCGGGCCCGGGAGGCGCGCGGCAGGATCGCGTCGAGGTCGAGGCCCATGGAGTACAGCATCAGGCCGGCGTTGCCGACCGAGCCCGCGGAGGCGGCGAGCAGCAGCGGGACCAGGTACCAGGTGGGGGAGGCGGAGACCAGCGGCCCCGCGTAGTCGAGGGCCGCGCGCGCCCCGTACGCCGTGAAGGTGCCGAAGAGCTGCGGCACGAGGAGCCCGGCGATCAGTCCCAGCCAGGTGGCGTGCAGGACCTTGCGGGAGGAGTGGCGGGACGGCGAGATGTAGCGCGTGTAGTCGCCGAGGAGGGTGATGAACGCGATGGGTCCGGACAGGCCCGCCGCCACCGCCGCGAGCAGCCAGGTCGGCCAGAAGGAGCCGAGCAGGTAGCCGCCCGTCTCCGGCAGCGCGGCGGTGCCGAAGTGCGGGGCGTACGCGATCAGTCCGAGGGCGAGCAGTGCGGTCATGCCGAACGCGAGGACGCGGGACATGGCGAGCAGTACGCGGTAGCCGTAGACCGCGCCCGCCACGGTGGCGGCGGCGAGCACCCCGTACACGACGGCGTACGAGATCCCGTTGGCGGGCAGTCCCACCAGGCGGTTCAGGACGCCCACCATCACGTCGCCGCCGATCCACACGGTCAGCGCGGTGTAGCCGAGGGCGAGCAGCAGTCCGACGACCGAGCCGACGAGCCGTCCGCGGACGCCGAACTGGGCGCCGGAGGAGGTGGAGAGGTTCGTCGCGGTGCGCAGCGACACCAGGGCCAGCGGTGCCGTGAGCGCCGTGCCGATCACCGTGCCCGCCACGACCGAGCTGACCGACGCCCACCAGCCGAGCCCGAAGGACGGCGGCAGCCAGCCGAAGATGATCACGCCGAGGCAGAGATTGGAGCCGAGCAGGATCGACACGAGGTCGCGCGGCCCGCTGGTGCGCTCCTCGTCGGGGATGGTGTCGACTCCGCGCTGTTCTATCGGCATGGCTGGTCTCCTTCGATCGGCCATCTGTGAGTTAGAGCGACGTTCAATGTGACTCGCCACAAGCTCACACGTCAATGTTTCCGTCTCGTGAATCTGATGGTTAGAGTGGTGCTCTAACGACTGGAAGGCAAGGAGGTGTCGTCGCGTGAGACTGACCCCTACGGAACGTGACCGGCTGCTGCTCTTCGGAGCCGCCGAGCTGGCCCGCGCCCGCCGCGCCCGGGGCCTGCGCCTGAACGTCCCCGAGGCGACGGCGCTCATCGCGGACACCGTCTGCGAGGCGGCCCGCGACGGGCGGCGCCTCGCCGAGGCCATCGACGCCGCCCGGGCCGTGCTCGGCCCGGGCGACGTGCTGCCCGGCGTCGCCGACGTCGTCACCGAGGTGCACGTCGAGGCCGTCTTCGACGACGGTTCGCGGCTCGCGGTGGTCTCCGACCCGATCGGCGGCGGACTCGGCGACGGAGCCCCGGGCGCGCTGCTGCCGGGGCCCGCGCACGCCGAGCCGGCCGCCGTGGTGCGGCTGACCGTCACCAACACGGCCACCGTGCCGGTGTCGGTCACCTCCCACTTCCACTTCTTCGAGGCGAACCCGCGGCTCGACTTCGTACGCGATGAGACCTACGGCATGCGGCTCGCCGTACCCGCCGGGTCTTCGGTGCGCTTCGGGCCCGGCGAGAGCGTCGAGGTCGGGCTGCTGCCGATCGGCGGCGAGCGGATCGCGATCGGGTTCGCGGGGCTGGTCGACGGACCGCTGGACGCCCCGGGGGCCAGGGAAGAGGCCCTGCGCAGGGCCGCGGCCTGCGGATATCTGGGAGCCGCGGCTCCAGGAGGTGCGCGATGAATCCGTACGAGTACGCGGGCGCCCACGGCCCTCGCGCCGGTGACCGTGTCCGGCTCGGCGACTCCGGGCTGACCATCCGGGTCGAGTCCGACGCCCAGAGTTACGGCGACGAGTTCCTCGCCGGGTTCGGCAAGACGGCCCGCGACGGGCTGCACCTCAAGGCCGCCGCCGTCCGCGACACCTGCGACGTCGTCATCAGCAACGTGGTGGTGATCGACGCCGCGCTGGGCATCCGGAAGGTGTCCATCGGCATCCGGGAGGGGCGGATCTGCTCGATCGGGCGGGCCGGCAACCCCGACACCCTCGACGGCGTCGACGTGGTGGTCGGCACGGGCACGTCGATCGTCTCCGGCGAGGGGCTCATCGCCACCGCCGGAGCCGTCGACACGCATGTGCACCTGCTGTCGCCGCGCATCATGGAGGCCTCGCTCGCCTCCGGGGTGACCACGATCATCGGCCAGGAGTTCGGGCCGGTGTGGGGTGTCGGCGTCAACTCGCCCTGGGCGCTGCGGCACGCCTTCAACGCCTTCGACGCCTGGCCGGTCAACATCGGCTTCCTGGGCCGGGGTTCGTCCTCGAACGACGCCCCGCTCGTGGAGGCCCTCGCCGAGGGCGGCGCGTCCGGCTTCAAGGTCCACGAGGACATGGGAGCCCATACGCGGGCGTTGGACACCGCGCTGCGCGTCGCGGAGGAGTACGACGTCCAAGTCGCGCTGCACAGCGACGGGTTGAACGAATGCCTCTCCGTCGAGGACACCCTGCGCGTGCTCGACGGGCGCACCATCCACGCCTTCCACATCGAGGGCTGCGGCGGCGGCCATGTGCCGAACGTCCTGAAAATGGCGGGAGTCGCGAACGTCATCGGCTCCTCCACCAACCCGACGCTGCCCTTCGGCCGGGACGCGGTCGCCGAGCACTACGGGATGATCGTCTCCGTCCACGACCTGAAGACGGATCTGCCCGGCGACGCCGCCATGGCCCGCGACCGCATCCGCGCCGGGACGATGGGCGCCGAGGACGTACTGCACGACCTGGGCGCGATCGGCATCACCTCGTCCGACGCACAGGGCATGGGCCGCGCGGGCGAGACCGTGCGTCGCACCTTCGCGATGGCCGGGAAGATGAAGGCCCAGTTCGGCGCCCCGGACGACCACGACAACGAGCGCGTCCTGCGCTACATGGCCAAGCTCACCATCAACCCGGCCATCGCCCACGGGCTCTCGCACGAGGTCGGCTCCATCGAGATCGGCAAGCTCGCCGACATCGTGCTGTGGCGCCCCGAGTACTTCGGCGCCAAGCCCCAGCTCGTGCTGAAGTCCGGCTTCCCGGCGTACGGCGTCGTCGGCGACCCCAATGCGGCCACGGACACCTGTGAACCCCTTGTGCTGGGACCGCAGTTCGGGGCGCACGGTGCGACTCCCGCCGACATCTCGGTCGCCTTCGTCGCGCAGGCCGCGCTCGACCAAGGAGGCGACCGCGTGCCCACGCGCCGCCGCCGGGTCGCCGTGCGCGGCACCCGGGGGATCGGACCGGCCGACCTGCGCCTCAACTCCCGTACCGGAGCGGTCGATGTCGACCAGCGCACCGGGCTGGTCACCCTCGACGGCGACCCGCTGCGCTCCGAGCCCGCCGACTCGGTCTCCCTCAACCGTCTGTACTTCCTGTGAGGACCTCCGACATGAACAGCCCCGCCGCCGACGGCTTCCGTATGCCCGCCGAGTGGGCCCCGCACGAGCGCACCTGGATGGCGTGGCCGGGCTCCAACCCCACCTTCGACACCTCGGACGACCTCGCCGAGTCGCGCCGGGCCTGGGCCGACGTGGCCCGTGCGATCCGCCGGTTCGAGCCGGTGACGGTCGTCTGCGGGCCGGGTCAGTCAGCCGAGGCGCAGGGGCTGTTGGGCGAGGGCATCGCCACGGTCGAGCGTGAACTCGACGACGCCTGGATGCGCGACATCGGCCCCACGTTCCTGACCAACGGGCAGGGCGAACTCGCCGCCGTGGACTGGACGTTCAACGGCTGGGGTGCCCAGGACTGGGCCCGCTGGGAGCACGACGCGAAGATCGCCGCGTACGTCTCCGATCTCGCGGGGGCCAAGACGTACGCCTCGAAACTGGTCAACGAGGGCGGTGCGATCCACGTCGACGGCGAGGGCACCGTCCTGCTCACGGAGACCGTGCAGCTCGGCCCGGAGCGTAACCCGCACTGGACCCGCGAAGACGTCGAGGCGGAGATCCACGCTCACCTCGGCACCCGCAAGGCGATCTGGCTGCCGCGCGGCCTGACCGGCGACTACCCGCCCTACGGCTTCGGGACGCTCGGCCATGTCGACATCGTCGCCGCCTTCGCCCGCCCCGGTGTCGTGGTCGCGCACTCCCAGCCGGACCCGGCGCACCCCGACCACGAGGTCAGCAAGGAGATCATCGGCCTGCTGAAGGCGGCGACCGACGCGCGTGGCCGCCGTATCGAGGTCGTCGAGGTCCCGGCCCCGACCGTCCTGGAGGCCGACGGCCACTGGGCCGACTACTCCTACATCAACCACTACCTCTGCAACGGCGGCGTCGTGCTCTGCGGCTTCGACGACCCGCGCGACGAGATCGCGGCCGGGATCTTCCGGCGGCTGTTCCCCGAGCGGACGGTCACACTGGTGGACGCCCGTACGATCTTCTCCGGTGGCGGTGGCATCCACTGCATCACCCAGCAGCAGCCGAAGATCTGAGGAGTACGCCATGGCCGGTGCCCGCAGGAACGCACCGCCCCGTGAGGACGTCCTCGCCGCCGCCATGGACATGATCGCCGAGCGCGGTCTGGAGAAGCTCACCATGGCGGCGCTCGGCCGCGAGGTCGGCATGAGCAGCGGCCACCTCCTCTACTACTTCCGCTCCAAGGACGAGCTGCTGCTGCAGACCCTGGAGTGGAGCGAGGGCCGCCTCGGCGCCGAGCGCGGCCGGCTGCTCACCCGGGCGGCCCCGGCCCGCGAGCGGCTCGACGCCTATGTCGACCTGTACGTCCCCGACGGCCACCGCGATCCGCACTGGACGCTCTGGCTGGAGGTCTGGAACCGCTCGCAGAACGCCGATGAGGATGCCCGCGAGCGGCAGGTCGCCATCGAGGGCGCCTGGCACCGCGACCTCGTCGCGCTGATCGCCGAGGGCATCTCGCACGGTGAGTTCCGCGCCCTCGACGCGGACCGCTTCGCCTCCCGGCTGCGGGCGCTCCTCGACGGCTTCTCCATCCATGTGGCGATCGGCCTGCGCGGCACCGACCGAGGCCACATCCTGTCCCACGTACGGGAGTTCCTCGACGAGTCGCTCGACGGACCGATCGGCTGACCCCTCGACGGACGGATCGGCTGACCGCTCGGCTGACCGGCGTTCGCGGACGGTCGATCACCCGTCCGGGTTGTACGTAATCGAGCGCATTGACCTGGGGTATGTGGTGCGGTTGTCTTCGGGAGGGCCCCTGGTTCAGGGCCGGGGGACGACAGGATTCCGGGGGGAATTCATGTCCACTGCTGCACGTGTGTCCTTAGGCGCCGCCCTGCTGCTCGCGCTGAGCGGCGCGAGCATCCCGACCGCCGCCGCGTCACCGGCGTCCGCAGACGACCCGGCACCCACCACCGTCCGCGTCAGCGTCGACCGCGACGGCGGACAGATCGACGCCCTCTCCATCCACCCGCACATCAGCTCCACCACGAGCGACGTCTACTTCACCAGCGAAGGCCCGCTCTACAGCGGCGACACCAACGGGGTGTCCGACGTCTACCACGGCAGTCTCCCGGTCAGCTACAGCGGACAGAACCACGGGATGGGCAACGGCCGTTCGTACGACGGCGCGCCCTGCTCGACCGGCCGGATGACCGCCTTCGTCTCGGAGGCCACCGACATCACGACGTCCGGCCGCACCGACACCACCCCCGCGATCTACGTGCGCAACGCCGCCGTCGGCAAGGCCTCCTTCGCCAGCCACGGCTACCAGGGCGTGCCCTTCACCTGGGCGGGCCAGCCCGTGGTCAGCGCCGACTGCCAGTGGGTCGCCTTCAGCGCCACCCTGCCCTCCGCGCCCGACCGCGTCGAACAGCCGCGCGTCTACCGCTACCGCATCTACGACGGCTCCGTCCAGCAGGTCAGCCAGGACTCGGACGGCTCCCGCGCGGCGGTCCGCCCGTCCATCAGCGCCGACGGCCGCTACGTCGCCTACCAGTGGTCGATCCCGCACCCCGGCGGCCCGGCCAACGACAGCGACATCTACGTACGCGACCTGGAGACCGGGACCCTGGAGAAGGCCTCCGTGGGACGGCACGGCAGCGCCGCGAACCGCGAGTCCACCGGGCCCTCGCTCAGCGCCGACGGCCGGCACATCGCCTTCGACTCCTACGCCTCCAACCTCGCCCCCGGCGACACCAACGGCAGCGTGAACGTCTTCGTGCGCGACCTCGACAAGGGAGTCACCCGGCTGGTCAAGGGCGCGGGCCGCCGTGTCTATACCGCCGAAGCCGCGCTGAGCGGCGACGGACTGCACCTCGCGTACGTCTCGGCACGCCTCGGCGAGCCGGGCGGCGTCCCGGCCGTGTATCTGCGCGACCTGGCCACCGGCGACACCCAGTTGATCAGCGCGGACACCACCGGCCACCGCAACGATCAGGCGGCCCAGAACCCGACCGTCAACGAGAACGGCACGGCCGTGGCCTTCGACTCCGCCTCGCCCGACCTCGTACCCGGCGACACGAACGGCACCAGCGACGTGTTCCTGCGGCGCGTCGGCTGATCGGCGCACCCGCCGATGGGCGCGTCGGCTGATCGGTGCGTCGGCCGATCCGTGCTCTTGTGCGGTTCGCATCCTGAGACACCCGTGAGGACAGGGGCAGAGCTGTGCCAGACTGCCTCCGTGCTCTCGTTCGCCATGATTATTGGCAGCAGGCGCGCCGGTCCGCAGTGACCGCCACGTACCACCACGTACGGGCGGACATCGTGTCCTCGACCCGCGCGCAGACCTCTCGCACCCGCGAGAGGTTTTTCTGTTTCCTGGCCCACCGCAAGCCGGGAGAAGAGCGCGAGGGATCATTGTCATCGGGGGACGGTGGAGCCGGTCATTCCGGTACGACCGAGATCCAAATCCTCAGGAGCCAGAGACCATGACGGAAACCAGCGAACTCGACGATTCGTTCCACGTCTTCGACACGACCCTCCGCGACGGCGCGCAGCGTGAGGGCATCAACCTCACCGTCGCGGACAAGCTGGCCATCGCACGGCACCTGGACGACTTCGGGGTGGGCTTCATCGAGGGCGGCTGGCCCGGCGCCAACCCGCGCGACACCGAGTTCTTCGCCCGCGCCCAGCAGGAGATCTCCTTCAAGCACGCCCAGCTGGTCGCCTTCGGCGCCACCCGCCGGGCCGGCGGCAAGGCGTCCGAGGACCCGCAGGTCAAGGCACTCCTCGACTCCGGCGCCGGAGTCATCACCCTGGTCGCGAAATCGCACGACCGTCATGTCGAGCTGGCGCTGCGCACCACCCTCGACGAGAACCTGGAGATGGTCCGCGACACGGTCTCCTACCTGAAGGAGCAGGGCCGCCGGGTCTTCGTCGACTGCGAGCACTTCTTCGACGGCTACCGGGCGAACCCGCAGTACGCGAAGGCCGTCGTCCGCGCCGCCGCCGAGGCCGGCGCCGACGTGGTCGTGCTCTGCGACACCAACGGCGGCATGCTCCCGGCTCAGGTCCAGGCCGTCGTCGGCACGGTCCTCGCCGACACCGGCGCCCGGCTCGGCATCCACGCCCAGGACGACACGGGCTGCGCGGTCGCCAACACCCTCGCGGCCGTCGACGCGGGCGCCACCCATGTGCAGTGCACGGCCAACGGCTACGGCGAGCGAGTCGGCAACTCCAACCTCTTCCCGGTCGTCGCCGCCCTGGAGCTGAAGTACGGCAAGAAGGTCCTGCCGGGCGGCGCGCTGCGCGAGATGACCCGTATCTCGCATGCCATCGCCGAGGTCGTGAACCTCACCCCGTCAACTCACCAGCCGTACGTGGGTGTCTCGGCCTTCGCGCACAAGGCGGGCCTGCACGCCTCCGCGATCAAGGTCGACCCCGACCTGTACCAGCACATCGACCCCGAGCAGGTCGGCAACACCATGCGGATGCTCGTCTCCGACATGGCGGGCCGCGCCTCCATCGAGCTCAAGGGCAAGGAGCTCGGCGTCGACATCAGCGACGACCGCGAGCTGGTCGGCCGGGTCGTCGAGCGGGTGAAGGAGCGCGAGCTCAAGGGCTACACGTACGAGGCCGCCGACGCCTCCTTCGAGCTGTTGCTCCGCGCGGAGGCCGAGGGGCGCCCCCGCTCGTACTTCCAGGTCGAGTCGTGGAGGGCGATCGTCGAGGACCGCCCCGACGGCAGCCACGCCAACGAGGCCACCGTGAAGCTCTTCGCGAAGGGCGAGCGCATCGTCGCCACCGCCGAGGGCAACGGCCCGGTCAATGCCCTCGACCGCGCCCTGCGGGTCGCCCTGGAGAAGATCTACCCGCAGCTCGCCAAGCTGGAGCTCGTCGACTACAAGGTCCGCATCCTGGAGGGCAAGCACGGCACGTCCTCCACGACCCGCGTACTGATCTCCACGTCCGACGGCAGCGGCGAGTGGTCGACGGTCGGCGTCGCGGAGAACGTGATCGCCGCGTCCTGGCAGGCGCTGGAGGACGCGTACACCTACGGGCTGCTGCGGGCCGGGGTGGAGCCCGCCGCCTAGGGGGTGTTGCCGGTCAGCAGTGATCGTCGACGAGGTCGTCGAACGCGCCCCGGCTCATGGCACGCCCGTCGGCCCAGACCTGGCCGGGGCGCAGCGAGGCGAGGTCCTCGGCGGAGAAGGTGAGATTGCCGTCGTACGGGGACCAGCCCGTGCGCGCGCCGGTGAAGTGCAGGGCGTATGTGCGACCGGGCAGCAGCTTCTGCTGCCCGGTCTCGCGCACCTGCCAGGCGGACGAGGGCGAGAAGAGCGGGAAGGTGGTCCTGCCGGCCTCGACTCCGCTCGCCACCTCCCAGCTTGTGTCCTCCTGCCCTGGGGACGCCGTGCCGGTGGGGTTGTCGACGAGCTCACCGTTCTCGTCCTCGACGAACGCGTCCTCGGCCCAGCTCCTGAGGTCCAGGTCCTTCGCGTGATCGTCGCCGCACGGCCGCAGCGCCACGACCGGCTGCCCGTCCGCGCCCGGCCACACCGCGGCGAGCGGCAGCCAGGCCGGACTGCATCCGCTCAGCAGCCCCAGCCCCATCAACACTCCCGCGGTGGCCAAACCCCTGTGTCTCATGGACCCCGCCCCCCTCTCGGCCGGACAGCAGAGCCCGATGCCCTACTGCAGCCGCCACTTCTGGTTGGCGGCCCCGGTGCAGGACCAGATCTGTGCCCGCGCCCCGTTCGCCGACGAGTTGTCCGTGACGTCGAGGCACTTGTCCGCCGCCGTATCGACCACATCACCGGTCGAGGGGTTGTACGACCACCGTTGCGCACCGGATCCGTTGCAGTCGTACAACTGCACCTTGGCCCCGTCGGCTGTCGAGCCCGACGTCACGTCCAGGCACTTCCCGAGCGCCCGGACCGAGCCGTCGGCCTGCACCGTCCACCGCTGGGCGGTCGAGCCGTTGCAGTCGTAGAGCTGGACGGCCGTGCCGTTCGCGGTCGAACCGCCCGCCACATCAAGGCACTTGGCCCCGAGGCCCACGAACGCCCCGGACCGGTCACCGCCGCCTGCCTGTGTCCCCGACCAGGTGAAGGTCGCCGACGTCTTGCCGGGCAGTGAGTAAGTCGCGTGCTGTGCACCCCAGTCGATGGTCACCGTCTTCGCGGAGGCCGCGTCGTTGTACGCGATCAGCGCCTTGGAGCCGTCGGGGTTGCGCCAGGCCACGTTCGGCACGGACGACGACGCCGTCGAGGCGATCCGCTGCGCCCCGGGCCGGACGAACTTCGTCAGATGTCCCATCGTGTAGTACTCGACGGTGTAGTCGACCTGCCCGCTCTGCCCGTCCCCGTTGTGCACGGTGATCAGCCCGCTGCACGTTCCGCAGCCGCCGTTGTGCGGCCCCCGGTTCTGGTCCACGGCCAGCGACCACTTGGTCACCGACTTCGCCCAATTGCGGGTGTAGTCCACGATGTTGAGCATGTCCTCGCGCTGCTGGTTCGCGATCCAGGTGCCGCCCGAGTGCTCGGTGCCGAAGGCGTCCAGCTGCGGATACTGGTTGTGCACGGCAGTCTGCTTCGCCACGTCACCGCCGTAACCGTGCCAGGCGATCCCGCCGAAGTTCGGGTGCGAGCGCACCGCCGCGTCGTCGACTGTCTGCGCGGCGTAACCGTCGTAGGTGTCCCAGTTCCAGTCGAGCGCAAGAACCTTGGTCGACAGCCCGGCCGCCTGGAGCTTCGGCAGCAGCTCGCTCTTGGTGAAGTAGGCGAGCCCGGACGCGTTCCAGCTCATCGACGGATAGCCGGAGCAGCACGTCGGCTCGTTCTGCACCGTCACATAGGAGACCGGCACACCCTGATCCCGGTACGCCTGGAGGTACTTCACGAAGTACGACGCGTACGCCCCGTAGTCCTCCGCCTTCAGCCAGCCCCCGTTGAGCTGCCCGCTGTCCTTCATCCAGGCGGGCGCGGTCCACGGGGAGGCCATCACCGTCAGGGCGGGGTTGAGCTGGAGCGCCTGCTTCGTCAGCGGCACCACGTCGGCCTGGTCGTGCGCGATCGAGAACTGGGCGAGGTTCGCGTCGGTCTGGCCGGCGGGCACGTCGTCGTACGTGTACCCGTACCGCGCGAGGTCGGAGGCGCCCATCGGGTTGCGCAGGAACGACAGTCCGATCCCGTCGGTCGGCGAGAACAGTTTCCGCATCGTCGCGTCCCGCGTCGTCTGCGACAGGGCTCCGCTGCTGTTCATCAGCCAGGCCGCCGTGTCCGTGAAGGACGCGCCGCCGCCCGTGAACGTCTGGTAGCGGGTGTTCTCGTCGACGGTGATGTTCTCGCCGCTTCCGCCGCTGCCCGACTGGAAGGCGAACGGCGTCTGAGCCTGCAAACCGCGAACGACATGGCGGCCGCCGTCGTCGTCCGTCGTCGTCAGCCAGGCCGTGACCGATTCGCCCGCGGCGTGCGCGGGCGCGGTTCCGACGGCGGTGAGTCCGGCCGTCGTGAGCAGCCCGGCAACGATAAGCCGGGCCGCCCGAATGGATCTCCTCATGGCGCGCCGCCCTTCTGGGAGGTGGGGGAGTGGGGCGTGCGAGCCGTGAGTAAATGACGGCTTCGATTCGCCGTCAAGGGGGTGCGCGTTCAGAATCCGAAGGAACAAGAGCCCTGTTCCGGCCGTGAGTTGAGTGTGTACCGGTTCTGACGTGAAGTCTTGACGGGTCCCGGGGGCGCCAGTTAACTCACGCCGTGATCTAAGTCGTAAGAGGACTCAGGAAGACTCAAGAGGACTGAGAGAGTTGAGGGAAGGTCCATGCGAAGAACCGCCCTGCTCGTGTCTGCCGCGTTGCTCACCGGGCTGCTGCCCCTGGCCTCCGCGAGTGCCGCCGCGGGCGCCGACGACCCGGCACCGGTCCCCGTCGACCGCTTCGAGGGCGAGGTCCCGTTCGCGAACCCGCCCGCCGAGGGCCTCTTCACCTGGGGCAGCGACGCAGACGACCCGCCACCACTCGCCCTGACCGCACGGGACGACGCCCCCGAGGGCGCCAAGGTCCTCAGCGGCAGCTACGACATCAGCGGCTACGGCGGCTTCACCCACGACTTCGCCTTCGACCAGCCCGCCCACGACTGGTCGACGCACAAGGGCGTCCGCTTCTGGTGGGACGGACAGAACAACGCCAAGAAGATCAGCTTCGAGATCAAGGACGGCGGCGCCAACGGCGAGGCCTCCGAGCTGTGGACGACGTCGTTCACCGACGACTTCACTGGCTGGAAGCAGATCGAGATCCCCTTCACCGACTTCACCTACCGTACGGACTACCAGCCCGTCGGCGGCATCGACCAGGTCCTCGGTCTCACGCAGATGTGGGGATACGCCGTCACGCTCCCCGTCGGTATCAAGGGCCGATTCGCCATGGACGGCGTCGAGTTGTACGGCAAGGCCGACCAGTCGCTGCGCGCGAGCGTGGTCGCGGACGCCGCCGTCCACCCGGTCACGGAGGGCGGCACGGCCGACGTGAAGCTTTCCGTCGCCACGACCGGCTCCGTCCCGATCGGGGAACCCGTGACGGTCGCGTACGAGAGCGCGGGCGGCACCGCGGAGTCCGGCAAGGACTACACCCCCGTCAAGGGCGAGTTCACCTTCCCGGCGGGCACGGCCTCCGGCACCTCCCGCACGATCTCCGTGGCCACGCTGAAGGACCGGTCGGCCGAGAACGCCGAGACCATCCCGCTCAAGCTGACCGTCACCGGCGCCAAGGCCCCGACGGAGAACCCGCAGGTCGTCATCAACGCCCACGGACTCCCCTACCTGAACGCCAAGTTGCCCGTGAAGAAGCGGGTGGCCGACCTCGTCGGGCGCATGTCCCTGGAGGAGAAGGCCGGCCAGATGACACAGGCCGAGCGCGGCGCGCTGACGTCCCAGGGCGACATCGCGTCCTACGATCTCGGCTCACTGCTCTCCGGCGGCGGCTCGACCCCGACCCCGAACGTGCCCGAGGCGTGGGCCCGGATGATCGACGCCTTCCAACTCCGGGCGCAGGCAACGCGGTTCCAGATCCCGCTGATCTACGGCGTGGACGCGGTGCACGGCCACAACAACCTCATCGGCTCGACGATCATGCCGCACAACATCGGCATCGGAGCCACCAGGGATCCCCGAGTCGCCTACCAGGCAGGCGCGGTGACCGCATCCGAGGTCCGGTCCACCGGCATCCCGTGGGACTTCGCCCCCTGCCTCTGTGTGACCCGCGACGAACGCTGGGGCCGCAGTTACGAGTCCTTCGGCGAGGACCCGGCCCTCGTCACGTCCATGGAGACCGTCATCCAGGGCCTCCAAGGCCGCGCGAACGGCAAGGACTTGAGCCGTAACGACAAGGTGCTGGCCACCGCCAAGCACTTCGCGGGCGACGGCGGCACCGAGTACGGCTCGTCGACGACCGGCTCGTACACCATCGACCAGGGTGTCACGAAGGTCACCCGGCAGCAGCTCGAAGCGATCCACCTCGCCCCCTACCAGACGGCCGTCGACCGAGGAGTCGGCTCGGTCATGCCGTCGTACTCCTCGCTCGACATCCTGGGCGACGGCCAGGGCCCGGTGAAGATGCACGCCCGCGCCGACATGATCAACGGCGTCCTGAAGGACCGCATGGGCTTCGACGGCTTCGTCATCAGCGACTGGGCGGCCATCGACCAGATCCCCGGCGACTACGCCTCCGACGTCCGTACGTCGGTCAACGCCGGCCTCGACATGATCATGGTCCCGTACGCGTACAAGGACTTCCGCACGACCCTGGTCGACGAGGTGAAGGCGGACCGGATCAGCGAGAAGCGCATCGACGACGCCGTATCCCGCATCCTCACCCAGAAGTTCAAACTCGGCCTCTTCGAGAAGCCGTACGCGGACACGAGCGGGGCGGCGCAGATCGGCTCGCCCGCGCACCGGGCCGTGGCCCGCGAGGCGGCTGCCAAGTCGCAGGTCCTGCTGAAGAACTCGGGCGGCGTCCTGCCCCTGAAGAAGTCGCAGAAGGTGTACGTCGCCGGCTCGAACGCCGATGACCTCGGCAACCAGACCGGCGGCTGGACCATCACCTGGCAGGGCTCGTCCGGAAAGATCACGGACGGCACGACGATCTTGCAGGGCATGCGGAAAGCCGCCGGCTCCACGGGAGACGTCACCTACTCCAAGGACGCGTCGGCTCCGACCTCCGGCTACGACGTGGGCGTGGTCGTCGTCGGCGAGACCCCCTACGCCGAGGGCGTCGGCGACGTCGGCAACGGCAACGACCTGGAACTGACCCCCGCCGACAAGGCCGCCGTCGACAAGGTCTGCGCCGCCATGAAGTGCGCGGTCCTCATCGTCTCCGGCCGCCCCCAGCTCATCGGCGACCGCCTGGGATCGATCGACGCGCTCGTCGCCTCCTGGCTGCCGGGCACCGAGGGCGACGGCGTCGCGGACGTCCTCTACGGAAAGCGGGGCTTCACCGGCCAACTCCCGGTCACCTGGCCCAAGTCGGAGTCCCAGCTCCCTATCAACGTGGGCGACCCGACCTATGCTCCCCAGTTCCCCTACGGCTGGGGCCTGACCACCCTCGCCAAGGCCCCGCAGGGCGGCGAGACCACCCTGAAGGCCCTGGCGGCAGTGGCCAGAGCGGCGGAGAGAACCGGCGCGGACGAAGCAGGCCGCACCGCCGTGACGAAGGCCCGCCTACTGGTCCAGCAGAAGGCCACGGCAACCATGACCGCCCCCTTCGCCAAGCCGTTCGCAGACGCGGACCACTTGCTGCTGACGGGCCGGTACGGCGATGCGGTGACGAAACTGGCGGAGGCATATCGGGCGGCTTGAGCGCCGACGGCTGAACGTTGAGCCTTGGACTCGCCCGGCGCTTGGGGCGGGTTCGCCATCCCTGGCCTCCGCCTGCTTGGCGGGGCCGGGGATGGAGATTCTCAGCCGGTCGGTGGATGAGGAGGGATCGCGCCATCCCTAACCCCCACCCATCTGCCGGGGGCGAGCTTGTCAGTTCCCGGTCGGGGTGGCTCTTTCTGCTCGTCCGGCGATTGAGCTGGGGGTGCCATCCCTAACCCCCACCCGCCCGCCGGGGGCGAGCTTGTCAGCTCCGGGCAGGGGAGGATTTTCAGCCCGTCCGGCGTTTGAGGACGAGCGCGCAAGCGCGATGGCAGGGGGAGAGGGGGCGCAGCTCCCAGGGCAACGATGGGGGTCCCCCCGCTCGAGCGAAGCCGAGAGTGGGGGAGGGTAGGGGCGGAGGGGGCGAAACCCCAAACCCCCGCCCGCCCCGATGCCCCCTTTTGCGCCCCTTCAGGTAGCGTCGAAGACATGAAGGCCCTACCGTCCCGAGGGCTCCCAGGCCTCCTGACCGCACTCCTGCTGACTGCCCTGGCGGCGCTCTCACCTGCCGCCCCCGCCGCCCATGCGGCAGCCACGTCGGCCAGGTCCGCCACGTCCGCCGAGACGTCCACCGAGGCCGACGACGTCTCCGCCGTGGCGAAGGCCCTCCGCCAGGCCCCGGTCTATGTGGACCCCGCAGCCGCCGCCCAACTCTCCGCCGCAGACACCGACGCCCTCACCCAGAAGATCAAGAACGCCGACAAGCCCGTCTTCATAGCCGTCCTCCCGGCGGACTTCCCCACCCAGAACCTCTTCCAGAACCTCCGCACCGACACCGGCATCACCGGCCTGTACGCCATCCGCCTGGGCGACCGTTTCGACGCCCGGGCGGACTCCGCGGTGATGTCCCGCACGGCCGTGCAGAACCTGGTCACCAGCGTGAAGGGCGAGGACACCAGGACCCAGCTGAACGACTTCACGGACCGCGCGCTCCAGAACATCGGCGGCTCCGCCCCGGCGAGCTGGGGCTCCTCCGGCGCCGACGCCGGCGTCCCGACAGGCGCCCTGATCGCCGTGGGCGCGGTCCTCGTGGCCGGCGGCGCGGGCGCGTACACCCTCGTACGCCGCAACCGTCGCCGTAGGGCACAGGAGCAGCGGGCCGCGCTCGACAAGCTCCGCGTGGTCGTCGACGAGGACATCACGGCCTTCGGCGAGGAGCTCGACCGGCTCGACTTCCACCCCGCCGAGGCAGGCGCGGACGACACGATGCGCGCGGACTACGAACGCGCGCTCGACGCGTACGAGCAGGCGAAGTCACTCATGGCGGCAGCCGAACGCCCCGAGGACGTACGCGGAGTGACGCAGGCCCTCGAAGACGGCCGCTTCTCGCTGGCGGTGCTGGCCGCGCGCCGCGAGGGCCGCCCGGTCCCCGCACGCCGCGCCCCCTGCTTCTTCGACCCCCGGCACGGCCCGTCGGTCGCCGACGCGACCTGGACACCGGCCACCGGCGCACCCCGCGAGGTCCCCGTGTGCGCGGCGGACCAGACCCGTCTCGCCGACGGAGCCGATCCGGCGATCCGCGAGGTCGAGACCGACTACGGACGGCGCCCGTACTGGGACGCGGGCCCGGCCTACGGCCCCTGGGCGGGCGGCTATTTCGGCGGCGGCCTCCTCCCCGGCCTTCTCGTCGGCACGATGCTCGGCAGCATGATGGCCACCCCGTCGTACGCGGCGGACTACGGCTCCGGATACGGCGACTTCGGCGGAGGCGACTACGGCGGCGGCGACGTCTCGGGCGCCGACTTCGACCCCGGCGACTTCGGCGGAGGGTTCGGCGACGGCGGAGGCGGCGACTTCGGAGGCGGAGGGGACTTCGGCGGAGGCTTCTGACCAGGCGGACCTGCCGGACGCCCGGAACCGGTAGTTCAGAGCTCCTTCGGGTCTACGTCCGGTGCGTGCATGTCGACGTCGGCGATCCGTTCCATCAGCGCACCCGCGAGCCGCAGCACCTCACGCTCCGTCTCGTTCAGCGTGCCGAGAGCTGTGGCCAGCCAGGCGTCGCGCTTCGCCATGTCCCTTTGCAGCGCGGCACGGCCGTCCGCCGTGAGCGTGAGGACGGACTGCCGCCGGTCCTCGCTGCCGGGCCCGCGGACGATCAGCCCGTCCGCCTCCAGCTGGGCAAAGACCCTGGTCAGCGACTGCGGCCGCTGCCGCTCCGCCACCGCGATCTCGCCCGGCGTCGAGGGCCCGACCCGATGCAGATGCCCGAGCACCCAGAGCTGATTGGCGCTGAGGCTGCCGTCGCCTCGCTCCTGCCGCAGCCGCCGGTTGAGCCGGACGACACCACGACGGATCTGGGCGGCGTGGGGGAGATAGTCCATGGAGAGATAATAAGGGACTGCGTACTGTTGGAGCGATACCGACGTCGCTACTATCCGAACGGTGACCGTAAAACTAATACGCAACGCTTACGAAGCAACGCTGACCATGACGGCCGTGCTGCTCTGTTACGCCATCGCCTTGTGGCTGGAGGGCGCCGCCGGACTGCACACCGACGTCCTCGTCCTCGCGGTCGCGCTGACCCTCACCCTGGCCGGCACCCAACGCGCCGCGGACACCCGCAGACGACTTACCGGCCTCGTCCTGCTGCCTGCCGTGGCCGGGGTCTCCGTGCTCCTCGGCCACCTCATCGCGCGCCACTACGCGATCGGCGCCGCGGTCTTCACCCTCGGTATCTCCCTGCCGATCTGGTTCCGCCGCTACGGGCAGGGCGCGACGAAGGCAGGCACCCTCATGACACTGCCGCTGGTCGCGCTGCTCATCGTCCCCGGCCCGGCCCTGCCTCCGGAAGCCCAGAGCGCGCTGGTGAGTTGGGGCTGGTCGGCACTGATCGGCGCGCTGGCCTGCGGCTGCGTCTGGCTGGTCCAGGTGCTCGGCGACCGCCTCAGCCCCTGGCGCCCGGACCCGGAACCCTCTGCGCCCCGGCGTGCCTCACGGCTGCACCCCCGGCCGAGCACTCGCATGGCTCTGCAGATGGCGGTCGCGATCGCCGCGGCCTTCGCGCTCGGACGGCTTCTCTTCGACCACCATTGGCCATGGATGGTCCTCACCGCCTATGTGGCTGCCAGTGGCAACCGCGGCCGAACCGACGTCCTGCGCAAGGGAGCCGAGCGCCTCGTCGGGGCCTGCGCAGGCACCCTGCTGGCGACGGGTGTGGCAGCGACCGGGATCACCGGCAGGACCTCCGTCTCCGGCGCCCTGATCTTCGCGGTGCTGGCCGTGGCCCTATGGCTGCGTCCGCTCTCCTACGCCTATTGGGCCGCCGGCATGACCACCGCTCTCTCCTTCCTCCTCGGCTACTACGGCCAGGACGCCCAGCAACTGCTGCCGACCCGTCTCGCGGCGATCGCGGTCGGCGCGGTGCTGGCGGTGGCGTCGGCCTGGTGGGTGCTGCCGGTGCCCCGGCGGCGCCCGCTCACGCCGGGCTCCCCGAACGCGGCACGACCAGTCCCGTCTCGTACGCCATGACGACCGCCTGCGTGCGGTCACGCAGTCCGAGCTTGGTCAGGACGCGGCTGACGTGGGTCTTCACCGTCTCCTCGCCGACGTGCAGCCGCGCCGCGATCTCCGGGTTGGACAGGCCCTCCGCGAGCAGCCGCAGCACCTCCGTCTCGCGCGGGGTGAGCGCCGAGAGGGTTGTCACGGCGGGGGTGCGGGGCTTGAGCCGGGCGAACTCGGCGATCAACCGGCGCGTGATGGCGGGCGCGAGCAGGGCCTCTCCGGCCGCGACGACCCGCACGGCCTCGAAGAGCCGCTCTGCGGTCACATCCTTGAGGAGGAACCCGCTCGCTCCGGCGGCGAGGGCGTCGTACACATGCTCGTCGAGGTCGAAGGTGGTGAGGATGAGCACCCGCGGCGCGTCCGACTCCGTGGCCCCGGCGGTCAGCAGCTCGGTGGTCGCCTGGATGCCGTCCATGACGGGCATGCGCACGTCCATCAGGACCACGTCGGGCAGCTCCTCCCCGCACACGCGCACCGCCTCCGAGCCGTCGCACGCCGTGCCGACGACCTCGAAGTCGGGCTGCGTGGCAAGCAGCCCATAACCGGCGCGCACGACCGCGTGGTCGTCGGCGACGACGATACGAATGGCGGAGGAAGGGGCGGGGGCGGGAGCGGGAGGGGGCGAGGCAGCGGGGGCGGAGTCGAGGGAGGCGGAGGAGTCGGGCGGGGCGACCGGGCCGGCGGTGGCGCCGGGGGCTGCCGAGTCGGGCGGCTCGGGTGTCGTCATGCGAGTGCCTCCGCCCGCACAGGCAGCCGCGCCTCGACCAGGAAGCCGCCCCCGGCCGCCGCCCCCGTGCGCAGGCTGCCGCCGACCGTGGTGGCGCGCTCCCGCATGCCGAGGAGACCGTGTCCCGTGGACGGCACGACGGCCCCCGGACCAGCCCGTTCGGCGGCCCCGGGCCCGGTTTCCGCCCCGTTCCCGGGACCTGGACCGTTGTCGCGCACGCGGATCTCCAAGTCGTCCTCCGCGTAACGGAGTTCCACGTCGACGGCCGCCCCGGGCGCATGGCGGCGGGCGTTGGTGAGGGCCTCTTGGACGATGCGGTACGCGGTGACCTCGATGCCCGGGTCGAGCGTGGTGACCGGACCGCTGACGATCAGCCTGGTCCGGGAGCCCGCGGCGTCCCGGGACTCGTCGATCAGCTCCATCAGCTGATGCAGCCCCGGCTGCGGGCGCCGAGTGACCCCGACCTCGGCGTCCTCCCGCAGCACTCCCAGCAGCCGCCGCATCTCGGTGAGCGCGCCCCGCGCGGTGTCGCCGATCGCGAGCAGACGCGTGGCGCCGTCCGGAGGCAGTCCGGGTGTGGTCAACCTGGCGGTCTCGGCCTGGACGGCGATCATCGAGATGTGGTGGGCCACCACATCGTGCAACTCCCGCGCGATCCGCGCCCGTTCACCTCGGGCCGCATGCGCCAGGAGCGTGTCCGCGAAGGCCCGCTCGGTGGCACTGTGCGCCAGCAGCGCGCCCCGGACGTGATGCGTGATGCCGGTCGCCGCGGCCGCCGAGGCGAGCGTGGCCACGAGCACGGCCATGACACGGGTGGTGGTGTCGTCCTGGCTGACCAGAGCCAGGACGACGTACGGCAGCACGAGCACCCCGCTGAGCCGCGGCGCCCCCGCTCTCCCCAGGCCGTAGACACAGGCCAGTTGGGACGCGACCCCGGCGAGGGTGAGCGCCCGGAACGGAGACAGCGCCAGCGCCCCCGCCGCCGTCACCGCCACCGCGGCTCCGCCCCGCACCGGCAGCGCACGCTCGGGGCCGAACACGAACGCGAGCGGCAGTGTCGTGCACACCCCGAGCAGCAGCGCCAGCGCCAGGTTCTCGCGCAGACTCCCGGCGCGGGCGAGCACCTCGACACAGGCCAGCAGAGCCAGACCCACGGCGTATGCCACGGGGGAGGGGAACTGCGAGACCCCGGCGGACAAGCGACCGGGCAGGCTCATGGACAAGCGACCGGGCAGGCGGGCGGGCACACGGCCGGACAACCGCGCGGACAACCGCACAGGCAGTCCAGCGGCGAGGCGCGCAGGAACGGACGAGCGCGGGGTCGTGACGAGGTCCGGGGCCGGGGCCGACAGGCGCCGTACCAGCCGCCATGACCGTGACCCCCCGGTCCCTTCCGCACGTCGCACCATCGCCTCGTCGCTCATGCCCGCCATTCTGCCGTCGGCGGCGCCGCACCGCGTCACCCGTGGGTTCATCCCTCACGTGGGGGAGAGGAGCCTCGATCGTCCCTCGCGGCAGGGGCGCCGAAGACGGCTCTCGGGCGGGACGACTCCGTGCGTGGCGATCCCTAGTCTCGCTTGGCATGAGTGACGCAACGATCGAAGTGCAGGAGCTGCGCAAGCGGTTCGGGGGGACCGTCGCCGTCGACGGACTCTCCTTCACGGTCGAACCGGGCCAGGTCACCGGATTCGTCGGCCCCAACGGAGCGGGCAAGTCCACCACCATGCGGACCGTCCTCGGCCTGGACGCCCCCGACGAGGGCCGCGCGCTCATCGGCGGCCGCCCCTATCACGCCCTGCGCTCACCCCTGTTGGAGGTCGGCGCCCTCCTCGACGCCGCCGCGCTGCACCCGAGCCGCCGCGGCCGCGACCATCTCCTCTGGCTGGCGCACTCGCACGGGCTGCCCCCGCGCCGGGTCGACGAGGTCCTGGAACAGGTGGGAATGGAGACGGCCGCCCGCCGCAGGGCCGGCGGCTACTCCCTGGGTATGCGCCAACGCCTGGGCATCGCCTCCGCACTGCTCGGTGACCCCCCGGTCCTCCTCTTCGACGAGCCGGTCAACGGCCTCGATCCCGAGGGCATCCAGTGGATCCGCGGCCTCCTGCGCCACCTCGCCGCCGAAGGCCGGGCCGTCCTGGTCTCCAGCCACTTGATGAGCGAACTGGAGGACACCGCCGACCACTTGGTGGTCATCGGCCGCGGGCGGCTGATCGCCGACACGGCCGTCGCCGACCTGCTCGCCGCCGCGTCCGGCGACCGCGTCGCCCTGCGCACCGGCTCCCGTACGGAAGCGATGGAACTCCTCGCCCGCGAGGGCGGCACGGTCGCGGTCACCGGCCGCGACACGCTCACGGTCACCGGCCTGCCCGCCGAGCGGATCGTGGAGCTGCTGGCCGCCGCCCGGGTCCCGTTCGCCGAAGTCGGCCTCCATCGGGCCACGCTGGAGGAGGCGTACATGGAACTCACCCGGGACGCCGCGGAGTTCGTCGCGCTCCCGGACGGCGAGGTGACCCGATGACCACCCCGACCCTCACCCCGTACCGCTCGCAGCTCAAGCCGGGACGCGACGGCTTCGCCAGACTCCTGCGTGCCGAGTGGACCAAGTTCCGGACCGTGCGGTCCTGGTCCCTGGTGCTGGCGGTCGCGGCCGCGGTCACGGTCCTGATCTCGCTGCTCAGTGCGAGCGGCTCCAGCACGACCGGGACCGGCCCCAAGGTCACCCTCGGCCCCGACGGCACCCACGTCAACGACACCTTCAATTTCGTCCACCAGGAAATGACCGGTGACGGCAGTGTCACGGTCCGCGTGACCGGCGGCCTGAAGAGTAGCCGTGGTATGCCGGAACCCTGGGCCAAGGCCGGTGTCATCATCAAGCAGAGCACGAAGCAGGGCAGTGCCTACGCGGCCCTGATGGTCACCCCGGACCACGGCGTCCGCATGCAGTGGAACTTCACGCACGACAAGGCGGGCAGCGGCACCTCCGGCGACCCGCGCTGGCTCCGCCTGACGCGCACGGGCACCCGGCTGACGGGCTACGAATCCGCCGACGGCACCCACTGGACGAAGGTCGGCGCGGTCACGCTCCCGGAGCTGTCGAAGACGACCCAGGCGGGCCTCTTCGTCGCCACCCCCATGCACACGAACCTGAGCCGTTCCTTCGGCGGAGGGTCGGAGACGGCCGGTACCACGACCGCCGTCGCGTCCTTCGACCACGTGGGCCTGCGCGGCGGCACCGCGGGCGCGACCTGGACCAGCACGGACGTGGGTGCACCGGCTGACAACGGCCGGAACCAGCCGGTGAACGGCCCAGCCGCCCCGCACCCGGGCACCACCAAGGTGTCGGCCGACGGCGTCTACACCCTCTCCGGTCAGGGCGACATCGCCCCGAACGAGGACGTGCCGGACCTCGTACAGATGAGCTTCCAGGGCGTCCTCGTGGCCGTGCTGTTCATGGTGGCGCTGGGGGCTCTCTTCATCACCTCCGAGTACAAACGCGGCATGATCCGTACGACGTTCACGGCGAGTCCGCACCGCGGCCGGGTCCTGGCGGCGAAGACGCTCGTCCTCGGAAGCGTCACGTTCGCCGTGAGCCTCGTAGCGACGGCCGTGGCGTTCCCCTTGGCTCAACACACGCTGCGCGGCAACGGTTTCAAGCCGCCGGAGGTCCCCGAGCTGTCGCTGCTGGAGAACCCGGCACTGCGGGCCGTGGTGGGCAGCGCGGCCCTGCTGGCCCTGGTCGCGGTCCTCACCCTCGCCGTGGGTGCCGTCCTGCGGAACAGCGCGGGTGCGATCACCGTCGTCGTGATCCTGGTGGTCCTGCCGCACATCCTGGCCCTCGCGCTGCCTCTCTCCGTCGGCCACTGGCTGCTTCGGCTCACCCCCGCCGCGGCCTTCGCCATCGAGCAGGGGGCCACGTACTACCCGCAGGTTCAGCACAACTGCCTTCCCGAGAGCGGGTGTTACCCCCTCTCGCCGTGGAACGGCCTCGCGGTTCTGTGTGCCTACGTAGTGGTGGCCATGGCCCTGGCGATGTGGCGGCTGCGCAGGAGGGACGCGTGAAGCGGGCCGTCCACGCCGAGTGGACCAAACTCCGTACGCTGCCCAGCACTTGGTGGCTTCTGACGGCGACCGTCGTGATGACGCTCGCGGTGGGCGCGGCCGCCCTGTCCTCCGTGACCACCCACGTCTGTCCGTCGGCCGCGGCCTGCCACGAGGACACGGTGAAGCTGAGCCTGACGGGCATCTGGCTGGGCCAGGCGACGGTGCTGATCCTCGGCGCGCTGTCGATCGGCGCGGAGTACGGCACAGGCACGATCCGTACGACGCTCACGGCGATACCCCACCGCCCGAAGGTCCTGGCGTCCAAGGCGGCGGTACTGGCCGCGGTGACGGCAGTGGCGGGCACGCTCGCGGTCGCGGCCTCTCTCCTGGCGGGCCGCCTGATCCTCCCCGGCAACGGCTTCACGACGAAGGAGGGCTACCCGCCGCTGTCCCCCACCGACACCACCACGCTCCGCGCGGCCTTCGGCTCCGTCCTTCTCCTGATGCTCATAGCCGTCCTGGGCCTGGGCCTCGCCGCCCTGCTACGGGACAGCGCGGGCGCCATCACAGCCGGCCTCGGCCTGCTGTACATCACCCCGCTCCTGGCCGACCTGCTGGCCTCCCCGACCTGGAAGGACCGCGTCGAACGCTGGGCACCGATGCCGGCCGGCCTGTCCATCCAGGCAACCCGCAACCTCGCCCGTCTGCCGATCGGCCCCTGGCCGGGTCTGGGCGTCCTGGCGGCGTACGCCATGGGACTGCTGATCGCCGGAGGAGTGCTCTTCAGGACACGCGACGCGTGAGGAGGCGTGCGGACGAGGTGCGTGAAGAGACGCGTGAAGACAGACGGTGCCGTCCTGCAACACCTTCAGTCCGAGTCCGGATCTGCGTCCGGCTACGCGTCGGGCAGCGCCAGCCACTCCTTCCACGACAGATCACGCCCGATGAACCGAGGCCGCTCGAAGGGCCACGCCTCACCGATCCACCGGGGTACGAGCAGGTCCAACTCCCGCTCCAGCTCACTCCCGACGGCTTCGTCCACGACCCACCACGAGATCTCGCCATCGGCACCGGTCTTCTCCGGCGGGTCGATGTACACACATCCGTACTCGACCGTCTCCGCCTCATCGAACAAGACGTAGTTGAAGGACTCATGAGCAGCGATCTCCACCGCGTGCCGCTCCAGATCAGCCTTGTTGGCCTCAAAGGTGATGCTCGCGGCAGGCCACCCCCACGCCTCCCCGAAAATCGCCCACAGCCGCTCCCGTGACCCCATCACCGCGGGGTAGTCGATCGCGGCGTCGTCCCCACTGATCGGCCGCAGGTGATACCCCCCGGGCACCTCGACATGTACAGGATGAACAAACTCGGCAGGCAACCAGTTCATGCCCGGAGGCTAACCGCGCCGCCCGTGCTCCGCACCGGGATATTCAGTGCCGTTCTCAGTGCCGTTCTCAGCCGGTCAGCTCGCCCTTGGCGAAGGAGATCAGCCCATGGAAGTCGATCGCCCCGGGGTCTCCGTGATCGTTTTCGGGGACGTGGGTGTGGCCGCAGATTCCCTTGAACGCGTTCCAGGCCGCGCCGCTCATCCGCTGGCCGCTCTGGTTGCCCGCCGACTTCGGGTATGCGGGCCACAAGTCCGGCCCCGTCAGGGGGACATGGTGTTCGCGGTGCATCCAGGCCAGGAAGCGGGCGACCTCCAGGAGAGCCCATGCGGGAGCCTGCGGCCAGTAGATGTGGTTCTGGCCCGCGTTCTTCCACTCGGTGTGCGCCTTGGGGTCGCAGGTGCCGACCAGTTCGACCTGGCAGACGTTCAGGGTGTTGGTCTCGACGCCGCCCCGGTGGTTCTTCAACGCCCGTGAGGACACCTCGATGTCGAAGTGCTGGAACCACTTGAGCTTCTTGGCGGCCAGGTCGGGCACGGCCGTGAGGTTGGGTGCCGAGGATCCGCCGCCGTAGCCCGGCAGGTTGTGGCCCTCGGTGGTGTGCAGGACGACGACGTTGACCTCCATCGCCGCGCCGCCGAAGTGGTCCTGGTACCAGTGCGACCGGCTCGCGCCGGGATACCGCTGGGGTCCTGTCTTGGTGCTCATCCGCGCCTCCTGAATATGGAGTCCCTCGGCCCCATCGGCAGGGGCGCATGTGGGGAGTGGCTCAACGGCCGTACGGACGGACGTTGTTGCCCAGGCACACGCGCAGGCAGCGCACAGCAGTTCCGGCTGGTCACGCTCGGTCGTACTCGGTCAGGGGCGGTCGTGACCGCACCTGACGTTGTCGTGAGAACGCATCACGCGGTCGCGATCGGACCAGACATGACGTAGTCGCGGCAACGCACCGAACCGCACCGGACACTCGCGGCGGGACATGACTGAGCGCCCGCCCTCCGACACGGGGGAGTACGAGGGCGGGCGCGCTCAGGGGGCAACCGAAAGGTGCCGCAGACTCAGCCGGAAGCCGGAAGCCGGAAGCCGGAAGCCGGAAGCCGGAAGCCGGAAGCCGGAAGCCGGAAGGGCGTCAGGCGTTCTTGATCGCCGAGATGTCGAAGTTCAGCTTGATCTTGTCGGAGACCAGGACGCCGCCCGTCTCCAGCGCGGCGTTCCAGGTGAGGCCCCACTCGGAGCGCAGGATCTCCGCCTTGCCCTCGAAGCCGACGCGCTCGTTGCCGAACGGGTCCTTGGCCGAGCCGTTGAACTCCAGGTCGATGCTGAGCTGCTTCGTGGTGCCGAGGATCGACAGGTCACCGGTGATCCGGTAGTCGTCGCCGCCCAGGGCCTCGGCCTTGGTCGAGACGAAGGTCATCGTCGGGAACTCGTCCGTCTTGAAGAAGTCGGAGCTCTTGAGGTGGCCGTCACGGTCCGCGGAGCCCGTCTCGATGCTGTCCATCTGGACGTCGATCGTGGCGGTCGACTGCGACGGGTCCGAGCCGTCCAGGTGCAGGGTGCCGGTGAGGTCCTTGAAGCTGCCCTTGACGTTGGTGACCATGGCGTGGCGGGCGACGAAGCCGATCGTCGTGTGCGACGGGTCGATCGTGTAGTCGCCGGTCAGCGCCGCCAGGTCGGGGTTCACGGCGGCGGGGGCCGTGGCGGTGGCGGTGGCGGGGGTGTCGGTGGTCTTGCGGCCGAAGATGCCCATGACGTGCTCCTTGGGGACGGGTCGCGGATTCGTCGGGAAGCCGCGGCTGCGGGTCTGTCGGTCCGGTGGAAGTGGAGCTCACCGGATCTGTTGAAGTTTCAACGAGGTCAACGAGGAACACCGTAGACCTATTCCGTTCAATGTTCAACATCATCCGCAGTGTGTTCACGACGTTACGGTGAGTCCTCCTTGCTCGCTTCCCGGTGACCTCCTGGCCTGCCCCTTGATGCCCTTCCATCCGCCCCCTGGCGGGTGCTCGCGAACGCTGATAGACGGCATGAACATGACTCCCACGCGCCGCACGTTCCTCCTGTCCGCCGTCCTCGTGGCAGCGCTCGCCCCGCCTCCACCCGCAAACGCCGCCGACGACGGCGACGAAGACGCGTACGACACCCTCCGGCGCCGTTGGCTGGAGATCGCCCTCGGCGCCGGCTATGACCCGGCCGCCGAGCCGTACGCCACCCGCCTCCGCCAGACCGGTGAACTCGCCCGCGGCTTCAGCGCCACCATGGCCCCGACGGGCACCTCCCTCTGGCCGGGCTACCCCTTCGATCCGCCCGCGGGCATCACCCAGAGCTACAGCAGGCTGTGGACGATGACGCAGGCGTATGTGCAGGAGGGCACGGGCTCGACGGGTGACGGCTCCCTCCTCGCGGACGTCCTCACCGGCCTCGACCACCTCTCCGCGACGGTCTACAACCCCTCCACCACCCGCTACGGCAACTGGTGGGAATGGCAGATCGGCAGCCCCCGCCTGCTCATGGACATCGTCGCCGCCCTCCACGACGACCTCACCGACCCCCGGCGGGCCGCCGCCTGCGCCGCCGTCGACCACTTCGTCCCCGACGCCATGCTCAGCGACTACTCCGGCACCTCCACCGGCGCCAACCGCGTCGACCTCTGCCGGTCCGTCGCCCTCCGCGGCATCCTCGGCCGAGCCCCCGACAAGATCGCCCTCGCCCGTGACGCCCTCTCGCCGGTCTTCCCGTACGTCACGACGGGCGACGGGCTCTACGCGGACGGGTCGTTCGTGCAGCACACCTGGGTCGCCTACTCGGGGACGTACGGGCAGGTCATGCTCGACGGGCTCGGGCGGCTCTTCGCGCTGCTCACCGGGTCGGCGTGGGAGGTGGCCGACCCGAACCGGCAGCTCGTCCTGGACAGCGTCGAGCACGCGTACGCGCCCCTCATCCACGACGGACTGGTGATGGACAGCGTCAACGGGCGTGCCATCAGCCGGGGTTACCTGAAGAGCGACGACCTCCACGTGATGCGCAGCGACCACTTCCACGGGCAGGGGCTGATCGCCGCGATCGCGCTGCTCGCCCAGGGCGCGAGCGCGGCCGAGCGCGAGCGCTGGCAGGGGCGGATCAAGGGGTGGATCGAGCGGGACACGGTGACGCCGATCCTCACGGCCGCCCAGTTCGGCGTCGCCGACCTCGCGCGGCTGCACACCGTCGCCGACTCGGCCGTCGCGGCGACCTCCGAACCCGTCGGCCACCATCTGTTCGCGGCCATGGACCGCGCGGTGCACCGCGGCTCGGGCTTCGCCGCGAACCTCTCCATGGCGAGCGACCGCATCGCGCACTATGAATGCGGCAACGGCGAGAACCCGCGCGGCTGGCACACCGGCGCCGGGATGCTGCTCTGGTGGCCGAGAGGGTCGAACGGGCCGAATGACTCGGATGGCCCGAACGATTCGGATGGCCGGGATGGCTCGAATGGCTCGGGCGGCGGCCAGTACACCGACTGGTTCTGGCCGACCGTCGACTGGTACCGGCTGCCCGGGACAACCGTGTCCACCAAGCGACTTGCCGACAAAGCGGGCGGCGAGTGGGGTGAGCCCAAGCCGGACGTGCGATGGGTCGGCGGTACGACGGACGGCACCTGCGCGGCGATCGGCCAGCACCTCAAGGGGCTCGGCTCCACGCTGGAGGCCCGCAAGTCATGGTTCTGCGTCGACGACGCGCTGATCTGCCTGGGCGCGGGGATCACCGCCACCGACGGGGTGCCCGTCGAGACGGTCGTCGACAACCGCAACCTGGGCGAGGACGGCACCCCGGCCTTCGTACGAGGTCCGGATTGGGCCCACCTGCAAGGCCACGGCGGCTGGCTCTTCCCGGAACCGGGCGATATGGCGACCCTCCACACTCTCCGCGAGGACCGCACCGGCGCCTGGTCCGACATCAACACCACCAGCACCACCGAGCGGCGCACCCGGCGCTGGCAGACGCTCTGGCTGGACCATGGCGCGGACCCTGTCGACGCGACGTACGCCTACGTCCTGATGCCCGGCGCGACCCGTCGCGCGGTCGCGGCCCGTGCCGCCGACCGCGACTGGCTGTCCGTCCTTGCCAATGACGCCCACCGCCAGGCTGTCCACGTGGGCCGGCTGGGACTGACGGCCGCGAACTTCTGGACGGCCGGTACGGCGGGACCGCTGAGCGCCACGGCCGGGGCGAGCGTGCTCGTACGGCGCAGGGGGCGCACCGCTACCGTCTGTGTGAGCGAGCCTCCGCGGACCGGGGAGCCTCTGGAGATCGTCTGGGATCATCCCGTACGAGCCCTCCTGTGCGCCGATCCGACCGTCGAAGTGACCGCCCTCGGCCGTCGGCTGAAACTGCGCGTCACCCCGGGGATGGCATGCGCCACGCACGAATGTGAGGTGGCTCTCAGGTGACGAGTTTGTGAGACCTCTACAAGCCAGAGGCCCCCTGAGCAGTCAGATCGCCTGCATGTCATCGAGGTTCTGTTCAGGGCTACCAGGAAAACGGGTCGGAGACTGTACGGAGTCGACGGGCCGCTTTCCTTGGTGGACTTCGTAAGGTCGCTACATGACCGTTTTGGACGAGGCTGGACCCACAGGCGAACCGACGGACGCACGCGGGCGCGTTGCCGAACTGCACGCGATCCGCGCGGAGGCGCTGCGAGGCCCCAGCGAGAAGGCGACCGCGGCCCAGCACGCCAAGGGCAAGCTGACCGCCCGCGAGCGCATCGAGCTGCTGCTGGACGCCGGCTCGTTCCAGGAGGTCGAGCAGCTGCGCCGGCATCGCGCCACAGGCTTCGGCCTGGAGGCGAAGAAGCCGTACACCGACGGTGTGATCACCGGCTGGGGCACGGTGGAGGGCCGCACGGTCTTCGTCTACGCCCACGACTTCCGCATCTTCGGCGGCGCGCTGGGCGAGGCCCACGCCACGAAGATCCACAAGATCATGGACATGGCCATCGCGGCCGGTGCCCCGCTGGTCTCCCTGAACGACGGCGCCGGTGCCCGTATCCAGGAGGGCGTCTCGGCGCTGGCCGGCTACGGCGGTATCTTCCAGCGCAACACCCGCGCCTCCGGTGTCATCCCGCAGATCAGCGTGATGCTCGGCCCGTGCGCGGGCGGCGCGGCCTACTCACCCGCCCTCACGGACTTCGTGTTCATGGTCCGTGAGACCTCGCAGATGTTCATCACCGGCCCGGACGTCGTCAAGGCGGTCACCGGTGAGGAGATCACCCAGAACGGGCTGGGCGGCGCCGACGTGCACGCCGAGACCTCCGGCGTCGCGCACTTCGCGTACGACGACGAGGAGACCTGCATCGCCGAGGTGCGCTACCTCCTCGCGATGCTCCCGCAGAACAACCGCGAGAACCCGCCCCGCGTGGCGAGCGAGGACCCGGTCGATCGCCGTAGCGACGTCCTCCTCGACCTCGTCCCCGCGGACGGCAACCGTCCCTACGACATGACCAAGGTCATCGAGGAGCTCGTCGACGACGGCGACTACCTTGAGATCCACGAGCGTTGGGCCCGCAACATCATCTGCGCGCTGGCCCGCCTCGACGGCCAGGTGGTCGGCATCGTCGCCAACCAGCCCCAGTCGCTGGCCGGTGTCCTGGACATCGAGGCATCGGAAAAAGCTGCGCGCTTTGTCCAGATGTGTGACGCTTTTAACATCCCGATCGTCACGCTGCTGGATGTCCCCGGCTTCCTTCCGGGGGTGGACCAGGAGCACGGCGGGATCATCCGGCACGGCGCCAAGCTGCTCTACGCCTACTGCAACGCGACCGTGCCGCGGATCTCGCTGATTCTCCGGAAGGCGTACGGAGGTGCCTACATCGTCATGGACAGCCAGTCCATCGGCGCGGACCTCACCTACGCCTGGCCGACGAACGAGATCGCCGTGATGGGCGCCGAGGGTGCCGCCAACGTCATCTTCCGGCGGCAGATCGCCGAGGCCGAGGACTCCGAGGCGATGCGCGTGCGCATGGTCAAGGAGTACAAGGCGGAGCTCATGCACCCGTACTACGCGGCCGAGCGCGGCCTGGTCGACGACGTCATCGACCCCGCCGAGACCCGCGAGGTGCTGATCAAGTC
Source organism: Streptomyces sp. R21 (assembly GCF_041051975.1). Taxonomy (GTDB): domain Bacteria; phylum Actinomycetota; class Actinomycetes; order Streptomycetales; family Streptomycetaceae; genus Streptomyces. Next base: position 3,169,676 of record NZ_CP163435.1, on the reverse strand, counting down.
CCTGGCGATGCTGCACACCAAGCACGCCGACCTGCCCTCCCGCAAGCACGGCAACCCCCCGCAGTAACCCAGCGGATCCTTCGCGGTACCCCCGCGGAAACCTCTCTCACGGAGACTGAGACCTATGAGCAACGCTGACATTCGTGTCGAGAAGGGCCACGCCGAGCCCGAGGAAGTCGCCGCCATCACCGCGATCCTCCTCGCCCGCGCCGCGGCCGCGCCCGATGCCGCACCGGCCCACCGCGGCCGCCCCAAGGCCGGCTGGCGCCGCCTGGAGCGCGAGCCCGGCTTCAAGGCACCGCACTCCTGGCACGGCTAGGCACGACGCTCGTGGGGCCCCTCTCCTGCTGGAGAGGGGCCCCACTTGTAGTCGTTGTCCGCGACGCGGCAGCAACGAAGCGGGCCCCCTCCACATGGAGGGGGCCCGCTTCGTTGGAAGACGACTACCGAAGACGACTACCGAAGGCGCGCCATCAGCGCGTGTTCCACGAGCGTGATGAGCGCCGACTTGGCGTCCGCGCGGTGGCGGGCGTCGGTGGTGATGATCGGAGTGTCGGGGCCGATCTGGAGGGCTTCACGGACCTCGTCCGGGTTGTACGGCTGGTTGCCGTCGAAGCCGTTCAGCGCGATGACGAAGGGGAGACCCGAGTTCTCGAAGTAGTCGACCGCGGGGAAGCAGTCGGCGAGACGGCGGGTGTCCACCAGGACGATCGCGCCGATGGCGCCGCGGACCAGGTCGTCCCACATGAACCAGAAGCGGTCCTGACCGGGGGTGCCGAACAGGTACAGGATCAGGTCCTGGTCCAGGGTGATGCGGCCGAAGTCCATGGCGACGGTGGTCGTCGTCTTGTCTCCGGTGTGCGTGAGGTCGTCGATGCCCGCGGAAGCGGACGTCATGACGGCCTCGGTGCGCAGCGGGTTGATCTCCGAGACGGCGCCGACGAACGTGGTCTTGCCCACGCCGAAGCCGCCCGCCACCACGATCTTCGCGGACGTGGTGGAGCGGGAAGGCCCTCCGCTAGAGCTTGCGAAGTCCACTGAGCACCCTTTCGAGCAAAGTCACGTCTGGCTGGCCGCCGGCGTTCTCGTCGCCGCCGGGCTGATGGATGGCGACCAGGCCCGCCTCCGCCAAGTCGGCGACGAGAATCCTGGCCACGCCGAGGGGGATCGTCAGCAGCGCCGAGATCTCGGCCACCGACTTGATCTCTCGGCAGAGATTGCAGATCCGCTGATGCTCGGGCAACTGGCCCTGCATCTGATGCGGTTGAGCGGTCGTGTGCACCAGCGCCTCGATGGCGAGCTGGTAGCGGGGCCTGGTACGGCCGCCTGTCATGGCGTACGGGCGCACCAGAGGGTTGTTCGACGATCCCGCGGGCGCCGCCTCGGGGGTGCGTCGCTGCGGCTGCACAGGCTGGATGCGCGGCGCCGGCGGCTGGTCGTACGGCGAAGGGCCGGGGCCCTGCGGTGCGTACGGCTGCTGGCGTCGGTGGCTCGGCGCGGAGGGGAAGTTGTACCGGTTCGGGTTCTGCGAACCGTCACCCTGGCCCTGGCCGGGGCCATAGGACCAGTTGCCCGAAGACGAACCGCCTGGGGGTGTTGCCACTTTCTCCTCCTCCGACTGTGCCGGGCACCCATCACTGTGGGACCGCGTCCCGAAACCTTATGGCCTCGGGACGCCAAAACGCACCGTCTGTCTGTTAGTTGAGAAGGCTCCCCTGGAGCTCCGCGCGGAGATCCGGGGTCAGGACCGTACCTGCACGGTCCACCAACAGAGCCATCTCGTACCCGATGAGACCGATGTCCGCTTCGGGGTGTGCAAGGACTGCGAGCGAGGAACCGTCGGAAACGGACATGATGAAGAGGAATCCTCGCTCCATCTCCACAACTGTCTGATTCACGCTGCCACCCTCGAAGATGCGGGAGGCACCCGCGGTCAGCGAGGTCAGTCCGGACGCGACAGCCGCCAGCTGGTCGGCGCGGTCACGGGGAAAGCCTTCGGACATAGCCAGAAGGAGTCCGTCGGCGGAGACCACCACCGTGTGGGACACCCCGGGGGTGTTGTCCACGAAGTTGGTGATCAACCAGTTCAGGTTCTGTGCCGCCTGGCTCATCGGGCTCACACTAACGCTCCTGGTTGTAGGTGCTGTCAGGGCCGAGGCCCTGGCCGTTCGTCTCACTGCTTTCGTTGCGTCCCCGCTGCACGCCGCGGCGCAGGTTGCTCAGCCTGCCCCGGACGTCCTCGGGAGCGCGGGAGACCTGTGGGCCCCCCTGGGGTGTCGACTCCGCGGTTCCCTCGACCAGGTTGGCCTTGGGCACCCGCCGCGGCAGGCCGGAGGAGGTGACCCCGCCCGCCTTGGGCTTCTTGAGCTGCTCGGCGCGCTGCCAGCGGTCGTCGTTGGACGAACGCCAGTCGCCGGTGCCGCTGCCGTTGCTCTCCGCGGTCGCCGGGGGAGCCTGCACACCCCGGTCCGCGGGCCGGGGGCCGTTGCCGTTCACGGCGGCGGAGCCGTTGCCGCTCGCGGTGGATCCACGGCGGGGCAGGCCGGCGTCGGTCAGGGAGTGGCCGACGGACGGAGTGGGTCCCGGCCGGTCGAAGCCTACGCGGTCCCGCTCACTCACGTCAGCGGCCTGTGTGGATTCCGCTTCCGGAGCGTACTCGGACCGGTACGGCGTCTGGTACGTGTCCTGCTGCGGCCAGTCGTCCTGGTAGGACGGCTCTTCGAAGCCCGGATACGTCTCCGAGGAGGCGCCCTGGGCCGACGCGTGCTCCTCCTGGACCGGCTCCGCATAAGCGGGTTCCGGGTAGCCGCCGTTCGACGGGAAGTACGTCTCGTCGTACGGCTGCTGCTGGGGCTCCTCGTACGCCGTCTGCCGGTCGTACGTCGCCGGCTCCTGGTAGTTGCCCTGGCCGTTGCCGTAGGCGGACTGCCCGTCGTCGTAGGAGGGCTGCTGCGCCTCGAACTCGTCGCGGTAGGCGGCGGGGGCCTCCAGGGCCTCCGGCTGCGGGCCTGCCTGGGCCTCCAGGGCCGCACGGCGCTCCTCGCGCATCAGCGAGCGGCCCACGGGGTCCAGCTCGCGGATGTCGTCGGGGACCTCGTAGCGGCTGTCGTCGAAGCCCAGCTCGGCGGCCGTGCGCATCGGCTGGGACGTGAAGTCCTCGGCCTGGTAGGTGGGCTGCTGCGGCTCCGGGACGATCTGCGACACGGTGAAGTCGTCGCGCTGGACCTCGCCACCGCCACCACCGTGGGTGATGGCGTCGGGGAGCATGACGAGCGACGTCGTACCGGCCTGCTCGCCCGAGGGACGCAGCTGGACGCGGATGCCGTGGCGGTCCGACAGGCGGCCGACCACGAACAGGCCCATGCGCTGCGAGATCGCGGCGTCCACGGTCGGCGGGTTGGCCAGCTTGTGGTTGATGTCCGCGAAGTCCTCGGCGGTGAGGCCGATGCCCTTGTCGTGGATCTCGACCATGATGCGGCCGTCGGGCAGCCGGGTCGCGGTGACGCGGACCTTGGTCTGCGGGGAGGAGAACGTGGTGGCGTTCTCCAGGAGCTCGGCGAGCAGGTGCACGAGGTCGGTCACGGCGCGGCCGTGGATCTCGGCCTCCGGGACGCCCGAGAGCTCGATGCGCTCGTACTGCTCCACCTCGGAGGAGGCGGCGCGCAGGACGTCCACGAGCGGGACCGGCTGGTCCCAGCGGCGGCCCGGCTCCTCGCCGGCGAGGACGAGGAGGTTCTCGCCGTTGCGGCGCATACGGGTCGCCAGGTGGTCCAGGCGGAAGAGGTTCTCCAGCTGGTCCGGGTCGGCCTCGTTGTTCTCCAGGTCGGTGATCAGGGTCAGCTGGCCCTCGATCAGCGACTGGTTGCGGCGCGAGAGGTTGGTGAAGATCGCGTTGATGTTGCCTCGCAGGAGAGCCTGCTCGGCGGCCAGACGTACGGCCTCGCGGTGGACCTGGTCGAAGGCGCGGGCGACTTCGCCGATCTCGTCCGTGGTGGTGATCGGGATGGGCTGCACACGGGTGTCGACGCGGCCCGGGTCGGTGCGCGAGAGCTGGTCGACCAGCATCGGCAGACGCTGCTCGGCCACGCCGAAGGCGGCGTTGCGCAGCTGGCGCATCGCGCGGCTCATCTGGCGGGCGACCATGCCGGCCAGGATGAACGCGGCGAGCAGGGCGACCACGACGGCGGCACCGGTGACGAAGGTGGACTGCTTGGCGTCGTCGGCGATGCCGGCGGCCTCGGTCACGGCCTTGTCGGCGAGATCCGACTCGATCTGGCGGTAGGCGTTGTACTTGGCCGTGTTGACCGCCCACCAGTTGTCGCGGGTGACGCCCTGGGTGGCGATCGCGGCGCGGTCCTGGGGATCCGTCGACTTGAGGCCGGCGATGTACTGGACCATGGCGCTGTCGCCGGTGGGCGGCGGGACGTAGGACGGGTGGGCCTGCTTGGCGGCCTTGGCCTGGGCGGCGCCGTCCTCCTCGATCTTCCGCTTGGCGGCTTCGAGCTTGTCCGCGTCGGCCTGGGTGCCACCGCCGCGGTACTCCTCGATGGCGATGCCCTCGAGGTAGGCGTACGAGGCGAGGGCGGTGCGCTGGGTGGCGAAGCTGCCCTCACCGGGGCCCGGCTTGGTCAGCAGGTGCATGCCGATGGACCGCTCCAGCGACAGGGCCGCCTTGGCGAGCGAGATCGCGTAGACGGTACGGCCGTAGCTGGTGATGTTTCCGGTGCCGAGGCCGAGCTCGTTGGAGAACTCCATCAGCGGGTGCTGGATGGCGACGTAGCCCTCTTCGGTGTCCACGCCGCGAAGGTCGGCGGTGTACGCCTTCTTGCGGAGCGTGTCGAGGCCGGGCTCGACCTTGCGGAAGATGGCGAGACGCCGCTCCAGGTTCGCCTTCTGCGGCATGTCCTGGGCGGCCTCGTCGAAGGCGTCGGCGGCGGCGTCGGTGGCCGCGCGGGCCTTGACGACGGTGGGGTCCTTCTGGCCCTTGCCCTCCAGCAGGGGAGCGGCGGTGATGTCGCGCTCCTGGTAGAGCCGGTCGCCGTAGTCGAGGGCTGCGCGGACCAGGCGCGCGGTCTTCTCCGCGTCCTGGGCCTCCTGCCAGGTGTCGATCGAGCCCTTCACCTGGAAGCCGCCCATGACCAGGCCGACCAGCACGGGTATGAGCAGGATCGCGTTCAGCCGGGTGGGCACGCGCCAGTTGCGCGGGGAGAAACGACCGCCGCTCGGCGTGGGCACCGCCATGGGCTCCGGACCGGGCACCTGGATGGGCGCCGCTCCGCGCGGCGGCGGGGTGAAGTTGCCCCGTGCCGACGGCTCGGGACCGTTCTTGCTTCGCCTCACTCGACCAACAACCTCTCGGCGTCGGCACCTACGTTGTGCCGCGGTGTCTGCCAGCGCCCTTGTCTTCCGGGCCGATCAGCCGCCCTTGACTACTGGGCAGTTCAGCGCATTCCAGCACGTCAGGCTGCGCCGTTCCAAACACTCGGAACCGATGATTCCGAGTGACGTAAGCCCTAGATAAAACGGTCATAAAGAGCGAGCCCCGCCAAAAGGCGGGGCTTTTGTGAGCACAGCGACACCGGGTGACCGCGATGCGTGTCTGTGCCAGTGAAATTCTCTGTCGAAACGTTATGAACACTGAGGCCGACCGTGTCAAATGACACAGCCGGCTCCAGAGCGTCTACGACAACTGCCGTATGGCGTTGCCGACTTGATTGCTATCTCAGACGAGCCATGAGAGCGTGCTCGACCAGCGTGATCAGGGCACTCTTCGCATCCGCACGGTGTCGGGCGTCCGTCGTGATGATCGGGGCGTCCGGACCGATCTGAAGCGCCTCGCGCACCTCTTCGGGCGAGTACGGCTGGTGTCCGTCGAAGCCGTTGAGGGCGATGACGAACGGCAGCCCGCTGTTCTCGAAGTAGTCGACCGCCGGGAAGCAGTCGGCGAGACGGCGGGTGTCCACCAGGACCACCGCGCCGATCGCGCCGCGGACCAGGTCGTCCCACATGAACCAGAAGCGGTCCTGACCCGGCGTACCGAAGAGGTACAGGATCAGGTCCTGGTCGAGGGTGATGCGGCCGAAGTCCATGGCCACCGTCGTGGTGGTCTTGTCCCCGGTGTGGGTGAGGTCGTCGATGCCCGCGGAAGCGGACGTCATGACGGCCTCGGTGCGCAGCGGGTTGATCTCCGAGACGGCGCCGACGAACGTGGTCTTGCCCACGCCGAAACCACCCGCCACCACGATCTTCGCGGAGGTGGTCGCCCGACCTCCGTCAGAGCTTGCGAAGTCCACTGAGCACCCTTTCGAGCAGTGTCACGTCCGGTGCACCGCCGTTGTTCTCGTCGCCGCCAGGCTGGTGAATGGCGACGAGTCCGGCCTCGGCGAGGTCCGCGACAAGGATCCTGGCCACGCCCAGGGGCATGGACAGGAGGGCCGACACCTCCGCGACCGACTTCACTTCACGGCAGAGGTGGCAGATGCGCTGGTGCTCGGGGAGCAGCCCCATCAGCTGGGCCGGGTCGGCCGTGGTGCTGATCAGCGCCTCTATGGCGAGCTGGTAGCGCGGCCGGGTCCGGCCGCCGGTCATCGCATAGGGACGTACCAGCGGCTGGTCGCCCTCATCCTCGTACGACGACGCGTACGGATCATGAGAGGCGGTGGGCGGGGTCATGAATCCTCCGGGCGGGACAGCAAGTCGGTCGTGTGCCGTCTGTTGAGGCCGGTGGGGGGATTGTGGCGGCCGGACGGTGATTTCGTGCTGTGGGTGGAACCCAGGGCCGTCAGTGGAGCAGACTTCCCTGTAGTTCGGCGCGCAGGTCCGGCGTGAGCACTGCGCCCGCGCGGTCGACGAGCAGCGCCATCTCGTAGCCGACAAGGCCGATGTCGCACTCCGGGTGGGAGAGGACCGCAAGGGACGATCCATCCGAGACGGACATCAGGAAGAGGAAGCCGCGCTCCATCTCCACGACCGTCTGTGCCACCGTGCCGCCCTCGAAGATCCGGGAGGCCCCGGCCGTCAGCGAGGTCAGACCGGAGGCGACGGCCGCGAGCTGGTCGGCGCGGTCACGCGGGAACCCTTCGGACATGGCCAGAAGGAGGCCGTCGGCGGATACGACGACGGTGTGGGACACCCCTGGGGTGTTGTCCACGAAGTTGGTTATCAACCAGTTGAGGTTCTGTGCCGCCTGGCTCATCTGGCTCAACTAACGCTCCTGCTGGTGAGTGGGGCTGGGGAAGCTGCCGGTCTGGCCGGTACCGGCCTGGCGACCCTGCTGGATGCCCCGACGGAGATTGGTCAGCCGGCCGCGTACGTCATCGGGCGCACGCGAGACCTGCGGACCGGGTTGGTGCTGTTGCTGCTGAGCCGTGCCCGCGACCAGATTCGCTCGCGGTACTCGGCGCGGCAGGCCGGAGGTGGTGACTCCGCCCGCCGACGGCTGACGGACGCGCTCGGCCTGTCGGACGAGATCGTCGTTGGGTGACGTACGCCAGGACGAAGGACCCGTACCGGCGCCGGGGGCGGCGGTGGGTGCGGACGCCTGACGCTGCGGCGCAGGGGGCCCCGACTGCTGGGGAGCCTGCCCGGAGCCCTGCGCGCCGTTGTCCCGGCTGCCGTTGCTCTGGGTGTGCTGACCCTGGCCGTTCTGGGCCTGACCGTTGTTCTGGGCCTGACCGTTCTGCGCCGGCTGGCCGTTCTGGCCGTGGAACCAGTTGGTTTCCAGCGTGTCGTACAGCGGCGTACGCCCGTCGCCGGGGCCCGCCGGCGGCAGCGCCTCGGGCTCCTGTGGACGCGTGGGCCGCTGCTGCGGCGCCTGCGGACGGGGGGCGCCGAAGTCGGCCCCGTCCCGCGCGCCGTTGACCTGCGGGCGCTCGAACTGGCCGGTGCTCGACGGGTCCTGGCGGTTGGCGTAGCCCGGTGTGGCGAACTGGCCGGTGGACGAGGAGTCCTGGCCGTTGCCGTACCCCGGACGCGTGAACTGGCCGGTGGACGACGGGTCCGGGGAACCGCCGTAGCCGGGCATCGGGAACTGGCCGGTGGAGGACGGGTCCTGGCTCGAGGGAGTCTGCCCGGTCGGACCGAAGAGGTCCGGACGGACGAACTGGCCGGTGTTCTGGCCACTGTTCTGCCCGGCGTTGTGACCCGTGTTCTGCGGCGGACGCGGGGCGTCGAAGTCGGGGCGCGCGAACTCGGACGTGGAGCCCGGGCCCTGCCGGTCGTCGATCCGCGGCAGCCGCGAGGTGGAGTCGGGCTCCTCGTGACCGCGGGGCGTGTCGAGAGAGGCGCGCGGCACGGGGGGCTGCGCGTTGTCGTCGCTCCAGCTCGGCCGCGGCTGCGCGTCGGCGCCCGGCAGTTCGGCGCGCGGACCACCGCGCCCCGGAAGCTGGGGCCTGCGGCGACCGCTCTTCTCGGCCGGACGCTGCTGCTGCGCGGGCGGCGTCGCGGGAGAGCCGTCACCGAAGCCGCCCTGACGCGAACCGGTGCTGGTGTCGCCGAAGCCGCCCTGGCGCGGCGCGGAGCCCGCGCGGTGCGAGCCGGTCGAGGAGCTGTCGTTGAAGCCCTGCGGCGTACCGGTCCCGGCGGCCTGGAGGCCCTGCGGGGCACCCGGCGCACCCTGGCCGAAGCCACTGGCGCCGGCCCCGGCCGGAGCCGGCCTGCCCTGCTGGGGGCCCGCCGGACCCTGCGGCCCGCGCGCTCCGCCCGGCGCACCCGGGCGACCGCCCTGGTTGCTGCCCGGCAGTGCGGCCCGCGGACCCTGGCCCGCGCCGACCTGCCCGCGCTGCGGAGCAGCACCGAGCAGGCCCGCGCCACCGGCGGGAGCACCCGCGCCGAGGGCCGGTCCGCCCGACTGGCCGCGACGCGCGGCGGCGACACCGGCCGCTGCCTGCGCGGCGGCCGGACCGCCGACGGCCGGAGCACCCTGGCCCTGACCCGGCTTGCCCGGAACGGGCTTCTTGCCGCCCTGGGCGACATCGACGGGAAGCATGACCAGCGCGGTCGTACCACCGGAGTCGGACGGACGCAGCTGGATGCGGATGCCGTGTCGCTGCGACAGACGGCCGACCACGAACAGACCCATGCGGCGGGAGACCGAGACGTCCACGGTGGGCGGCGAGGCGAGCCGCTCGTTGATCGCGGCGAGGTCCTCGGGGGAGAGGCCGATGCCGGTGTCGTGGATCTCGATCAGGACGCGGCCGTCGGGCAGCGCGTGACCGGTGACCTTGACCTTGGTCTGCGGGGAGGAGAACGACGTGGCGTTCTCCAGCAGCTCGGCGAGCAGGTGCACGAGGTCGTTGACGACGCGGCCGGCGACCTCGGTGGCCGGCACCGAGGAGAGCTCGATGCGCTCGTACTGCTCCACCTCGGAGGCGGCGGCGCGGAGCACGTCGACCAGCGGGACCGGGCGGGTCCAGCGGCGGCCGGGCTCTTCACCGGCGAGAACGAGGAGGTTCTCACCGTTACGGCGCATGCGGGTCGCGAGGTGGTCGAGCTTGAACAGCGAGGACAGCTGGTCCGGGTCCGCCTCGCGGGACTCCAGCTCGGAGATGAGCGAGAGCTGACGCTGGATAAGACCCTGGGAGCGGCGCGACAGGTTGGTGAACATCGCGTTGACGTTGCCTCGCAGGAGGGCCTGCTCGGCGGCGAGTCGTACGGCCTCGCGGTGCACGTCGTCGAAGGCCGCGGCCACCTGGCCGATCTCGTCCCGGGAGTGCACACCGACCGACTCCACGGACGTGTCGACGTCCTGCGGGTCGGACTCGGAGAGCTGCTTGACCAGCTCGGGCAGGCGGTCCTGGGCGACCTTGGTCGCGGTGTCCTGGAGCCGGCGCAGCGAGCGGATCATGGAGCGGGCCACGATGAAGGCGCCGACGAGGGAGACGCCGAGGACGAGGAGGATCAGGGCACCGGAGATGATCGCTTCGCGCTCGGAGTCGTTGCGCAGCTCGCGGGCCTTCTGCTCCATCTCGTTGAGGAGCGTGTCCTCGATCCGGGACATCTGCTGGATCTTGGTCGAGTCGGCGTCGATCCAGTCGCGGTACGAGCGCTTGTCCTGGCCGCTGAGACCGGCCGAGTTGGCCAGCACGCGCTTGGCGTACTCGTCGGCCGACTCGATCGTCGGGTTGCCCTCGTCGATGGGCTTGAGGAGCTCCGCCGCGGCGTCGTCGCCGTAGATGTTGCCGAAGGTGCTGAGCTCGGAGGTCTGACTCTCCTGCGCGCCGAGGGCGTACAGCCGGTCGTTCTCCGACATCTTGCCGGTCGTCGTGTTGTTAGCCGGCAGCGCGGCGGCGATGACGGCGCGCTGGATGGAGGCGTACTCCTTGGCGGAGGAGAACGCTGACAGCGCGCGCGTGCGCTGGATCATCTCCGGGTTGCTGGTGGCCTCGGCCATGTCCTGGGAGAGGTCGAGCAGCTGGGTGATGAGCCGGTGGTACGACTCGACCGTCTGCGTGGAGTTCTTGGGGTCCTCGTACGCGTTGCGGCGGATGTCGCTGAGGGTCTTCAGCTCGCTGGTGAGGCCGACCAGGCTCTCGCGGACGCCGGTGAGCTGTCCGTTGGCGCTGGCTTCCTCGATCTCGTCGGTGCCCTCGATGAAGGCCTGCGACGCCTTGTCCGTCTTGTCGCGGACGCCCTTGACCGAGTAGTCCGTCGCCGGCGCACCGTGCACCAGCGGACCGGCCGACTGGTCGCGCTCGTCCTGCAGCGCGACGGCGAGCTCGGTCGCCTGCTTGGTCATGTCCGTCAGCAGCTTCATGTTGTCGAGCTGCTGGATGTCGTCCATGGAGTCGCTGATGCGCAGCGCGCCGAGCGAGGTCGCTGCGACCACGGGGAGTGCGAGCAGCGACACGAGGCGCGTCGAGATGCGCCAGTTGCGCAGCGCTACTCGGGAGCCGGAACTGCCGCTGCCCTTGGGCGTCGCGGCCGGCTTGGCCGGTGGAGTGGGAGTCGCGGCGCCGGGGCGCGCGGAACGGTCACCGCTGCCGCCGACCTGTGCCGGTCCCTGGTTCTGGGCGTGCTGGGGCGAGGAGCTGCCGGCCTTGGGGCCAGCCCCGCCGTGCGGCTCCGGCTCCGCCGAAGCACTGCCATCCCTCTTGAAACGTCCCTGCACTAGCGTCGCAACCTCTGGACCAGGCGCCTCTCCGCGTGAACGGTGAGACGGTGTCGGCGTCGTGGGAGCGCCCTGAATACGCTCCCAGTGGTGGTCGTGAGTGACCGGCGCAGGCTCCCCCTTCCCGCCGCCACTCGGCGCTGCGTTGCGCCCCTGCGCGTCGGTTCCATCCCGCGGCGGTCCGTGGAATTCCAGCACAGTGCAGGATCTCCAACAAGGGCCGTGGGTCAGGCTGTGACCACCGTGACACCTTGTGAGGGGTGCGTTACGAGACGTAGAAAGTGATCTCCCCCATTACGGACATAAAGGGGCGATAAGTAGGGGTGTACGGGGTGTCCCAGTCGAGATGATCAGGAGCGGAATGTCGGCTTCAGTGGCGCAATGCCCGTTTCGCCGGGTCGAGTTGACGGCCTGAATTGACCGGTTTGCCTACTAGTGAGTGAGGAAACTCACATGCCGATCATGGCGTCTTCACGGCTTCGCCCGGGAATTGCATGTTTAGCCTGACGCTTTACATGGATGGCAGATCCGACAACCCGCGCCCGTGCGAGGCCCTTTGACCCCGCCTGACGCGCGCAAAAGACAAGGTCACGGTCAACAACGGTGAAGACGACGATGATGTTCCGCAACATAGCCAACCCGCGACGCACCACGCTGGCGCACCTCGAGGACGCCGACGATCTGCAGACGCCGCAGCAGCCGGACCACTCCGTCGACCTCCCCGCCCAGACCGCCAACCCGCGTCGCACCATCCTCATGGAGGTCCCGGTCGCGGCCTCCACCGAGAACTGACGAGAACCAAGGCCTCCGCCGAGACCTGACGAGAAGCAATACGCACGCCGCTCCCCGGACGCTCAAGCACCCGCCGCGCAGCTTTGACCGCGAGGTGCCTGCCCCTTTGCCGCGTTAGCCTGGAGCGTCAGACTCCAGCCGGCTCAGTAGAGGGGCGCAACGAACCCGTGCGCATCGCCAGATTCTCCATCGACGGCAACGTCGCCTTCGGCGCGGTCGAGGGCGACAAGCCGGACGAGCTCGTCCTCGACATCATCAAGGGCATCCCGTTCGCGGACTTCGAGCTCTCCGGTACGAAGGTCCCCCTGAGCAAGGTGCGCCTGCTGCCGCCGGTGCTCCCGAACAAGGTCGTGGCCTTCGGCCGCAACTACGCGGAGCACGCGAAGGAACTCGGCAACGAGGTGCCCGACGCCCCGTTCGCCTTCTTCAAGCCGTCGACCTCCGTGATCGGCCCCGGCGACGCGATCCAGTACCCGTCCTTCACCAGTGACCTCCACCACGAGGCCGAGCTGGCCGTCGTCATCGGCCGCATGTGCCGCGAGGTCCCGCGCGAGCGCGTCAAGGACGTCATCCTCGGCTACACCTGCGCCAACGACATCACCGCGCGCGACGTCCAGAAGCGCGAGAAGCAGTGGGCCAGGGCCAAGGGCTTCGACACCTCCTGCCCGCTCGGCCCCTGGGTGGAGACGGACCTCGACCCGAGCGACCTCACCATCCAGCTCACGGTCAACGGCCAACAGCGCCAGCTGGGTCGTACGAGCGAGATGATCCACTCCATCGAGGATCTGATCGTGAACATCAGCGAGGCCATGACGCTGCTCCCCGGAGACGTCATCCTCACGGGCACCCCGGCTGGGGTCGGCCCCCTCAACGTCGGCGACGAGGTCGCCGTCACCATCGAAGGCATCGGCACTCTCACCAACAAGGTGATCAAGCGTGGCTAACGCGAACGTCCGCGTACGTTTCTGTCCCTCCCCGACCGGCAACCCCCACGTGGGCCTGGTCCGCACCGCCCTGTTCAACTGGGCGTTCGCCCGGCACAACGAAGGCACCCTGGTCTTCCGCATCGAGGACACCGACGCGGCCCGCGACTCCGAGGAGTCGTACAACCAGCTGCTCGACTCGATGCGCTGGCTGGGCTTCGACTGGGACGAGGGGCCCGAGATCGGCGGCCCGCACGCGCCGTACCGTCAGTCGCAGCGCATGGACATCTACCAGGACGTCGCCGACAAGCTCCTCGCCGCCGGCCACGCCTACCGCTGCTACTGCTCCACCGTGGAGCTCGACACCCGCCGCGACGCCGCCCGCGCCGCCGGCAAGCCCTCCGGCTACGACGGCCACTGCCGCGAGCTGAGCGCCGAGCAGGTGGAGGCGTACAAGGCCGAGGGCCGGACGCCCATCGTCCGCTTCCGCATGCCCGACGAGGCGATCACCTTCACGGACCTGGTCCGCGGTGAGATCACGTACCTCCCGGAGAACGTGCCGGACTACGGGATCGTACGAGCCAACGGGGCGCCCCTCTACACGCTCGTGAACCCCGTCGACGACGCCCTGATGGAGATCACCCACGTCCTGCGCGGCGAGGACCTGCTCTCCTCCACCCCCCGCCAGATCGCCCTCTACAAGGCGCTGATCGAGCTGGGCATCGCCAAGGAGACCCCGGCCTTCGGCCACCTCCCCTACGTGATGGGCGAGGGCAACAAGAAGCTGTCGAAGCGCGACCCCCAGTCGTCGCTGAACCTCTACCGCGAGCGCGGCTTCCTCCCCGAGGGCCTGCTCAACTACCTCTCCCTGCTCGGCTGGTCGCTCGCGGCGGACCGCGACATCTTCTCGATCGAGGAGATGGTCGCCGCCTTCGACGTCGCGGACGTGAACCCCAACCCGGCCCGCTTCGACCTGAAGAAGTGCGAGGCGATCAACGCCGACCACATCCGGCTGCTCGACGTGAAGGACTTCACCCAGCGCTGCGCCCCGTGGCTGAAGGCCCCCTTCGCGCCCTGGGCGCCGGAGGACTTCGACGAGGCGAAGTGGCAGGCCGTCGCCCCGCACGCGCAGACCCGCCTCAAGGTCCTCTCCGAGATCACGGACAACGTCGACTTCCTGTTCCTCGCGGAGCCGGTCTTCGACGAGGCGCACTGGACCAAGGCCATGAAGGACGGCTCGGACGCGCTGCTGGCCACCGCCCGCGAGAAGCTCGACGCGGCCGACTGGGCCTCCCCGGAGTCCCTGAAGGAGGCCGTCCTGGCCGCCGGCGAGGCCCACGGCCTCAAGCTCGGCAAGGCCCAGGCCCCGGTCCGCGTCGCCGTCACCGGCCGCACGGTGGGCCTCCCGCTCTTCGAGTCCCTGGAGATCCTGGGCAAGGAGAAGACCCTGGCCCGCATCGACGCGGCGCTGGCGAAGCTCGCGGCGTAGCCGGTACGTCCAGGCAGTTCCGTACGCCTACGAAGGGGCGGCACCCGGTCCGGGTGCCGCCTTTTCGTCGTACCCGCGGGACAACCGCCAACCGGCAGACGCGCTCCCCGGCACCGCGTTACCGTCGGATCATGAGCATCGAGGCCGTGGTCTGGGACGTCGACGACACCCTCTTCGACTACACCTCCGCGGACCGCGCCGGCATGCGGGAGCATCTGGCGGCCGAGGGGCTGCTCGACGGGTACGTCGGTGTGGAGCAGGCCCTTGCCCGGTGGCGGGAGGTCACCGATCAGCAGTGGGCGCGGTACGCGGCGGGGGAGGCCTCCTTCGAGGGGCAGCGGCGGGACCGGGTCCGGGTCTTCCTGGGCGAGGAGCTCACCGACGCGGAGGCCGACGACTGGTTCCACCGTTACCGCGCCCACTACGAGCGGGCCTGGGCGCTCTTCCCGGACGTGCTGCCCGCCCTCGACCTGCTCGCCGCCAGCCACCGCCACGGGGTGCTGTCCAACTCCAGCATCCACGTGCAGGAGTACAAGCTCCGCGCCCTAGGCGTGCGCGAGCGCTTCGAGATGGTCCTGTGCGCCGCCGAGCTCGGTGTGTCCAAGCCCGACGCCCAGGCCTTCCGCGCCGCCTGCGACGCCCTGGAGCTGCCCGCGCACCAGGTTGCGTACGTGGGCGACCATCCGGAGATCGACGGGCGGGGAGCCGCCGACGCCGGACTGCTGTCGATCTGGATCGATCGGGGCGGCGCGTACGCCGCCGTCGAGGCTCCGGTCGGCCCGTATCGGATCGTCTCGCTGGCCGAACTCCCCGCGCTGCTCGGCGCGGATACCCGTTTTGGAGCCCCGTCCACCTTCAGGTAATGTTCTTCCTGCGCCGCCGGAGAGCGGGCCGAAAGGCCGGAGAACCGGAGGCGCAAGCTAGAACAAGATCCCCATCGGGGGTTGAGTTCCA